>JAUCQB010000056.1 GCA_030372985.1 Phycisphaerae bacterium
CTCGTGGCGAAATCCGGCAGAAATCAACACGCGGAGACCCTATATATTGTGGATAACCCTATGGCGCAAGTACCTATTTTAACATTACTTACGGAAACGAAAGTCGCGAACCGAAAACGGCACTAGCTCGGCTTGCTTCGCTGCCCGGAAAGCCTCGGCATCGCGTTTCCTCGCGAAGGCCTTGCTGTAGTGCCGCTGCTTGCCGGTGGTGGTGTCGTACTCACCAAACCACCGTGCCACCCATGGCCGGCCCTTGTTGCGTTTGTCGTAGCACAATCCGACCTTCGTAGTCATATGAGCACCTCGATTTCCTGTTCCTGAGAACAACGTGTTTTTTGCAGCCAGTTCCGGCCCAGGATCCGGTCCTGCCACATTCCGCTATCCTCTATTGTCCTATCCTGGACGTCATCGCGCAAGCCCTTTTTTTCGATCTCACCGTCGCGACCGCGCACGAACTGTCTGCCCGTTCCCTGCTGTCTGCAACTTCAGGAAACGATCCAATTCGACCCGACGATAAAGGAGGTGGCGACCGACCGTGGTGGCCCTGAGCAGTCCTTTCTCGCGGTAGTACTTCAGCGTGCGTGAAGGGTTGTTGTCTGCTTCTAGCCGCAGGTACCGAATCGCCTCTGCCTCGGTCAGCAACTCTGGACAGGGACTGAATCCTCCATTCCCATCTAAAAGCACGGGCATCGCTGACTCCGTCATGTACTTGAGCCGCCAGGTGTTCCTTCACGGCAGGCGGTCGTCTCGTTGCCAATCTCTCTGAGCTACTGGGCCACCTCAATTCATACTTGCATGCAAGCGGCTGGCCCCGATGCCCTCCGCCCGATTGCCCAGTGGGCGTAAATTGCAGGCGGCCTAGCCGCATTTGCTCCAGCCACAGCTCATGCAAACCCAGCAGCCGCTCTGGTTGATCGTGAAGCTGCCGCAGTCGGGGCAGGGGGAGCCTTGTCCGGCGAAGCCCTTGCTCTTGACCGCTGTCGGCGGCGCAGGATCGGTGCGGTGCTGTGAAGCACCTGCTGGCGCAGCTGCCTCTGGGTGTTGCTGCAACGCGTCGTGCTTGCGTTCATCGTTTTCGCTGTGCATGGTTTCGCTCCAATCACTCATGCCCAATTGTTACACACGCATGGCTGGTGATGATGCTCTGTGGCTGACGGATGAGTGATCGGGGGGCAACCCGAACGCGGCGGGTGGCTCAGGCAAGTAGGCGCCTCATGATGGCGGGTATCCGCATACCGTCCGCGGATCCCGCGAGGGCAACAAGCCAGGTGGCCCTCTGCCTGCCGGAGTGGGACAGGCTGAGAGACGGCATGGTACGGCTGCTCTGTCGGCGCGCGGTCGCGGCCGGAGCAAGGTGATCAGAATGGTTGGCGCCTATCGACTTGAGGTGGTTCGCACAAGAATCAAGGAGCCGATGCCGGCGCTCGGCCGCTCAGAGGATGTGGCCAGGCGATACGCTTACCTCGAGAGATACGACCGGGAGCGGTTGATTCGCGTTGATCTGGACAGCCAGAACCGAGCCATCGGCGAGGAGGTGGTCTCGATCGGTACGGTGAATTCGACCCTGGTCAGCCCCAGGGAGGTGTTCAAGGGTGCGATCCTGAACAACGCTGTCCGTATCATCCTGGTCCACAACCATCCCGGCGGCAACATCGAGCCCAGCAGCGAGGATGAGGAGGTCAACGGGAAACTGAAGGAGGCGGGTGAACTGCTTGGAATCCCGGCGATCGACTTTGTGATTATCGGGGAGGATGGGCGGTACTGGAGTGCGGCAGGAGGGGCGGGGCAGGTTGCTGGCTCTGGGGCCAAGCTTCGGCGCGCACAAAAGGCCCATGCCGACGGGTGATACCCGATAAGCAGCCTATTCCAGATCGGGCAAGGCTGTTCGCGGCAGCAACACCCGGATCGCGCGAGCCTGGCCGGGCGTCCGAGAGATCAGCCCATTCCGCTCGAGTGCCATGATCGATTGATGAGTAGACGGCGGTGAGACGCCGAAGTACGAGGCGATGTCAGCCTCGGCGGGCGGGCACTTGTGGATCTTGGTGTAGTAGTAGATGAAAGCGAGCATCTGGCCCTGATGGGGCGTGTATGGTGGCTTGTCGGCGAAACGCTCACGATTCCGGCCGGTTGGTTTCATGGCTCGGGTATTCTATCACGTGAGTCGCGAGTCCTCACCCGGCGATGATGCCTTGGAACAGAATGGGCATCTGGAGCAGAAGACCATGGGGGTGATTGCCGGCGTCTATCAGCTTCGTATTTGCCTCAAACGGCCGATGGAGATTCTTGTTGGCGCCCCGGGCAGACACACCTTCCCCGCGGGATGGTACGTTTACACCGGCTCGGCCAGACATGGACTGGTTCAACGGGTTGCGCGGCACTTGAGGCACCATAAGCGAACGCATTGGCATATCGACTACCTGCTGGCGGCGGCAGATCACGTGGAAGCATTCGTGCTACCGGGCGGCAAGCCGACGGAGTGCGAGCTGCACGCAGGTTTGGAGGGCGGCAGGGTCCTGATTCCCGGTTTCGGGGCGTCGGATTGCCATTGCGAATCACATCTGGCCTGGTTCAGGAAGAGGCCGGAGATCCGGCTCATGCCGTGGCGAGAGTTCATCCGGGATTGTCGTCTATATTGAAAAGAATGGGGCTCGACTGGTGGCAGCCGGGATGGTCGGATCGGCTGCCGAAGGGTTTAACCTCGGCGCCGTTTTCGCTTGCGCTCCTGTGATCGGCGTTTTCGGCGGAAATTGCGGTCGCGGCGACCATGTGCGGAAAGGTGTGATTGGGGCTCCCGCGGCAGGGGGCCAGCCTGAGTCTTTAGCCATTCCAGGGCACCCGGTGTGGCGGAGAAGGCTGATTGAAGCTCGGAAGCGCAGACAATGGCCTCTTCACGGCTGCCCAGGCTGTAGGATGCGGGCATACCGTCCAGTTCTTCCTCGGCCAGCAGATAGCCGGCCACATAAGGATTCACCTTGACGGCCTTCATGAGTTCCATACGAGCGGTCGAGCAGTCGCCACCCAGCCGATACGCCAGCAAGGCCCGGGTGTACGTCCAGTTGGCGGTCGGTTCGTCTTGGCTGTTCTTCATGAATCGAGCAGCTTCGGCGTCCAGACCCATCTTCAACAGCAGCGGCAAGTAGGTGTACCGAACGCCCTGGTTGTCGCCGGGGTTCAGCCGCAGCAGCTCGCGGTAGTGATTGAGCGCCTCCTCGTTTCGGTTCAGCCGTTCCAGGCAACCGGCCAGGCCCAGACGTGCCCGCATGTACGGCCGTGTGTCTGTCTGGCCCCAGAAATGGCCTGCGTCGTTTTCGAAGCGATCCGGTCCCAGCGCCCTTTCGCCGGCGGCCACGCCCTGCGCGTACAAATCAGCCGCCTTGTTCACATCGCCAGCTCGCTCAGCCAGCAGCACGTAGGCATCGGCACAGTCGGGGCAGACTGCCAAGGCCTGGCGAGCCAGTTGAAGCTGGCGCCGCCCGATGCTGTCAAAGGCCTGGTAGCACAGATCCTGGGCCTGCTCCAGGGCGTTGCGAGGGGGAAACTGGCTGGGATCCATGGGTTTGCCTACAAACTCGCGCGAAATGGCCGCGTTCATCTCCTCGGCGTTCCCGAAACTCTTGTCGGCCAGAAACCGATCCATCTGAGCGTGCATCTGCTCCAGCGCCCGGCGATCCGGCGTGAAGCCCCGATCCATCAGCTCCTTATGGTCCGCCGGCTTGAGCAGGTCAGGCAGCGACAGGGTGAACTCGGCCGGTCCGGCGGCGGTTTCCACGGTCAGGGACCATCGGCCGGAATCGATTTGCGCCTCGGTGCTCTTTGCCAGTGCCCGCAGCAGACCTTCCAGGAAGGCCAGCACGGAGGCATTCGGGCGGGTGACCTTGCCACTCGGGTCGTGGCAAATGGCACAGGGATAGGCGGAATCGGCGGCCACCGGCAGATGGTGATCCTCCCACAGATCTGCGTCGCCAAGGGGAAGTTCGGTGATATTGCCGAAGGTGAGATACCATACGCCGCGCCTGCGGGTGGCGAACCATTCACCTGGATCGTCGAGACGACGCATCGCCCACAGATCTTCTGGTTTCGAGAAGAAGCCGAGCCCGAAAGTGCGGCCGGAAGCTCCCAGCACTGTTGCGATCTGCATTCCGGAGGGCGGCTTGGGTGATTCAATGCGGATCAGGTCTTCGTCGGTCAACTGGTTCCAGGGGGCGGCTTCGTGGAAGGCCTTGGCCGCGTCGGCGAACGCACGCATCTTCTCGAGGGTCACGCCCTGGCCGGAAAGTGCGTCCGGCGGAGATGGCTCGCCTGTGATCGCCCCCGTCAGAGCAGCTATGACCCGATCCAATACCGGCAGGTGGTCTGTGCATTCGACCTCGATCCCGACCTCGGAGAGCATTTCCCGAAGATATTCAGCTAGCGCCGCATCCCGGACCTGCACCTTGCCGGGGCGATAGGCGCCAAGGCAGGGGTCATCGGCGAACACCACGAGAGCATCCACCGCCCGTGAGAAATCGACCTCCTCTGGCCGCAGGAGAATCGGCTGACCGACCTTGTCAGCCTTGACCGCGACCCATATGGCGGCCCACGGGTGGTATGGCTTGGAGCCCTCTCCTGTGACCCATGAGGGCATGCGGATCAGGCCGCCTTGCCAGACTTCATCCAGTCGTTGTGGCACCTGTCTCAGCTGTTCGATTGGATCATTCTCCATGATGGAATTATCCCAGCGAAACGGCGCTCGATCAACTTGGATAAGGAATGCCTGCCCTTGGATGCAAAGGCGTTCCGCCCTCCTCTCCGGGGCCTGGACTGGCGCCCGGATGATCACCCCTTGCCGTTCCAACGTCAGGATCGCCTGATGGATCGCCTTGTTGCCGACTGGCGGTTCATCTCATCCTTTGGTCATCGGCGGCCCTGCTCTCCGGCGTGCGGCGGCCTGCCGCGGGTGATAGCATCCTCACCGAAGCGGTCGCGGATGGTGTCGAGTGTGCGGTCCAGCGCCCGGCGCCGCCTTGCTTCCTCCTGGCCGAAGAGGGAAAGTTGCTGCCCGGTTCCGGCGGCAAGCTGCGAGATGCCCATGCCGATCAGGCGCACCGGAAAAGCCTCCTGGCGCGACCACCTGTCGAACAGCTCGCCGACGGCCTGCCAGAGCAGATCGGTTTGATCCGTGGGAGCCTCAAGCGTCACGCGGCGTGTGATCGTGGTGAAATCGCCGCTTCGAATCTTGAGCGTGATGGTGCGAGCAGTCACGCCGCAACGGCGCAGGCGGCGGGCGACCTGCTCGGTCTGTTCGAGGAGCACCGCCCGCAGGTATTCGTGGTCCTCCAGGTCGACCGGGAAAGTGATTTCGTTGCTCATGCTCTTGGCTTCGCGGTCCGGGATAACTGTGCGATCATCGATCCCCCGCACCAGCCGATAGAATTGGCCGCCCGCCTCGCCGAAGCGCTCGCGAAGCTCGGATTCGGTGAACCGCCGTGCATCTTCGAACGTGCGGACGCCGAGCTTCGCAAACCTGGGAAGGGTGGCTTTGCCCACGCCCCAAAGGCGCGAGATCGGCATCGGATCAAGAAACGCCTGCACCTGATCGGGACGCACGATTACAAGACCGTCAGGTTTTTGCAGATCGCTGGCGAGCTTGGCCAGAAACTTGTTCGGGGCCACGCCTGCCGAAGCCGTGAGCTTCGTCTCCGCCTTGATCCGTTGTTTCAGCTCGCGGGCGATGTGATCCGGAGAACCGAACAGCCGTACCGATCCCGCGACGTCCAAGAAGGCCTCGTCGATGGAGAGTGGCTCCACCAACGGTGTGAATTGCTCGAAAACGTCGAAGACTCTTCGCGAAACCTCCTCATATCGTTCGAACCTCGGCGGTACAACGATCGCCTTCGGGCAGAGATGGAGAGCCTTAGCCATCGGCATGGCGCTGTGGCATCCGAACGGCCTTGCCTCGTAGCTGGCCGCGGCGACAACGCCTCGTTCACGTGGGCTTCCTCCGACAAGCACCGGCTTGTCGCGCAGCTCAGGATTGTCAAGCTGCTCAACGGCAGCGAAGAACGCGTCCATATCCACGTGAAGAATGGGACAATCGACGGCGCTGCTCATAGCTGTCCATCATAACCTGGGAAACCGGGGCCGTCTCCGAGTTCCCGGCGTCCAGTCCTACCCAGTGAGGCCTGGCCGCCTGGGTCAGGGGAGGTTTGAGAGAATGACATCGATAAAGACACTGGTGCTCGAGTACATGGACCGGGAGGGGGCTGCGCACATCCGGGAGCTGCACATCGAGATTCTGCGCGACAAGCCCGGAACGCCGGAGCACACGATTCGCGCCAGATTGTCGGAGGCGGTTTCGGATGGGCTGCTGAACCGGCTGGGGGAGGGGTTCTACGATATCTACGCCGAGGATGAGGACATGACCTCGGTGGTTTCGTATCCGAATCGGTGCACGCTCTGGGGTGATTCGCGCTACCGGGGCAATTGTGACGGCCGGTTGTTCAAGAATCTGGTGCTGCGCTATCACGCGCGCAAGGTTGCCGACCCCATGGTCGGCTCGGGTACGACACGGGATGTCGTAGCCGGCTTGAATCGGTACAAGCGCGCCGGGATTGAGTACTGGGGCGGTGACCTCCGTGACGGTTTTGACCTGACACAAAGGGAACTGCCCGGACAGTTTGACTTTGTTTGGATTCATCCGCCGTATTGGAATATCGTCCGGTACAGCGAGGAGTCGGGCGACTTGAGCAACATCGGCGACTACGAGCAGTTTCGCGGCATACTCATGACCTGCCTGAAGCGCTGCTACGACGCTCTGGAGCCGGGCGGCAGAATGGCGGTGCTCATCGGTGACGTGCGCCGGCAAGGTACGTACACGGCCATTATCAAAGATGTGCTCAACTTCCCGCACGGCGAAATCAGGAGCGTCATCATCAAGGTCCAGCACAATTGCACGAGTGACCGCAAGCAGTACCCCGCGCCCCATGTCCAGGAAGTCGCGGACGGGTGCGGCTCTTCCACAGCCCGTGCACTGTCCTTCGTACCACTGCGCCGTTTTCATGACCGAACCTCCAGTGTGCGTATTGGGGTCGCGATTTCATGCCCACAGTCGCCTGCGCATCTGCATGAAGCCCAAACCGAGGGCGACGCCAATCACTGATTGGGCAGCACCCAGTCCACATAGCGCGCGCGGCCCTTCTATGTCCTGAACGTAGTTTGCCGTAATGGTCTTATCGCTATCCATCACCACGGTGATCGGATTCTCGGTGCCAGTCGCATCGCCGCTCCAGTGACTGAAGCGATACCCTTCATCCGGGTCTGGGGCGGAGACATCGACCAACTCTCCAGCGGGGTATTGCATAGGCGCAGGATCTGGCGCTCCGGGAGTGGTCAGTATTCGGAGCGTGAATGTCTGCTGTGTGTACGTTCCCGCTGCGGTGGCTGTCTGCTCATCGACGATAGTCACGGCCTGATCAGTCGGTGTTATCCAGCCTGCTACATCCTTGAACGAGAGGGAGTGGCTTCCGACTTGGAGATTGGTCAGCGTCATTCCGCTGCTCTGCCAATCGCCCCCGTCAACACGCCACTGAGCTCCGGCAGACACGGCCTCTGGCGGGCCGATCGTCACCTGGAGGGAGCCGGGCGGCGGTGTGTAGGCTCCGGTCGTGGAAGTCGTCTGGCCGGCGACAACGTCCACGGCCTGATCGACCGGCCTCATCCAGCCCGGTATGTCGCTGAACGAGATGGTGTGGTTTCCTATCGAGAGCGCCGTTGCCGTCGCCCCGCTCTCCTGCCAAGTTCCCCCATCGACACACCACTGGGCCCCGGCGTCGATCGCCTCCTGCGGTGAGATCATCACCTGAACGGACCCGAGGATACCGCCAGGCTGGCTATCCCCACTGTCTGAGGTGGCATCTGAACCGTCGCAGTCCTGGTCGATGTGGTCGTTGGGCATGTCCGATGCCCCGGGGTGGCTGTTCGGATCGTAGTCGTTGCAGTCTGTGTTGTCCGGCACGTAGCCCGACGGAGCCGTGCAGGCCTCAGTCATGTTGCTGGCGTCGCCGTAGCCGTCGCCGTCGGCGTCGACGTAGAAGGTGGTGCTTACGCTCTCGTCGATGGTATTGTCGCAGTCATCATCAACGCTATTGCACGTCTCGGTGGCACCGGGATGGATCGCGATGTTGCCGTCGTCGCAGTCCGCGCTGTTAGATACGTAACCTTCGGGCGGAGTGCATACCTGGATGCCGTCGTTCGGAGTCCCGTACATGTCGCCATCGGCGTCGCGGTAGAAGGTGTTCGAGACACCCTCGTCGACCTTGGTGTCGCAGTCGTCGTCCAGACCGTTGCACACTTCGGTCGCACCTGGATGGACGGCGTTGTTGCCGTCGTCGCAGTCGGTGTTATCGGCCACGTAGCCCGTCGGCGCGACGCAGGCCTTGGTCGTGTTGCCGGCGTCGCCGTAGCCGTCGCCGTCGAGATCGGCGTGGAAGGTGGCCTTCACGCCCTCGTCGATTCTACTGTCGCAGTCGTCGTCTACGCCGTTGCATGTCTCGGCGGCGCCGGGTTTGATGGCAGCGCTCGTATCGTCGCAGTCCCGGTTGTTCATCACGTAGCCCGCCGGCACGCTGCAGGCCTGCTCGCTGACTGTCGGATTGCCGAATCGGTCACTGTCTGCATCAGCGTAGAATGTGGTCTTCACCTCCTCGTCGATGACGCCATCGCAATCGTCGTCGATGCCGTTGCAGGCCTCGGCCGTGCCAGGATGGACGGCGGCGGCGTTGTCATCGCAGTCCGTACCGTCAGTCACATAGCCCGGCGGCGCAGTGCAGGCCTCGGTCGTGCTACCGGCATCGCCGTACGTGTCGCCATCCGTGTCGGCGTAGAACGTGCTCTTCACCTCCTTGTCGATGGAGGTGTCGCAGTTGTTGTCCACGCCGTCGCACACTTCGGTTGCGGCCGGGTTGATGGCGGCGTTAGTGTCGTCGCAGTCCGTGTTGTCCGGCACGTAGCCCGCCGGCAGTTCGTCCGCGTAGGTAACATTGTTCGGGTCGCCGAACGTGTCCTCGTCCACGTCGCGGTAGTATGCGTTGCTGACACCCTCGTCGATGAAGGTGTCGCAATCGTTGTCCACGCCGTCGTGGACCTCCGTCGCGGCCGGATTGATGGCATTGTTGGCATCGTTGCAGTCCATTCTATTCGTCACGCAGCCCGTCGGCTGCGAGCAGGACTGCTGGCCGACGGCGGCATTGCCGTAGCCGTCGCCGTCGACATCTGCGTAGAAGGTGGCCTTCACGCCCTCGTCGATTTCACCGTCGCAGTCGTCATCCACGCCGTTGCACGTTTCCGTGGCACCCGGGTTGACCGCCGCCGACGAGTCGTCGCAGTCGGTGCTCTCGGCGGCAGATCCGTTCGGCTGTGTGCAGGCCTGCTGGGCGACAACGGTCGTGCCGTAGTTGTCCCCGTCGAGGTCCTGGTACCAGGTCGGTCCGACGGCCCCCTCGTCGGTCTGACCGTCGCAGTTGTTGTCGACGCTGTCGCAGACCTCGGTCGCGGCCGGGTTGATCAGCGCGTTGCCATCGTCGCAGTCGGTGCCATCCGCCACGTAGCCCACGGGGGCGTCACAGGCCTCGGTGGTGATCGATGCATTCCCGTACGTATCGCTGTCGGCGTCGGCATAGTACGTCGTTGCCGGCTCGACCGTCACAGTCACGCTGGTGCGGCTGGAACTCTCGCACAGCGTCGTCTTGTTGTGGGCCGCCGCGTAGTAGATCGTCGTTGCGGCCGGGCTCACCGACGGCGAACCGGTGCCGAATGGCGTGCCGCCCGCGGCCGTTGTGTACCACACCGTCTCCTCGCCGGTACCGACTGAGGCCGAGAGATTCGAGGATCCGCCGACACTGCAGATCGTGCTCGGCGTGGCCGACGCACTGCTCGGAGCGGCCGGAAGCGGATTGACCGTGATGGCGATCGATCCGCAACCCGTGCTCCATGAACCATCGGCGTCCCTGCGAGCACGGATGTAATATGTCCCGGACGATGTCGCGACGTACGTCTGGCCCGAATTCTTCGGATCGGTCAGCGCGCCGCACGATGTTCCCTGCCAATACCACGTGACACCGGCGGGCGGCGCGCCGGTCCGGTTCAACAGCTTGTCACCGCACATGTTGTCGGAGGCGGTTGGGTCGCCCGGTGTCGCCGGGTTGGTCGCACCGACCGCATCGACCGCGTCGGCCCGGCCGTAGCCGTATATGGGGTCCCAGCCTAGGCTGCCCAGATTTACCGCAGTGCTCTGGACGAGGTTGCGGATCGCGGAGTTCGTGTCGGAGGGTCTGGCACTCCAGGCCTGGGCGCAGAGGGCAGCAACATGCGGGGCCGCTGCGGACGTTCCGTAGAATGTGGTCGGGAAGCCGCCATTGCCCGTAACTGACATGCCATCCACGCCGACCATGTCCGGCTTATTACGATAAATCAGCGTGGGAAAATCGATGCGGACCGGCCCCCGAGAGCTGAATGGTTCGATTACGTCCGGCGTGCTCCACCTGACAGCCCCGCAGGCCATCGCGTTGACCGCGGATGGGTGGCCCCAGATACTTCCGGTCGCCGCGTATCGCTCAGTGAACCAACCGTCGCCCCAACTCGTTATCTTCAGATGGCGGCTTGCGCCAGAGTACCGGCTAATGACGACGTAAACATAGGCTCCGCTGGCGCCGTTGTTGATGACTGCTGTGTACTCTACGGGGTTGTCATTGCCATCCTGTACGGCATCGGAGACAGCATAGACCTTGTCACCGGTGCTGTCGGTGAGCAACAGGTCGTAGTCGTTGCGGGAGCCGCCCCACGAATCGTTCCATTGGAGCGCGACTGCAACGACACCGCCGTTGCCCGGAACGTAGGTCTTGATGTGCCAGTCGCCGCCCCCGAAGTCTTGGACGTTCATCGAGGTGCCGCCGATCGTTCTAGCCATGCCGACATACTGGCTTTCGTGATAGTACCCGCCGCTCTGGCCGTCCGGCGTGTACGCGGAGTTCCCGGCAGCGCTGACATAAATCGCGCCGTTGGCGACAGCCTGGTTAATCCGGGTGACGATCGGGCCGTCCTCAAAGAACGGCTCATCCGCAAAGCCCAAGTCGTCGCAGATCACGTTGCAGTTGAAGGTCGAGTCAAGGGTGCTGATGGCGGTGATCATTTCCGCGCTGGTTCCGGGGTTGGAGAATGCGAGAGCGGCACCCGGAGCCAGGTCGTGCACGATCTCCATCATCGCTGTCCCCTCGGCCCCGGCGTACAGATTGCCGTCGGCGCGAGCCGACCGGGCCTGGCAACTTGCCGGGATATCACCGGATGCCTGGGAAGCGCCGATCCCGTTAATGCCGTCGGAGATGATGCCCACCTTCCGGCCTGCACCGTTAAAGCCCCAGGTACTGCGGACGCTGTCGCAGCGATGGACCCAGTCGCCCTGCGAGTTGACCGGACCGCTCCGCGTCATGGCGTATGCCGGAAGACGGATGAGTCTCACACCCTCGACGGATGCAAGCGAGGTCACCTGGTCGTAGGCAAGCCGGCACTGGATGAGACGCGCCTCGGGCACGAGCAGTTCAATCTTGCCCCCAGCATTGGCGATAGCCGCCGCCACCACCTGCGGGTCGCCGCTGTGCTCGACGTAGCATTGAATCATCCCGACGTCATCGACCTTGCGGAACCGGTTGGAAAGCAGGCTCGGGCGACTGCGAAGCACCTCGTCGCGGCCAGCCGCTCGGGACGAGATCTGGGCAACGGATACGCGGAGGTCCGCCGAGACTTTTCGTTGAGCCGGCGTCAGGTTCGCCTTGTCTCCAAAGGCATAGGGCTCGGCAGCCTGCAGATCCCGCACCGCCGGCCCGGCGGCATGCTGGCCTGGCGCCAGCTGTGCCACAGCACCAGTCGCACAGAGTAGAAGGACGGCGATCTTGCACAAGGTTCCGACCCGGCAGGCATCAATCGAGCGTAACATGTGAGACCTCCATAGGTTGCGTTGTGACTTGTCTGCCGCTGCGGCCTCGGTTTTGGAGGGGAGCCGGCCGTCCCGGCCTCCCGTCCCCAACCCTCTCTGAGCAGCGGCGAGCACACAGGCTCTTCCTTTGAGGCGGGAATCGGGCGCGCACTGAACGGCAACGCTGCGCTTTTAGAGGAATTCGGGCGCGAAAGATGAGAGGAATACCTTGAAGGCCACAAGCTAAGTCGTTATGCTGTAAGAAGTTGAATTCATGTCCTCCTCTTCGCGAAAGCGGGTGTTCACTTGGCTTCGAATGAAGGTGACCGTCTTCGGCGGGCCACAGGGGGAGACGAAAAGGCTCTGGTCGAACTGCTGGAGCAGCACGACGCCCAGTTGCGTCATCGCCTCGCCGGAAAGATCCCTGAGCGATGGCAGTCCATTCTCTCAGAGGAAGACGTGCTCCAGCAGACTTACTGCGACGCCTTCGTGGACATTGGCAGTCTCCGAGGGCGTACCCACGCGGCGTTTGTCGCCTGGCTCCTTACCCTGGCCGATCGGAATCTCCTGGATGCGATTCGCATGCTTGAGACCGACAAGCGGGGTGGGAACTGGCACCGAATCGAGCCCAGCGCAGACTGCGATACGTTCGTGACTCTGTTCGAGTACCTTGGCGGTACCAGTAAGACGCCTAGCCGGCAGGCGGCCAGGGAGGAGGCGAAAGCGGCTCTTGAGAAGGCGCTTCGGAGCCTCCCGGAGGCCCACCGCCGCGTGGTCATGATGTACGAGATCGGGGGGCGTTCGCTCGAGGAGGTGGCCAAGGCACTGGATCGAACCACGGGGGCGGCCTGGATGATGCGATGCCGCGCTCTTCGGCGCCTCGCGGAGATGATGGGCACGGCCTCTAAGTTTCTAACCGGTTCGACGTGAGGTCGGGCGCTCGTTTTACGCCTATGAGAACGGACGACGTTACAGGATCGCTTATGCCGACGGATGCTTTGCCTATCCCTGATCCCGCGTTGGCTCGGAGGCGGGAGGTGATCGAGGCCGGGAGGCAGGACGCCCAGCCCTGGAAGAACCTTGTTTCCGAGCCGCCGGGCGGTGTGCCTTCCCCGTCGCCAAACGCCTTTCCGGGCTACGAGATAATCGGAGAGATTCACCGCGGCGGCCAGGGGATCGTGTACAAGGCTATTCAGGTTTCCACACGTCGCATCGTGGCAGTCAAGGTCCTCCTTGAAGGTGCTCTCGCCAGTGAGCAGTCGCACTGGCGCTTCGAGCGCGAAGTCAAACTCATCGCGGCCCTGAGGCACCCCAACATCGTCGTGATCCACGACAGCGGTATTGCCCAGGGACGGTACTACTTTGCGATGGAGTATGTTCCCGGCCCGCCGTTTGACACCCACGTCCGGCTGGCGAAGCTGTCCGTTCGCGAGATCGTCGAGTTGTTCTGCCAGGTTTGCGACGCGGTGAGCTATGCCCACCGGCATGGAGTCATCCATCGGGACCTGAAGCCATCGAACATACTGGTTGGTGAAGACGGGAAACCACAGGTTCTGGACTTCGGTCTTGCCAAGGCGACTGATGACGAAGTGACCATGGCCGAGCGATCTCTGACCACCATGCCGGGCCAGCTGCTGGGCACGCTTCGGTACATGTCACCGGAGCAGGCTAAGGGAGTTTCTGAGGCCATCGACACGCGAACCGACGTTTATGCCTTGGGCGTGATTCTCTATGAAGTCTTGGCCGGTGTTGTGCCGTACGCGACGAATGTCGAGCTTGCCAGCGCCCTGAGGAACATCCAGGACACGGACCCGGTCAGACCCTCACGTCATCGCCGTGAGGTCAACTCCGAACTGGATGCGATCGTGCTCAAGGCGATGCACAAGGATCCGGATCGGCGGTATCCGTCGGCGGCAGAGTTCTGCGAGGAGCTGAAGGCGTGGCTGGACGGCCGGCCAGTGACGGCCAAGTCGGACAATGCGTTCTACGTGCTCCGCAAGCTGGCCGTGCGCCACTATTTTCAAACCTCGATGGTTGCTGCCCTGATTGCCGCCGTCGTAGGTTTTGGGCTCATCTCCTTTCAGCTGCAGCGGCGTACCTTGGCTTCTGAGGACAGTCTCAAGAGGATCAACCAGGACTTCGCAACTTACATCACCGAACTGGAGGGGCGCCTCGGGCAAGCGGCCGCCAACACCGGACAGCATTTGCTTGGGTACTTCTTGCTCGAGTGGCATGCCGGGCACATTGACGCGGCCCGCGAGATTCAGAGGCAGATCCCGCGTGAGTCTCCGGAGTTTGCGGTAGCGGCATTCCTGCTCGACGACGGTGTATCCGAAGGAGATCTTCGGGCGACGCCCAAGATCGGTGAATCACTCGTGCTCTTTGCCGTGGGAGAACGGCACCTCAAGGCGGGAGAGTGGGACGAGGCGAAAGAGGCGTTTGCTCAATACGCGAGGCAATACCGGGGGCTTTACCTGCCCCTGGTCGAGGCCCGGCTTCAAGAGATTGCGCGTCACACCGAAAGGTAGTCAGGACGCAATGAACGCCAAACAGGATAGCTACGATCGACACGCTGCGGCTCCGCATGGGCAGGCTCGTGTTTCTGTACTTCGGCCGAGGCTGCGCCGGGCGAGCCCCTCTGCGACGTTTCGTGGTTTTTCACTGCTTGAACTGCTCGTGGTCATCGCGATGATCGCATTGCTCATCGCCATCCTGATACCGGCCCTAGTCCAGGCGCGGCGGCGGGTCAACCAGCTCGTCTGCCAGACAAACCTCAGCACCATCGCCAAGGGCTGGCATCTTTACCTGGCGGCCTCTGGGAGCAAGTTCCTCAAGTCCGGGCCCGGCTTGGACAATGTGCAGGTCAACTTCGGGGGTAAACAGGGCCGGATCGCCGCGTTCCAGGGTCCCAAGCGCTTAAACCCTTCGCTGCATCTGCCGCCGGTCACCTGGTCGGACGAGGCGGCACGGATCTTCCGATGCCCGTTCGACTCCGGCAGCGGCCGGGCCCAGCCCACGTTTTTCGACTATCAGGGCAGCAGCTACCAGATGAACCACCTTCTGGTCGGCCCGCCCGGCCCGCCGGGCCTGCAGCCCAAGCCGGGAGATCCCTGCTTCGCCGTCCTGGAGAGGGCATTCAAGGAGGTAACCGACTTGAACACCGGCTCGCTTGCCAACGAAGCCAAACTCCTGCTGGCCGGAGACTGCGGCTGGTATAACGCCTGGGAGTCGGGCATCGGACCCAAGGATCACATCGACTGGCATGGCAGGCCCATGTGGCACAACCTCGCCTTCATGGATGGCCATGTGAAGCTCACACGGATTCGCAAGGGCATGCACACCACGTCGGACTACACCGTGATTCCGTCCAGGCAGGAGCAGGTCGAGGTGTGCACGTGCCAGCAGGAGATCTTGTGCGACTAGGACAAGGAGAACGGACTCCGGATTAGAGAGGCGGCAATCGTGAAGCCCACCGAAAGGAGCAAGAACATGGATACTCAACACCGCACTATGATTGTCTGGATTATCGCGGCGGTCATCGGCCTCGTGTTATTCACACCCAAGCCAGCAAGATCAGCCACCATCTACGTGAAAGCGGACGCTGCTGGTGCCAATAACGGCACGAGTTGGTTTGATGCCTACACCGATCTGGCTTGCGCCTTGGCCGCGGCCGTAGCCAACGACGAGATCTGGGTTGCCGCCGGCACCTACCATCCTGATGTCAATACCACGATGTGTCCCAGCTCGATCGCATATCCCTGCGGCGGATTCCTGCTCAAGAATGGCGTGAGCTTGTATGGAGGATTTGCCGGTGTCGAGACCAATCGCGAGGAACGGGACTGGGAGATCAACCAGACCATTCTGAGTGCTGATCTAACTGACGACGACAATTACGATTCGTATCCGGATCCCGCTTGTGCCGAAGACATGTTCGGCTCAACGTGCGAACACTGTACGTCCTACACCTATATTGAGGCCCTAATGCAGTTTGCTAGGTGCTATACAGGGCCTGGCTTCTCAACAGACTTCCAGGAGTGTCGCGATTGTGCGATGGATCGTGACCGTGACACCGACGTTGACATAGACGACCTGCAGGCGGTCATGGTTTACTACTGGGGTTTCCCCTGGTCCAACGCATGTACAGTCCTTTATGCCGACCATAGTATTATCGACACCACAAACACGGTCGTGGATGGCTTCGGTATATCTCAGGTTTTTGCACAATACAGTGAACCAACAGTAGGAGGCGGAGTGTATTGCGACGGAGGGAGTCCCACCATCCGCAATTCAACCTTCAAAAGGGGCTGGCTCGACACCAGTCCAGAATGGGTGAACTCGTTCGCGGCGGCAGGTATAACCAATCGAGGCGGAGGGCCTCAGATAAGCGACTGTATGTTCGCTCAGAACCTCTCCGAGCAATATGCGGGGCTCTACTCGATCTCCGAGTATCCACTCAAGTGTACGCGATGTGTATTCATGGACAACGCTTTCAGCAGCTACGGGAATGATGTGTTCATCGATTCATCCAGCGTAGAGCTGTCCGAACCGTCCATCGATGATATTGGCGGTGTTGTCGTCGGCGACAGCCGGATTGCGTTAGGGACTGACCCCGGGAGCGAAGCTTGCCTGGGCATCGACCACACGCTGGAAATCTCCGGCACCTCGCAGGTTACCGGCACCGGCACGATCAACATCAAGCCCGGCGGTTTGCTGACTTTGAGCCAGAACGCATGCATGGATTTGCGTCTTCCAGGGACGGGAGAACCATGCCTGGACGGCGGCGGTGTTCCCGAGGGCAGAATCTCTATCGATGGGACGCTCCTTGTCACCGGCTTCGCGACCGTTCGCAATGCTAGGATGCTTGTGCGAGAGGCGAGACTGCAGCAGGGAAGCGACATCCGATATAACGACGTCTTCCTCATCGATGCAATCAAGTCCGGCGGTGAGTTCTTCGTCGAGGGGAGCGCAACGATCGCCGGAAACATGATTACCTCTGAGGGAGATCGCTATTTAGATCTGGACCCGGATCCAGATGACCTGCAACAGCCTACGATCAGCAATAACGAGATTCTCGTCACTATCCAGACCGATACAGCTTTGCCGCGAGGCTCTGTTCTAGAACTGCGGGCTTTGGATTACGACTGTGGGCAGTCAACGAACCCGGACTGCCGTTCTGGGGCTTGGGAAGCCTCGGGCAGCTCGGGTTTTACGGAGGACCCGTCAGCGAACTGGGTGCTGAGGGAACTGGAACTCCTGCCCGGGGCAAAGCTGAACCTGACCAACCGCCCCGGCTTCGATTTCCAGACCGCTGCCTTATATCCCGAGACAGTGTATGTCGAGAAAGTCAAACTTCATCCCGGTGCGGTACTTAACACCGCTTTACAGGCACTCTACTATGAAAGTCTTGTCGATGAGAACAATCAGCCGATTGACCCGCGAGACCTTCCGGACGGCACCGGGCGCGATATCGTGGACATCCCTCTGCTCGGTTTTTCGCTCGGCATCATCGCGATGAACGACCAGACGGCCTCGCCGTTCAACGAGTTCGAGATCCGTATTCGCAAGCGCCTGCGTGACCCAAACGACACGCAGCCCTTGCCCCCCGACCCGCCGTTGCAGGGCCAGATCGAACGCTTGGAGAACGCCCGAGCTACCGGCGACGGCGTGATGATAATGACCACGTTGATGCCTGGCGAGTTTCTGCCGGGCGTGCCCTACCAGCCAGCCTCATCCGTGGCCGCCAAGGGCAGTTTTGCTCGGGCCGGTGATGAGGACATCGTGATCGCCTTCGAGTATCTGTTTCGCGAGGTCGCCACAAACACGAAGATCAACGTCTACCTCAGCGACAGACAGGAGATCGGCGAGCGGATCTTCATGGTGGCCGAGCTGCGTCCGCCGCCGGCCGGGCGGATGGGGAGCACCAGCAGCAATCAGATGGCCCTGTTTACCGGCCGATTCCCGCGGGTGGGCATCACGTACGACCAGGCCGGCCAGCCGATTCCATACGAACTGAACTTCACCCGGGGCACGTACGTCGAGCTGGAACTGGTGGCCAACGAGGACAGCAGCGGAAACCGCACTCCTGCCAGCACGCGGGTGTGGATCGACAACTTCGACCCGCGGGTGTACTGCCAGACGCTCTGTGCGACGTTCGATACCGATTCGGCCTTGACGGTCTTCGACCTGCTGGTGCTGCTGGCCGAGACCGGGCAGGCGGTGCCGTTCGGCAAGTGGTGCCTGGACCTGAATGACGACGGGTACCTGAACCTGGGGGACCTCGCAACCTGGGACATGATCGCCAACACGAGCTTCTCCTTCTGTCCGCTGCGCAAGATCGGGGCCTGTTGCCTGCCGAATGGAGGCTGTGCCGAAGAGACCCAGGGGGCATGCCTGACCGCGGGAGGAGCCTACCAGGGGGACAATACATCCTGCGGATCTGTCTCCTGCGGCCTGACTGCGGCGGCACCGAAAACGATTATGTCCCTGCCCAGTTCGCCGGTTCGTCGCCTGGATGCGCTGCCTGCGGACACGTTGGCCGTTCTCGGCAAGCCCGACGAGATGGTTCAACAGGACGACCGCATCTATACCCTTAGCACGCACGGCACGTGCAGGACAGCAGGCCAGCCGGTGCCCTGCCCAGGGACCGACTGCACTCGCGGGGCCACCCGGTTGATCCGGGATGCCAACGGCAAGGTATACGTGGTCCACAGCATCCACGGGGTACTGGACGCCGACACCGGCTTGCCGGTTGTGACTCCGAACGCGTCGATTCCCTACGGAGACAAGACGGTGAGCGTGGGGGTCAATCCGGATGCCGGCACCGGCATTCCACTGTCGGATGCGGCGTTCGAGCCGGGCGACATCGGCCCGACATACATCTACGTCGTGCCGGTGCAAGTCACGGTGCCCGAGGCGGGAAGCATCCCGCAGCACACCTACAAGGCCGCAGCCAAACTGCAATTGGGGGGCGGGGGCAACTTCGCCCTGACGACGCTTTACGGTCTGGACCCGCTGGACCCAGTGGTCAGGAGCCAGCCCGGCAACAACTGCCTGAACTGCACCCCGCTCGTCGAAGGGGGCACCTGCCGGCCGTCCTGTGATCTTAGCGGCATGCGGGAGATCGAGGTCGACGCCTCGGGCAACGTCTATATCGCCGCTGCAGCCGAGCTCAATCAGAACGACTGGATACAGGTCTTCGATACCGGCGGCAACGAGCAGGGCCGCGTCGATCTGAACACCGACTTCACCATGACCGACGTCCCCTCGCCTCGGAGCCCGGGCGTGCTGCTGCTCTCGGCGAACAACCCCACGAAGCTGTACCTGACATCGTCATTGGATACGCGGGACCTGATCACCAGGCTGTACCGTTTCACCATCACGGCCGGCACCCCGTACCTGAGCTGGGATGGCATCGTAGAAGTCGAACAGCCGATGCCTGAGGCTCGTAGCGGGACCACCTGCAATGGGTTTGCCGCGGCGATCACCTCGATTCAGGAGACTCCAGACGGTCGACTGCTTGTGGTCGGCTACAGTGCCCCGACCTTTGAGCAGGACGAGGCCCTGCCGACGTCGGTGAACCAGATTTTCACTACGCCGACACTGGCGGAGGTGCCCGCCGGGATATCATGGTCGACCATCCCCGCATCGGTGACCAGGATTGCGGCCGAGCCGATCGCGGGTTGTCAATGCAATCTGGCTCTGCCAGTCTCAGCGTTGTTCATTCCGGCGTCAGGCCAGGCAGTACCGGACGCCGACGACGACGGAGTAGCCGATGATCAGGACGCGTGTCCGGGCACGCCGGCGTGCGTGGCAGTAGATGCGACCGGCTGCCCGGCGGTGGCCTGCGGTCAGATCACGAGCTTCTCGGCGGCGTTCGTGGGGAGTAACCAGATCGAGGTCAATGTGTCGTCCACCTTGCCGGCGGGGACGGTGCTGAACATCCTCGACAACGGCCGGCGCGAGCTCCTGGTATTGAACGACCAAGGGGCCGGGCAGGCGGTGCTCGAGCGTCTTGATCTGGTGCACACGGTGTCCATCGTGGAGTGTCCGGAGCGGTCGGTGGTCTTGGATGACGGGGCCCCCGCGCCCTGCTGGCAGATCACCGGGCTGCAGGTGAGTTGCAGCGCGTCGGACCCGGCCGATCCGAAAGTGGTCGCGACGGTTCGGTCGAGCTTGGCGCACGGTACTTCACTGACGCTGGAGGATAACGGCCAGCAGCAGGCGGTAACGGTGGATTGCCGCGGTGAGGCCAGAGCCGAGTTCTATGGGCTGCCGAGAGTGCAGACGGTGAGCATCGTTCAGTGTCCGAGCCATAGCGTCACTCTGACATGTCCGTCGACGGCTCCGGGAGACTTCAATCTGGATGGCGATGTGGATCAGCACGATTACGACCTGTTCGAGCAGTGCAGTTCCGGACCAGGTATACTTTACGCTTCCGGATGCAGCGAGAAGGATCTCGACCATGACAGCGATGTCGATCAGGCGGACTTCGCCGTCTTCCAACGGTGCTTCAGCGGCGAGAACATGCCGGCGGATCCGAACTGTGCGAACTGACTTGCACGCCTGATGGTATAAAGGTCTGCGACCGGTAGCTTTCCTCGCCTTAGCCGGTCCTGCCAACAGCAAATCCTTATCCCTCGGGCCTGTCGCCCATGTCAATCCAGCAGCGGCGCGCACGCGTTTCCGCCGTCAACGCGTATCGGGCTCCAATCCTCCTGAGCCGGGCTGAGGAGTAGCTCAACGATTGGGGAATCGAGATCCTGAAACATGTTGCCTCGAACAACCGGCGCAGCTGTGGTCTCAAAAAGAACTCGGAAGGTCAGCTCCCAGCCTCTTCTGCTGCCTGCGAAGAGGCTGGTCACAAAGATGACATGCCTCGGAGGTACGAGAATGACACGGATAGACTGCAAGACGGCCGCTACGTGCGGCCTTAAGCCGAGTGCATACCTCGGCCAATTCGTACACCGGGATGGCGATCGCATCCTGCTGGCGATGGATGAAGAAGAGAACGATTTCATTCGACTGGATGCGGATTCGGCAGAGTTCCTGGCTCACAAGCTGTTGGTGATGGTCGAAGAGATCCGCAAGAAACCAAGAGGCAGGACGCAAACCGCCCCTTCCTGTGGTCAAGAAGAGGCGGTTCGCAAAGACGAACCAACTCGGAGATGAAAACATGGCACCGGTAAAGAAGTTCAGCGCAGGAAGCGTATCCTGTGCTTTGTGGGAAAACGAAGCCACGGTCAGCGGCCGTAAGATGACGTTGCTCAAAGCAACGCTTGACCGCAGGTATAAGGACAAGGACGGCCAGTGGAAAAGCTCGGGCAGCTTCGGCCGCAACGAGATTCCGCAGGCCATCTACTGCCTGCTGCAGGCCTATGCCGCGATGGTCAGCGAGGCCGGTGAGGAGGCAGAAGAATGAGACAGCAAGGGAACCCGGCGCTTGCGATGATTGGGCGCCGGGGCAGCCCTTTGCCCTGCTCAGTTCACGCCTGCTACCGGGCGATCCGTGGGCGTCCACTGTTTGAGTTGCGATGGATCTCGGAGCGTCAGATCGAGCGGGCGATCAGCAACCTCAAACGCTCGGCCTGGGACAAGTGGTTCAGAAAGCAGTGGTATCGGTCGGCAGCGATGAGGAAATGGCCGAGCAGAAAGCACAACCGCTGGGCACAACAACCCGGCGATCCGTACTCAGGATGGAGGTGGTCCAGATGGAACAGGTGTTGAAAGCAGCCGGAATGGAGAAGGCCGAGCTGGCGAAGTTGATGGCCGAGTTGATCAAGAACGATCCAGAGGTCCGCGGCGCGGTCATGCAGGTCGCGTACAACACGCCGGGGATCATGGTCGAGTATTGAGGTGAAGGCCCGATGACGAACGCGAGACCAATACAAGGACGTTCGGCGCTTCCCACGATCCTGCTGGGTGGCAAGGCTTATTTCATCGACCTGGAGGCGCGATTATTCAGGGAAACCATGGATCCTGGCCGCTACGTGGATTTTGACTCGGCAAGGGGCAGCGAGCTGCGCGAGCAGGCCGGCATCGTGGCTTGTCTGGGATGCGGGACCAGCGTGATTGTCCCGGTGAGTTTGCGTGGGACGCAGTTGCGGTGCGTGCGGTGCGGGATGTTCCTTGAGCAGCGAGACCCGAGCCGCCGCCGGTAGCTGAGCCGCGGCTCGGAGGTTGAACATGAAAACAGAAAGAGTCAGAAAGCAAATCGATGATGCCCTGGAGGAGCTGGGTAAGCAGCTCGAGCAGGGGGCAAGCGAACAGATGCTTGCTTATCTGTCGGCGATGGCAAGGTTCCACAACTACAGTTGGGGCAACATCATGTTGATCCAACTTGGCCGGCCCGAGGCATCGAAAGTGGCCGGCTACCAGACTTGGCGAAGACTCGGCCGGCAGGTGAAGAAGGGTGAACATGGCATTGCGATCATGGCCCCCATGGTCCGGCGCAGGAGAGAAGATGAGGATGAAGAAGAAGACAAGGTCTTCGCCTTCAAAACCGCTTACGTCTTCGATGTGAGCCAGACGGAAGGCAAGCCGCTGCCGGAGGCAACGCAGACCCGGGGAGAGCCGGGTGAATGGATCACGAGGCTGAAAGCATTCCTGGCCAGCCAGGGCATTCAACTGCTGCACTTGGGCTCGATGAGCAGGGCCGAGGGCGCGTCATTCGGCGGGGCGGTCGCGGTGCGGCCGGGCCTAGCGGCGGCCGAGGAGTTTTCGGTTCTCTGCCATGAGGCGGCGCACGAATGGATGCATAGAGAGGATCGAGGCAAGGACAGTTCGAAAACCGTCCGCGAGACTGAGGCCGAGGCAGTGGCGTTCGTGGTCTGTCAGGCAGTTGGGTTGGACACCAACACTGCGTCGAGCGACTACATCGGCCTTTACTCGGGCAATAAGGAGGTGCTCGCCAAGTCGCTCGGGAGGATCCGGCGGACGGCGGCGAGGATTATTGAGGGGCTGACGGCAAGTCCTGACAGTAAGGAGCAGACAGTCACAGATCACGCCGAGGGGGTGGCCGGCCAAGGCGATGCAGCGCCTGTGAGGGAGGCGGCGTGAGCGGGTCGCACATATTCGAGCGACCCGCCAACGAGGTTGCCTGGGAGGTGGAATATGACAGAAGGAAGCGTTGCCAGCAGATAGATGGAGACGGCGACCGACAGGTTTATGAACTCGGCCGGCTTTCTGGTACATGGTGAGAACATGATACGAGCAACTTGTGATAGAAAAGGCCGGCTTTACTTGCAGGAGTCGGTGCGAGCCAAGTACGGCAAGACGTTTATCGTCGTGGAGGCTCCGGGTGAACTCGTGCTGTTGCCGGTGCCTGATGATCCGGTGAAGGATCTGCGAGAATGGGGAAGGCCGCTGCAGGGCATGTCCATGGAAGAGATCAAGCGGGCCATCCAAGAACAGGCGGAAAAAGAGGTGAGCGCGCTTGGTCTACGCTGATACCGATTTCATCGTCGCATTGACGAAAGAATCGGATTGGCTAAAGGAACCTGCCGAGGCTCTCCTGGCAAAGTATCGAGGCGAGATCTGGATCTCTCCGGCCACCCTTATCGAAGTGATGCTTCTTTCCGTAAGGATGAATCTGGATCCTGTTCAGGCGGTGCGAGATGCTCTCGAGGTCGGCAGGCTCCTGGAAGGGCATCCCGACACCTTCATACTCGCCGCAACGCACGTCAAGGCGAAGCGAGCCGGTGTGTTTGATGCTCTCCACGCGGCATACTGTGGGCTGAAGCATTCGAGTCTGAGCTCGGACAAGGTATTCGACAGGCTTGGCATGAAGCGGATTCCGTTGGAGCAGGAGCCGGAGCACTCTGGTGCGGGACTAGTCGACGCGACAAAACGCTGACGAGCATTTCGGGCCATGCGCCCGCCAGCATATGCTTTCCCTTTGCCGTGACCAACTGACAAGCTTCAGTCCGCACAGTCCGGATCGGCCGGCACATCCGGGCCGCTGAAACAACGCTGGAAGACCGCGAAGTCAGCCTGGTCGACGTCGGAGTCACCGTCAAGATCGCGATCCTCGAAGCCGGATTCGACGGGAACAGCCGGGCCGGATGCACCTTCCTCGAAGAACAGCAAGTCCGCATCGTCCACGTCGCCATCGCTGTCAAAGTCCGCCGGTGAGCTGGGATTAAAGACGAGCGACACCGGCAATGCGAAGGAGTCCTGGCAACTTATCGGCACCGAGGCTTGAAGCTGCGTGACAGGTTCACCGGCAGACCACGACACGTCATCTGGCGAGATTCTCGCCAATGTTGGTAGGGTAAACAGAGGGGCCGAGTCATCGCCGAAGGGCGGTTGGTTAACCGGGTAAGCGGCATCGTAGTAAGGTGCCGAGTAGCCCGCGACCCACAACTGGCGGGAGACTGGATCTTCCGTGATCGCCGTAATCATCGCCGTAAAGGTGGGTTGGGTGTATCCTCCCGGAACCGGATGAGGTATGTCCGCGGCCCCTGCGAACGTCAGGTCCGCTCCATTCCGCGCGAACCTTAACAAACGAGTGGTCGGTGTCGACGCCGGATTCTGAGCATTCACGGCGGCTGCGCAGTAGACGCTGTTGCTGCGCCGAGAGACCATGATGGAAGTCGGGCCATGGACAGGTAGTGACAGCATCGCTGGATTCTCGGTCGGCTCACTAGTCGTGTTCCACAGCGGGATCTCCTTCACCGGGGCGCCAGACTGCGATGTGTCATACACCAGGAGGTAGTCGTTCTCCGTCTCCGCCACATCACCCACCCTGGTGGCATACGCGCTGGCGACAAACAGGTACTCGCCGTCGGGCGAGATCTCGATTTCCCTTGGATACGCCTTGCGAGAGTCTGAGTTCACGGCATCCGGCAGACCGTATACCGCTTGCAGCGTGTAGCCGCCGTCGCGCGGCGTATGCAAGGCAAGCCTGGCGGCGGCGCAGAAGGGCTCGAACGCCTGACCAGCCGCCGGATCCACAACTACCGGAACCACATAAACAACGCCGGACTCATCGTTTTTTGGACTGAACACAGCATCTGATAAGGGGAAGGTGTAGTCCTGACCGGCAACCAGGTCCACATCCACATAAACCGAACCGAGACCAGGGTGCATAAAGATATCGCGGTGCGGGGCAACCACACAAATGTTGTCGTTGTCGTCGTCCAGGGCATTCAGGCAATAAAGACCTGTGGCCAGGGTGAACGGGGACGTGAACCGCCCCCCGATCTGGTGAACCACACCGGCGTTATCCAACACGAGCCGCCCATTGGTCACCGAGCCGACTCCGCCGGCCGGCGGGAACTCATCCTGGCATACCCGGTTTTGGTCGAGACCAATGATGGTGTCCGCCCAGTACGCACCGCCTCCGCCCTTCTGGCGCCCCGCCATGATCAGACCACGCGGAGAGGTGGAGGACTCGTCTTGTCTGGATTGAGTAGGCTGCAGAGACTCGGCGGTAGCCGTCGGTTGCGTGAGACACAGGCTCGGCACGATGACCTCGAAATGCGCACCCCACGGCAGCACATCTGCCAGGTCCACATATCCGTCACCGCTGAGGTCCAGACATGTTCTCTTCTGACCAGCCACAGCCTGCCCCATCTCCGCGAGAAGAAGCAGAAAGTCCGATTCGGTCACACCGGTGGCTTCATCCAGATCACCACAGATGTATCCGCAGGTAATCGCTGGATCGAAGTTGTCCAGCCAGATCCGCGAGGGCACGGGTTGTCCCAGTCCATCCTGGGACGCGACCAGCTCCACCTCCACGTAGACGCCACTAGTGAAGTTCAGGCCATGAGCCTCCGCGACCGTCGAGGACACCCGTTTCTGCCAGATGCCGAACCGGCCGCTGCCGATGCCCCCGGCCCGGTGAACGCTGGGTGGCCGCAACCGACCGATTTCATAGTTCTCTTCTGCCACGTCGGGGTCGTCGCTGAGATAGACCACCAGTTCCGCCTCGGGGTTCTCCACGAACAAGTACTGGAAAGCGATCAAAATCTCCTCTTTGCCGGCCCGGGCAAATGCTCCCTTGGCCGCAACCGAACTGGCGGGCTGTCTATTTACAGCCTGTGTGCGTAGGTCCATCACGCCACCCGCACCGGTTGGGATACCGGAATCACCGACCAGGCGACCGACCGAACCCTCTTTGCACAAGCTTACGTTTTGCGGCAGACAAGCACCGGTACACTCGCATGGCTGGTCGTCGCCTGAATCTCGCTCGCGTTTGCGGATACGCACGCCAAACTCGGTGTCGTCGTCCATGGCGATCAGGCCCAGCGAGAAGCCCAGCAGCGGTTCATCAACAATCCTCCGGCCGCCGGGGAGAGGTTGCACCGGATCCAGCGGCTGGTTCGTCTCATCAACCAGTTCCTGGTAGTACAACCGCTGCAGACCGGTGTTCAGCACCGCGCCGGGATGGAGAACGACCTTCTTGACGTAGAGTGCCTCTGCAACACCTGAGCCGTTGAACTCAAACCCCTGCCGGTTGGTCAGGTTGACCTTAGCATCAGGGAGGACCTTCAGCTCCTGCAGCACCCAGGTATCACTGTAACCCGTACTGGAGGCCAGCAGGTAGGCCCCGGACTGGCCATCGCCCACGCCGGCGTCCTGGTCCTGCGTACGGCACTCCAGCACTGTCCCTTTGCTCCCCAGGATGCCCTCCTTGATCTCGACGTAGATTCTGTTGTCGCAGATCAGCGGGCGATCCTGAAGCGGAATACTCGGATCGGGATCCAGATCGAGGTAACGGTCGCCCTCCGATACGATGCGGTTGCACTCGATGTGCGCACTGCCATCGACGAAGAACTGGCCACCATAGCCGGTGGTCGCCTCCGCTAGGCGGATGTCGTTGTTGATGATGCCGGTGTTACTCCCCAGATTCGCCAGGGTCACCAGAACGTTCGTGTTCTTGATCGTAGCGTTGCTCACAACCAGTGTACCGTTCACTGTGACCGTTCCCCAGGCGCTGGGGTCTGAGCCAGGGCAGTTGCCGCAACCGGCGGTCGGCTCCGACCCGCTCAGGTCCACCACCGCGCCGTTCTCGACCCGCAACTGCTGACCGGCGTTGATCAGAATATCACCCCTGCCGCCGATGCGGCTGCGAAGTACCGTGGCCGGCGCCCCGGGCGTGCCGGTGAGGTTCAGCAGGGAACCAGGCGCCAGATCGATGGCGCCCGCGCCATAAAACCAAGCCGAGAGAACGTCCAGCCGGCCCGTCGCCACTGCGAGATCGCCCACCAGGTTGACGTTGCTGAACTGAAGCACGCCCGCACCCGCCTGGCCGGAGGGGGCTGTATTCGCCTCGATGGTCAGGCCATTGATTGCGGGCGTCCCGTAACTGCTGTAGATACCACCGCCCCTGTTAGTAGCCGTGTTGCCGGCAAGGACACAGTCCTGAAGGATGAGCCGGGACGAATCCGTGCGGATCGCCCCGCCGTAATCGGCGTTGCCGCCGGTGATGGTGAAGCCATCCAGTGCCGCGGCTGCACCGTTCAGCGTCAGGTAGTTCACGGCCCGGGTGCCACTCGTGTTGCCGCAGTCGATAGTGGTTGCGGCCGGCCCGCCGAGGGCATGGACAACGATGGACTTGCCCGCATAGTCCAGGTTTCGATTGCCGGCACCCGAGTAGGTTCCGGCCAGGACCGCAATGGTGTCGCCGTTGCCGGCCAGCGCGAGTGCGGCCTGGATGGTCTTCTTTGGCCCGACGTCCTCGCCCTGCGGCATCGAGGCCAGGCCGTCGAACGTATCGTCGCCGTTGACCACGTCGACATAGTACGGCGGCGCCGTCGGGTCACTGCTCAACAGCTCATATTCCTGCAGGTTGGTCAGTCCGTCGCCGTCGGGGTCGCCATCCGCGTCGGCAGCCGTGGGGTATTGCTGCTCCCACCAGTCGGGCAGCCCGTCGCTGTCTGCGTCGATGAACTCGTCGCAGCCGATATCGACGGCCACGCCGTGGGGTCTCGCCTCATCGTCTCGATCGGCAGCAGGAGCGTCGGCTACCGTCCCTCGACCGATGCACTCCGACGAGCTCGCTCGTAAGTGCCCGTCCGGCGTAAGCGAGGGACTGGCATCGCGGTTGGCGTCGCCCCAATTGAGCGTGGCATCAGTCCCGACCGATACCGCTGCCTGCCCGCCCTGGACGTTGCAGTACGACACGTTCAGGATCGATTGTCCCGAAGGGCCCTGCACGAGAGCGAGTTCGGGACCGTCCGGAGCCGCATCTCCCCAGAAGACGCAGTTGGTCAGCGTCGGGCTGCCTGCTCCGCCGTAGTCGTTGGCCATGTACATCCCGCCGCCGGCGACGGCCGCCGAATTCCCGCTGAAGGTGCAGTTAGTCACCGTCGGACTGCTTCCGAGAAAGTTGTGCATTCCGCCGCCGTTGTGCAGCGCCCTGTTCCCCGCAAACGTGCAGTTCGACAGAATCGGGTTGCTGAGCACGTTGTACATCCCCGCGCCGTCCGAGTTGGCCAGGTTGCCGGAGAACACGCAGTTGGCAACGGTGGCGTCGCCCAGGCTGGCGTTGTACATGCCCCCCCCGTAGAGGTTGGCGGCGTTGCCGCGGAACATGCAGTTCGCGACGGTGAGCTTTCCGCCGCTGTTGGTCATCCCCGCTCCGTACGAGTTGGCCCCTGAGGTGGCATTCGCATTACCGCCGGTGATAACGAATCCGTCGATCACCGCGCTCTCATTCGCACCACTCGCCGTCACCACGTGGTAACTGTTCTCGCTGTTATTCGTAAAACCGCTGTCGTTGTTGTTCAGATCGCCGCTCAAGATGGTCACGTTCTTGCGCCAGTCGCGCTGGCTCCGGGTGAGTTCCTTGGCGGCAAATCCGCCGTAGACACCCAACCCGCTGCGGAGCTGGAAGGCGGCCGTCCGGCTGCCATTGGGACCAGCGGGCGTGTAGGTGCCTTCGGCGACCCAGATTTCCGTGATACTACCTCCGGAATTGGCTGCCGCTGTTAAGGCGGCTTGGATGTCGGTAAACGCCTCAGTCCACTTGAGGCCCGTGCTGGCTCCCTGCGCGCTTATGTCTACCGCTCGGACAAACGCCGGAAGGGGATCACATTCATCCGGGTTCCCGTTGGTATTAAGGTCATATGATGTTCCCGTCACGATATCAGTGTAGTCGTCGACCCCGTTGTCGTTGCAGTCGCTCTGGTATTCATACGCACCCATATCGATAATCGGTGGTACCCCGGCGCCTGTATCGGGTGCCGTGGCATCCACGAACCGGCGATGGCCTCCCCAGTCGATTGGCACAGGTTCCGCTGTATTTCCATCCCCGTCCAGATCGAGCGTGTCGGCAATCATCGCAGCGTTCTCGCCTGCATCCACACAGGGCGAGGCTAGCGGTATGTCGAGATTGTCGTCCCACGTACCCGCAATCCCGTCACCACCCATAGAATCTAAGAAGAGCGGATCCAGACCGATATTCCCGATGTTCTCGCCGCTATCGAATTGTCCCCCCGCCACCAGGCCCTGAATATCATTGTATCTGACGGTGGCCGTACCGCCCTCAACCGTTATCTGCGCCGCCTCATCGCCCAAGGGCCCACCAGCGCTTCCGTCGGCGTGGCTGCTGTTCGCCCACACAATCGAGTTCGTAACCCGTAATGCGCTGTTAGTGGCATACACTCCACCGGCCTGCGCTTGTGCCACGTTTTTGCTCAGCGAACAATTGACTACTGCTGGGTTACTAGTAACGCCACTCGTCTCATACTTGATAGCGCAGATTGCAGCACCGTTTGTTGCAGTGTTTCCGGTAAGAACACAGTTTACTAGAAGCGGATTGCCGTCGTTGGCCCAATCGGCGATGCTATACACTGCCCCGCCGTTTTCAGAGGAGTTTCCCCCAAACCAGCAGGTGTGCAGGATTGGGCTGCTCTGGTAAATGTAGACTGCTCCACCGGCGGACGTTGCTGTGTTGCCGCGGAATACGCACCCGATGCCCTTGAATACGCTGACCCGACCGTAGAGATACAGCGCTCCGCCTTCTGCAGCCGAGTTGTCTAGCAATGTGCAGTCAACGAGTGTGGGGTGATTGTTGTTGCTATAAACAGCGCCGCCCATACGCGCTGTATTTTGCTGAAATGCGCAGCGCGTCCATACATCACCATTGCCAGCTCTTAGCGCCCCTCCCCTTCCGTCGGCTGTGTTGCCAATGAAGGTGCACTCTGTTGCTGACACAAAACCCCAGCTAAAGACGCCACCACCGTCCCTATCGTTGTCGCGGCTAGCGGAATTGGCGATAAAACTACATTGCGTTAAAATGGTGGTTGGATGATCGGGTAGGACAGCTCCCGAACCAGTGTAGAGTCCGCCTCCGAAGACTGCGGCGTGATTCGAAGCGAATGTGCAGGCAGTGAAGCTGACTGTCACATGATAGGGTGGGAGCTTGCCCATACCAGATTGATTCACTGCCACGCCGCCCCCGATGTCGGATGCCCAGTTCGATCGAAAGGCGCAGTTTGCAATCTTGGGACTGGCGGCGGCACCCCATGTCGAACCGACGATTAGGCCACCACCTGAATCCAATGTGACGTCGCCATTAGCGTATCCAGCGGTGATGGTGAAGCCATCGAGGACGGCGGTGTCATCCGTGTAGTCGGCGGTCACGACGTGATAGGAATTCTCGCCGTTGTTCGTGAAGGCGGGTCCGTCATTGCCGTTCAGGTCGCCGCTGAGGATGGTGCCGTTTGTGTCAGGATCTGGGTTCCGTTGCGAACGGACGGTCTCCGTACCGGAAAAACCGCCGTAGACGCCGACGCCGGTTTTGAGGAAGAAACTGGCGGAGCGGTCGCCGGTGTGCATATTCACGTCGTAATCGGGCTTGTACGTGCCTGCAGCGACCCAGATCTCGTCACCCGCGACTGCCACGGTCAGCGCCCATTGAAGCTCGAGGAAGGCGTCGGTCCAACTCGTGCCATTATTGGCACCCGTGGCGTTCCACTTGACGTACCGAACCGCGGCCGACGCAGGCACGTTGACCAGCAGGAACGCAGCGGTTGAAATAATCGTCGCAGCGCATTTGTGTATGCCATAGTGTCGCAGCATGATCTGTTTCGTCGCAATTGTCAGCCGTCAGTTGCCGACGACTCCTTTCCCGTCTTTTCGCGCTCCAATTCGCAATTGGCGATTCTCAACTCCCAACTCTCCTTTCCCGGTCCTGCCCTGCCTTGCCTTACTCGCACGGCACCTCCACCTGGCACGCGCAGATGTCGTCCTGCAGACCCTTGAAGGGGATCACCGTGTACTGGTCGGTGGTGTGCCGCCCTTTGCGGATTCGGATAAAACCCACGTGGCCGTCCATGAAGGCCAGGTTGTAGAAGAACCGGCGCCGGTGGAAAACCACGTCCTCCGCTTTGCCGGGATCATACGTATGGTACCAGGGATAGTCGCCGATCAGCACGACCTTGCCCTCCCTGTATATCCGGCTGCGGTTCATGGAGGGCATGAGCCCGGAAACCGCGGCCAGCACGGTCTTACAGTGATCATCGTCAGGGAGCTGCATCGGGTCCGGCCCGATGATGAACGGGTTGGTTTGGTAGCTCGTGCCGCAGTAGGCGAAGAAGGAAGGGTACCGGTTTTGCACGCTGGAGCCCTGATCGCACGGGCAGCGGAAGACTTCCCCGCCGGTCCGGGCCACCAGCGGCATTGAGTTGACGTACTTGTTCAGAGGCTTGGCCTTCGGCCGGCGCGGGTCGGCCCCGTAGGACCGCGAGCCATTGCCCTGGAGCCCACCGTAGTTTGTCTCAACGTTCACCCACTGAGGAAAGCCGCCCTGCCAGTCCTTCAGGTACAACTCCCAGGCCAGAAAGAGCTGGCGCAGGTTGGACTGGCACTGGACGCGCTTGGCCGATTCGCGGGCCTCACGCAGGCTGGGTAGCAGGACGGCGACCAGAAGTGCAATGATCGCAACGCAGACCAGGACCTCGATGAGGGTGAAAGCCCGGATTGGGATCGGGGCAGAGTGGCCAGTCTGCGGATGCTTGCCATGAGAATAACGGAGATATGGGTGCATGGCTGTTCAACTCCGTTCTCAATAAGGGCCGCGGGCGGCTGACGCTTTCGGCAACGGGCCCAATTCCCGCAGGCGGGCCCGGGCGGCCGATTTCAGCCACTCCCCGCCCGGCAACTCGCTGCAACGGCTGAAAGCCTGGCGAGCCTCGGAGAGCCGGTGGGCCTTCAATGCTTTCTCGCCGATCATGAACTCAAGCAGATCCGCCGAATCGGCGGGGAGTTCTGATCGCAGCCGCTCGACCGAGTAGCTCTCGTCCATCAGAAAGGCCATGGCAGCGGCGCAGGCCGGGCTCATCTTCGCGGTCTGGTCCATGATCGCCCGGGCATGGTCCGACCGCCCCGCGTGGTATTCAAGCAGAAACCAGCCGAGCACGTAAGTCCCGATGGCTCGCTGAGCCCCGGCCGCGGTCTCCTGTTGCTCGTTCTGCAACTGCGTGTATTTCTCGCCGATGATCCGGTTGGCCTGCTCGAGGTCCCGGCTGGCCGTCCGCTCGCGGCGATAGAACTCGAGGCTGATGCCGGCGATCGACACAATGGCCGCGATCAGAGCAACGACCACTGATGTTTCAAATCGGTGCCTGGAGGCCAGCTTCCTCAACACATAGAGCGAGCTGTCGGACTTGGCCGATACCGGCCGCCCCTCCAGCCAGGCCTTCAGATCCTCGCCCAACTCGGCTGCTGACGCATAGCGCCGATCCGGGTCCTTGTGCATGGCCTTGAGCACAATCGCATCCAGTTCCGAGTTGACTTCCCGACAGAGCCGGGACGGTCTCGATGGGTCCATTTCCTGGATGTTCCTCAGGGCTGAGGCCAGCTCGAGATTGGTTGGGTATGGAGCGGCGCGGGTCAGGGCCTCGTAGAGAATGACCCCCAACGAGTATACGTCCGTCCGTGTGTCAACGGCTTCGGGGTCGCCCCTGGCCTGCTCGGGCGACATATAACGGATAGTCCCCAGGATCTGACCCGGCATGGTGACCAGGGGTCGACCCGACCCTTCCCTCTGCCTGTCTCTTATACACATCTCCGAGCCCACGAGACAGCG
>JAUCQB010000057.1 GCA_030372985.1 Phycisphaerae bacterium
TCGCAGAGGGCCACCCCGTCTTCAGCCCGGACGGCAACCGCGTGGCGTATGTGGCCGCGAACGGCTTCAAGCGGTTCGTGGTGATCGATGGCCAGGCCGGACCGGAGTGTGATGGGATTGGAGAGGGCCACCCCGTCTTCAGTCCGGACGGCAAACGCGTGGCGTATGTGGCCGCGAACGGCGATAAGCGGGTCGTCGTAGTCGATGGCCAAGCTGGACCAGAGTACGATGGGATCGCAGAGGGCCACCCCGTCTTCAGTCCGGACGGCAAACGCGTGGCGTATGTGGCCCAAAAAGGCACAAAGCAAGTCGTGGTGATCGATGGCCAGGCCGGAACGGAGTATGTTGGGCTTGGAGAGTGTACCCCTGTCTTCAGCCCGGACGGCAAACGCGTGGCGTATGCGGCGAAGAAAGGCGATAAGCCGGCTGTTGTAGTCGATGGCCAGGCCGGACCAGAGTACGATGGGGTCGCAAAGGGCCACCCCCTCTTCAGCCCGGACGGCAAACGCGTGGCGTATACGGCCTGGAAAGGACACAAGTGGCTCGTGGTCGTCGATGGTCGAGCGGGGCCAGAGTATGAAGGAATCAGCCCAAACGGGCCCGTCTTTCGGCGTGACGGCACGCTGGAGTATCTCGCTTACAGGGACAAGGCATTGTACCGTGTGAAGCATCTGCCTTGAACGCCTGAACCCTAGTCGGAAAAGGGGACGCAGCGGAATGACATCAAGTTAAGTCGTCTCTAGGCTAGGGCATTTCACGCTTTTCCGTCAAGGGAGCCGCAATCGGTGTTCTTTCGTGCTCGATAGGCGGCTTACCCGGCGGCCTTTACGTATTTGCGTGAAATGCTCCAAATGAAAAAGCCCGGCCGCCAGGATTCACATCGAAGGAAACGGGACGCGCCGTGCCACCCACAGGATCAAGCTTAAAAATGCTTTCATCTCCTCAGCAGATAGCGACCTACTGCCCGTAGTTTTTGGTCGACCTTGGCGTAGACTCGGCTGTTGGGTTTAAGGCCCACGGAAAGGAGCAGGGCGTTCAGTCCTGATCGTGCATTCGGTAGTCCCTCATGATATTGGCAAAGCACATCGCTGATTCTGGGCCGCTGGAGGCTCCCTTGCCGATGAATCCGGTAGACAACATGCCTGATCGGCAGGGAGGATCCCCATGCCCAAGAACCGTCCGGCCAAGGAGGGCCCCGATCTGGCGATGTTCGCCTGTCCCAACCCCGACTGCGATCTGTTCAACCAATTCGACGCCGGCAACCTCACGGTGGTGGAGCGGATGGGTAAAGGCCACGCCATCCGCCGGCTGTACTGCAACCACTGCCAGCATCGGTTCAACGAGCGCCAGGGCTCGCTCATGGAATACGCCAAGCTGCCGGAAGACACGGTGGTACGGATCATCAAGTGCCTGGGCCACGGCTGTTCGGTTGAGGCCACGGCCGACATCTGCGAGGTGGACCCGCGGACCGTCGAACGAATCCTGGAACATGCGGGCAAGCGAGCGGCTGGCTTCCACCAGCAGCAACTGGATCGCCTCAAGCACCCTCTCGGAGCGGTCGAACTGGACGAGCTCCATGGCCGGGTGTGTAAGGCCCCGCGAAAAGGGGGGAGCCACACCTCCCGCATGGGCAACGGCCTGCTGGACGCCGTCGCCGGTTGGGTCGAGTCTGGATTCATGTGGCCCTGGCGGCGGCGTCGCGATTCTTGATCGATTTGCGCGTGGGACCGCGTACACTGGAAGTGGCCGTCGAACTGGTCACCTCGGTAGCCATGGCCTGCGGACCAGGGCCTTTCCCACTGATGCTGATCGACAATCACCTGCCCTACCCGGCGGCCATCCTGCAAGTGTTCGGCGTCATCCGGCACCGTCGACGCAAGCGTGGCCGAGGGCGGCTGAAATATCCCGACCTCAAGCCACCGCCGGGGCTTTTGGCTGGGGTAGTGGAGAAGGTTCGCGATCCGTGGGGCAATCTGCTGGGCGTCCGGACGCGGGCCCTGTTCGGGCGGCGCCAGGACATCGTGCGGCAGATTCGACGTCTGCACATCGGCCGGCAGATCAACACCGCCCATATCGAGCGGCTCAACGGCACCTTGCGAGCCCAGCAGGCCCGACTGGCTCGTCGCACCCGCAATGGCTCGCGATTGGCCGAGGCCCTGCAATGGTCGTCGTGGCTGTGGCGCGATCTGTACAACTGGACGCGCCCCCACAGTTCGCTCGATGGACACACGCCCGCCATGGCTCTCGGACTGGCCGATGCGGTGTGGACTGTGCGTCACTATGCTCGGTGCGTGGTGCATGTTAGCGACCTGCAGCGCGAGATATGGGCCGAGGAACGCCTGAACTGGTTAACCTCCGCCCTGGATGCCCGAAAACGGAAGAAACTCTTACCAACATCATGAGGGACTACCGTGCATTCGGCAAAGGGGATTCGCGGTAGTGGCGGTTGCGAGCAACGGGGTGCTCCATCCATCGCTGAGTGGCCAAGACCCAGTCGCGGACGTTTTCCCAATCGGTTGTCCCGTGATGCATTCTCCATAAAGCAAGTCAGAAGCGGATCCCCACACAATCACAACAGAGAATAGGTGCAGGCCGCCCTCGCCCCTCGCGATGCCGGCGGGCGTGGCCTTTTTCTTTGCGCATCGCAGAAAGGATACGCACATGCGTGCGAACCCATTTGAAAGCCGGCTTGAACGGCTGGCAAGAACGCTGACCGAACAGTTCGGTGTCCAAGTCATCTGCCAGGGCGACAACGCCTGGACCGACGGCCAGAAGATTGTGCTACCTTCAGTGCCCCAGCCTCTGGATCAGGATCTTGAGAAGTGTCTGATTGGCTACCTGGATCACGAGATGGGCCATGTGGCCTTCTCGGATTTCGGCGTGGCCGAGCAGTTCACCAAGTCGCATCCGGGCTGCGAAGGCCTGCTCAACGTGATCGAGGATGCCCTGATCGAACGGCGGGCCATGGAGCGCTGGCATGCAGTGGAGGTCGGCCAAACCAAGCCAGCCTCGTGAGCTTGCGAGCAGGAAGCACATCAGTTCATGGCATATTCGACTGTCTCCGCCGCATCACCACCAACCCCCCTCAGTTCGCGCAGGCGGGACTGGCGGGAACGTTCTCTCCGCTGTAGCACCGCTGGAAGATGCCGAAGTCCACTTGGTCCACGTCGGCGTCCGGGTCCAGGTCGGCCCAGGCACAGTCACCCGTGTAGGCGACTCCAGGCCCGGACGCGCACAGCTCAAATGCTTCCCAGTCGTCGGCATCCACATCGCAGTCGCCGTTGAAGTCCCCCGGCACCGGCGGGCAGACCAGCGCCGTCGTGAACGTCCACACCGGACCGGATGCTTCGCCGGCCGCATTCTTCGCGACTACTTTCCAGTAATACGTGGTACTCTGGGAGAGTCTGGGCAGAGGCCAGTTGCTGGAGGCGGTATTGCCCGCCGGCGTGCCCGGCAGGCTGCCGGCGCCAAAGTAGATATCGTACGAGGTGGCCCCGCCGGCGTCGGCCCAGTCCGGATCAGTCTCCAGCGGCACGTCGGCCGCCCCGTCCGCCGGACTTGGCCCCCATGGTGATCCCGGAAGCGTGGCGCAGAACTGGAGGATGGCCAGTCCTGCGTTGCCGTCCGCCACGTACACATAGGGCCCCGAGATGGCCACTCCGCCAGCGTTCCCGTTCGTATCGTAGGTCCCGACGCCCGTCGGCGCGGCGGGATTGGAGATGTCGATCACCTGCAGCCCGGCCGTATCTTCCGCCACACATGCGTAGTTACCTGAGACGGCCACGTCGCCAGTGTTTCCGCTCGTGCCGTAGCTGCCCATGAGCGATGGCGCAGCCGGGTTGGAGACATCGATGACCTGGAGACCGGCACTCCCGTCCGCCACGTAAGCGTAGCTGCCGTAGATGGCCACGTCCCCCGCGCCTCCGCTCGTGTCGTAGCTGCCCATGAGCAATGGCGCAGCCGGGTTGAAGACGTCGATGACCTGCAGGCCGGCGCCGCCGTCGGCCACGTAGGCGTAGCTGCCCGCGACGGCCACGCCCCAAGCGAGGCCGCTCGTGTCGTAGCTGCCCACGAGCGATGGCGCAGCCGGGTTGGAGACGTCGATGACCTGCAGGCCGGCACTATAAGCAGCCATATACGCATAGCCACCCGAGACAGCGACAGCGGTGCCAAACCCCATCATGTTGTAGCCGCCGACGCGCCAGGGCGATGCGGGATTTGAGATATCGATCACCTGCAAACCGGCCTGATCATCGGCCAGGTACGCGTAACGGCCCGAGATGGCCACGCCGCTGACGGATCCGCCCGGCTGGTACTCACCCACGCCCCTGGGTGTGGACGGGCTGGAAACCTCGATGATCTTCAGGCCGTTCGTGTGAGCCGCCACATAGGCATAGGCGCCCGAGACGGACACGCCCCGGGCGTCGTTCGTGGGTAGCCCCCCCACTCGCGTGGGGGCAGCGGGATTGGACACATTGATAACCTGGAGGCCAGTCGTGCCATCGGCCACGTAGGCGTAGCTGCCCGAGACGGACACGCCGTAAGCGGTCCCGCTCGTGTCGTAGCCCCCGACCCGGGTTGGCGCGGCCGGGCTTGATACGTCGATGACTTGAAGGCCGGCCGGTCCGTCCGCCACGTAGGCGTAGCTGCCCGAGACGGCCACACCATAAACCGACCCGCTCGTATTGTAGCCCCCGACCCAGCTCGGCGCGGCCGGGCTCGACACGTCGATGACCTGCAGGCCGGCGCCGCCGTCGGCCACGTAGGCGTAGCTGCCCGCGACGGCCACGCCCCAAGCGAGTCCGCTCGTGTTGTAGCCCCCGACGAGACTGGGCGAGGCGGGGTCGGTCACCTCGATGACCTCGAGACCGGCAGTGCCATCGGCCACCAAAGCATAAACGTGATCGGTGCCACCCTGGGGGACGGACATGCAGGCAACGCCCCGCGCGTATCCGCTCGTGTCATAGCCGCCCACGCGCACCGGCGCAGCCGGATTGGAGATATCGATGATGTGCAGGCCGGAATCGTCGGCGGCCACGTAAGCGTAGTCGCCACGGACGGCCACCTGCTTCACGATTCCGGTATAAGTATCGGTCACCCCCGGCAGAACGTCGGTCTGGCCCAGAATCACCGGGCTGGCCGGGGAGGAAATGTCCAGGACCACCAGCCGGCCACCGGCCCCTATGTACGCCCGGTTACCGGCCACGGCCACTCCATCGGTCACGCCGCCCCACTGGCCCACCAGCTCTGCCGTCGGCACGCAAGGGGCAACTACCGTGAATCCGTCGGCGAGTGTCCCGATCTGGCTATCCGGGTTCGTGACCACCACGTCCCGCGCGCCCAGGTACGCGCCGGTCAGATCAAACGTGCAGGTGATCTGCGTCGGGCTGACCACGTTCACGCTTGCGCCCGCAACAATGTCCGGCAGGCCCGGCTTGGTCAGCTTGACCGTCGCTCCGCTCTGGAACCCCGTGCCCGCCAGGTTCGTGATCGCCACCGGCCCGGTGTTGGCGCCCTGGTTGGGCGTGATGGCCGCAACCGTCGGCGCGGGTACCGCCAGCGTGATCGTGTCGCTCATCGTGGAGGATTCACCGGCAGCGTTCCTCGTCTTGAAGTACACGGTCTTCGTGCCGTTGCCGCTCGAGAGCTGGAAGGATGGAAACTGCGAGTACGGTTGCCAGGTCGCGCCCGCGAAGTCCGCCGCTTCGCTGGCCATGTAGTCCTGCGCCCCCCAGCAGTTGTTGTCCAGGGTCACCGTCGGCGACATCGTCGCGTCGTCGCCATTATTGATGGTCAATGAATTCAGCACCGGCCGGACCTGGATGGCCAGCGCGTGATCTCTCCCCACCGAGATGGCCCTGAGCCCGGGTCCCCCCGGACGTGGAGCAGCAATCCTCCAGGCGCAATACGTGCGCGAACAAGCACTCTCGCCATCCGCCCTCAACCCGAGCACGTGGAAATCCAGACGGCCGAACTTTTCGCCTTCAACTGCCGTGTAGCCTGGCTCAGGGAATACAAACTCGTCGCAAGGTCCGCCGCCCCAGGACACCACCGAACCGTTCGCCCGCATGCCAAGGCTGTGCCACCCGCCTGGCGCGACCCCGACAAAGCCGCTGTTGGGCGCGGGCACATCGCACTGGCCGGAACCATTTTCTCCCCAGGCCCAAATGGAGCCGTCGGCCTTGAGGCCCAGGCTATGATGAATGCCCGCCGCAGTCTCAACAAAACCGCTGTTGGGCGCGGGCACATCGCACTGGCCGTACAAGTTGTTTCCCCAGGCAACGATGGAGCCGTCGGCCTTGAGGCCCAGGCTATAGTGAACGCCCGCTGCCACTGCCACAAAGCCACTGTTGGGCGCGGGCACGTTGCACTGGCCGTCGCCGTTATCTCCCCAGGCCAAAATGGAGCCGTCGGCCTTCAGGCCCAGGCTATGAGCCGCGTCCGTCAAAGGATTACTGTCCCCGCCCGCTGCCACCGCCACAAAGCCGCTGTTGGGTGCGGGCACATCGCACTGGCCGTACAAGTTGTTTCCCCAGGCAACGATGGAGCCGTCGGCCTTGAGGCCCAGGCTGTGCGCCTGGCCCGCGGCAACGGCTACGAAGTCGGTGTCCGGCGGAGGTACGGTTCCCTCGCCGACGATGCGCCCGCTTTCGCTGCCCGGGCTCAGCAGGATCATATCGCTAGCAGGCGATGACTCTCCAAGCCCATTCCTCACCTTGAAGTACACGGTCTTGGACCCGCTGCCGGGAGACAGAACGAACACCGCCGCGCTGGAATAGGGCTCCCAGGTTGCCGAATCGAAACCAGGCGATTCGCTGGCCATGTATTCGTCGGGCGGCCCCGAGCACGCGCTGTTGAGCGTCACGCCCCGCCAGGCGGTCGTTGCCGCGCCGAAGTTGATGGCGAAGGAATTCACGACCAGGCTGGTCAGGTCCACGAGCTCAATGGTGTCACTGACAACCGCTGATTCTCCTGCGACGTTCCTGGTCTTGACGTAGACGGTCTTGATCCCATTGCCCGCCGACAGTTCGAACGATGGCGAATACGAATAGGACTGCCAAGTGGCGCCATCGAAGCCAGGTGACTCGCTGGCCATGTACTCGCTCGGGTACCTCCAACAGGTGTTGTTCAACGTCACCGTCCGTGAGGCGGTCGTCGCCGCGCCGCCCTTAATCGCGAAAGTCCTGACCATCGGCGCCCCGGTGACGATCGCAAAACTCTCTGCCTCCACACAGCCTGAAGGAGCGTTAAAGACCTTCACCTCCCACGGTCCCTCGGCCGCCCCCGTCAGGTCGAACGTGCAAGTGATGCGTGTGTCGCTGACCACCACCACGTCAGAAGCGACAATGTCCGCCCGGTCCGCGCGCCGAAGCCTGACTTCCGTCCCCTGCGGCCCCCCCACCGTCATGCCGCTTCCCCAGCGGTTGAAATCAGTTCCTTCGAGGTTGACGCTCTGCACCGTTCCGCTCACCCCCCGATTCGGCGTAATCGAAGCCAGGGCGCAGGATTCGCTGCCTGAGCAAAGATCCGGGATAGAATTGGTGTCCGACACCCAGTCGAATTCGACGTATGTGGCCTCTGTATTGAACCCTCCAAGCTTCACGGCCAGGACCACCCAGCCGCCCCAGCTGTGGATATAGCCACTGTTGCCAGAGGGGTGTGGCGAAAGGCTGGCATCCTGCCAGTCCCAGGTCGTCGGCGGATTCATGCCCCAGGAATCCTTCTTGTAGGCGATATCGGCCGCGTTTCCAGTATCGATCCTCGTGGCGATGGTGGCCGCATCCGTACCCACCGGCACCGAGAAGAACATGACCTCGGCCCAACCCGCCGACCCGATATTGCCCCGCCAAGCTCCGTACACTCCAGTCCACATGGACGCGGGCACAATTTGCACTTGATACCAGCCGAAGCTGCCGCTGGCACCCGCGGGCAGGCTGAGCCGGCCCGTCCCGTCCGCAATCGCCCACTCTTGGCTATTAGTGCCCCAGGGCACCCGCCATCGCGTCCAGCCGGCTGGCTCCGCCTGGCCGAAGGATTGGTTGAGCAGGACCCACTCACACTGTGCGTCTGCCGTCTGGACAAGGCCCGCCACAAACAACCATCCCGCCGCCACGCCGATCATCCGCCGCCTTCTCATCGCTCACCTCGCTTTCCCATGTCTGGACTGCCCCGGCCCAGTCGTCGCGCACCACACTTCGACCTCTCGCCTCTGATGCTCTCGCTTCTCACGCTTCTCACGTGCCGCTCTGTCGGCCGGACGGTTCCACTGCCGGCGCTCCGTCGGTTCCGCAGGCAGCCATTGCCGGCCGGAGGCCTGAACTCTCTCACCGCGCGCAAATCGCGCGAGCACTTGCCAGACAACAACCGCGCCGGTCGGGAGGGAAACGAATGAAGTGTTTGCCGTCCGGTCTGGGCTCACCGGGTGGTTCGCACGAAGAAGGTGAGTGGCAGCATGTAGAGCTGTCGCTCGCGTCAAAGCCGCCGACCAGCCATCGTTTGTAACCGGCGTCAATCAGTCCCGCCTCCTTTTCCGGCTCATGCACAAGCACCCGTTCGCAAGAAGCCAAATCCCGCCGCACTCGACAACACCGGCCCCGCAGGCGGGAACGGGCAGAATTGCCGATCGGTCCTCGGCGGCGCCCGATCCCCTCGTGGCGGCAGCCGCCGTATCAACGCCTTCGGCCGGCTTTGCGGTGGATGACGCTGAGTTCTTGGCCTCCGCTGCGCAGGACTGAATCCGGCCCTTCTCGTTCCCGGTGATCAGTCCGGCTTTCTTCCATTCGTTGGTCAGGTGGGCCACACTGCTGACAAAGTCGCCGTGATTGCGCGCGGCGGCCGCGGCCTTGGCGATCTCGTCGGCCATGCTGCAACCATTCTCCAACCGCATGTTGGCCACACCGCTGTCGCAATCTGCGATGGTGACCGTCGTGGACAGAATGGAATTCGCGCACTCGTCCACTTCACCGCAGACCCCGTCACCATCCGCGTCGTTGGATGGATCGACCGGACAGGCGTCGCAGGCGTCGCCGACGAGGTCACCATCGGTATCGATCTGGTCGGGATTGACGGCCGCCGGGCAGTTGTCGCAGGCATCCCCGACGCCGTCACCATCGGCATCGGCCTGGTCGGAATTGACGGCCATCGGGCAGTTGTCTTCCAGGTCGGGTACGCCGTCCCCGTCGCGGTCGCCCGGTGGGAAAAACAGGTTCGTCCACAAGGTCTGATTGTCGTACAAACTGAGGCTGCCGTTGTCGAAGGTGTTCAGATCGGTGAGGAAAACGACGTCGCCCAGCCCGGATTGTATATAGCCCAGCGCCACGGCATTGTTGGAATACCTCGCAACGGCCACGAACGACGGATTGGTCGAGGTGACTCCGGAGTTCGTGTAGTACGCGCTGAACGACTCCACGATCCCCGCACCGCCATCGCTGATCGGATTATCCGCCTGGACCACCGAGGCGATCTGAGTATCATCGAGGGTGGCGGTTCCGTAGCTTACCCCGAACCGAGCCGCGACCGGGCCCAGGTCCCTGGGGTTCCAGTCTGACGCGAAGATGAGGCGGCCTCCCTGATGCACGAAGGCCTCCAGAGCGTCCATCTGAGCCCTGTCCAGGACATAGGCTCCGCCGAGATAGACAATGTTGGCTCCGATGAGCGTGGATGGGTCGAATCTCGTTACCCCCCGCACGGTATGCGCGTCGCGCACCTGCGTATGCGCGACGCTTTGCTGCCCCGTATAATTCAGAAGGTTCAGCACATCCATGGGTTGGTTTTCGGTGAGGACGAGGCCGGCCCGGCCGGTTACCGGCGCAAACAACAGCATCATGATCGAGACACCCATTACCGTCTGCAGCACTCTCAGGGATCGCATGTTTCTTCCTCCAGCCGGGATACACCGGCAATCTGTAATGAACCGACAACACGGGGTCGGCAGACTCTCATCGCTCAGCAAACCGACTGCCACTTGGGGCTATATGGGCAAATCGACCCCTTTGCCGGCGTGCCCCGCGGGCTGCTTTTCCGCGAGCACGTCGGCTACGTGGGTTGCGCTGGACAGATCCACATCGAAGCTGGCCGCGGTTGCCCAGCGGCCAAACCACGAACCACGCGACCGGTGTTCCTCCTGTGCGCGCCGGCAAATCCCGGAACGGCCTTCTACCCACGCGAAGACACCCGCGGTTTCCGGGGTGGCCGCTCGTTCCTCTGTATTCTGTGTCGCCGGCGCGCGTGACATCTTTCCGACACGACCGGAGACATCCTGGTGCGGCCGTGTGCGCAGCCGCGGTTCGCAACGCGCGTCTGCCAAAAGGGCGCGATGATCGCACCTCTTCGATTCTCAAAGGGCACTTCGCCGGCCGGCGGCAGAGACGCTCAGGTGTTCGCCGCGCGGGTCGAAAGCACCGTGTTGTGCACACGCGCTAGGCGGCTCGTTCGACGAGCCTCCCGGCCATGGAACCACGACGTGCCGCAGGCCGAGCCGGAGATGGGGTGGCAAGCCGTCTGGCTGTGGCTCCCATGGAAGCCGCCGACCGGCAGAATCAAAGCCCCAACTTTCCTCCTCAAATGCGCCAAACACCGACAGATCCGGGAACGCTCCCGCTCATCTGTCCCCGCTGTTTTCGGTGCGGCCGTTAACCTTCTGCCTATCCATTGTGTCGTCCGCGCGCGAGCGATCTTTCCGCCACCGCCTCAAGATCCCTCTGCCATCCGTGCTCAGGGGGAGCTTTGTAGGTGTACAAGGCGCCCCACCGACGAGATCCGGGGGCAATCAGTTTTCAGCAATAAACTCCGCGCTGGTTGGAAGCCGAAATGCTCGGGTGTTCGCCGTCCGGGCCGGACCGAACCGGGATGGTTCACACGAGAAATGTGTGGCAGCCTGTCGGGCTGTCGTTCCCATGGAAGCCGCCAGCCAGCATAGGTATTTTACCATAACACGATTAGACTGCAAGGGGGGTTCCCACTCAAATCCTGTCGGTCACTTTAATCAGAAATCACCTGTCTACCTTGGCGCCTGCCGCCGAACGTGGCGGATACCTGCGACATCCGTGAAAACACCCGACGATGACCAGCCCTTGCCGTCCCGCCGCTACCCTGTCAAGCGACAAGATGGCCCCCTTTTCACGCGCGAATACGGAGATTCTTTGGACGCTGGAAGGCAGGCCCCACGGAGGTTCGGATGCATCCTTCGGGTTGTCGGACTCGCCACTGGCTTGACCAGGCCCTATGGACGGCGTGACCGGCGGCCGACAGATCCGGCAATGTAATCATCGTAAGAGCTTTTTGGGCAGTTGCTTGTGCGCTAATGACCGGAGAGCAAACAGTACGACGGCACGCGCCGATCGCGACGCCGGCAGGTGTGGCCGTTTTTTCAGGCGAATCGCAGAGGAAAGGAAGACAGGAGGCTGGAGACCGGGAAGTGGAGGCTGAGGGGCTTCCGGGTACCAGATTCGTGGCGACTATAGAGCAGTGCGGACGTGCTCAGCGCCATCGGGCATTCTCCGATCGAACGGCTGGTCGTTGCGGGCTGCCGTCGGAGCGATCCTACCCCCAGGTATCCCCAGGCCTTTGCGTCCCTACCAAGTCGTAGGAACAGTTTGACTTCATCGCGGCCGGACGGAGCCTTGTAAAGGGCATAAGCCACGCGCGACGCGGCACTTATATCAGTATCCCGGCGACCGGAGACCCCTGGCACGGTGCGTGCTCTCATCAGTGACGGGTTCCGACCCGCGTGCCTGGTCGGACAGGTGCCCAACGAACGGGAGGGCCGCCATGAGCATTGAACCTGCGATTGAGACTTCAGGCCGTGTTGCGTGTGGATGCTTTCCGGCTCCTTCGGGCGCGAAAGCCGCCGATCAGCCCAGGTCCATCCCGGTCACGATGGGATTCTCAAGCCCCCGTCGCCGAACGGGCCAGCGTGGATACCAAACGGCTGCTCCGGTGGGGCGTTGCGTTTTGACGGCATTGACGATTACGTCGACGTCCCCAACACGGCGGACTGGAACTTCCCGCTGGGCTTCACACTCAAGGCATGCGTAAGGATATACCCGGGGGATTCCAACTCCGACGGCTGGATGGTCAGCAAGCACCGATCCGGTCAGAACGCAGGGTATGGACTGTTCGCGAGAGACAACCATCTGGGCCTCCTGGTAGGCGGGTCTGATCCTGGCAACAGCATTCAAACTCCAGGAATCTACAACGACGGCCAATGGCATAGGGTCGTGGGCGTATACAGCTTGAACGCGAACACTGGGACGGGACTAATGAGCCTTTATGTGGACGGAGAGTTGAAGGCTCAGCGAGTCGCCCTGTCGGCTTGCGCACCGAACAACGTCAACCTCCGCATCGGCAGATACACCGAAGGCTACGCGAGCCTGACATTCGATGGCGACATTGATGAAGTTCAGGTCATCTCCGGCGTGCTCACGCTTTCCCTCGACATCATACCCCAGGACTGCCCCAACCTGCTGACGGTCAATCTGCTGAGCAAGGGCCGGCTTCCGGTGGCCATTCTTGGCTCGGCGACGTTCGACGTTTCCACGGTTGACGTGAACTCGATCTCGATCGGCGGAGTCGTCTACCCCGTGAAGGCCCCATCGATCCTGGATGTGAGCGCCCCGGCCGGCCCCGAGCAATGCGCCTGCCAGATCGGCACGGACGGGTATTCCGACCTCGTCCTGCATTTCTCGCGGCGGGATCTGATTCAGGCACTCGGGCTCGACACGATCGCGAGTGGAGCGGCTGTCCCGATAGCGGTTGAAGGACAACTTCTCGATGGGATGCCGTTTGAGGCAACGGACTGCGTGCCTCTTGTTGGGCGTGAGTAGAAACGGCGGTGACGCGGCGGCGAGTTGGCTGACGGTTGAGGGCTGATACTGACCGCATGCGGAGAGGAGCCGCCCGCAGGGACGCCGGGCTCAGCTTAGAAGCGAGTTGGGCGAACAGGGCGGCCCGGAAGGACTCCGGGCCGGGCGGCATACGGCTGAGAACCCATAGCTCAGGACTACAGCAGCCCCATCCGTGCAAGAATCTCCTGGTCCCGCTTCAGGTGGTACTCCGGCGAGTGCTGCCGTTGCGCCTTCACCCCCAGCAAGACGGCAATCGAATCCGCAAACACGAGCCAATGGCCGCGCTCGCTGAGGCGCACGGCCTTCAGCCGGCCTTCGGCGATCAGGCCGCGGACGTACCGGGGCGACTTGCGGATCGCCTCGGCCGCTTCGGCGACGGTCATCGTGTCCGGGACCTGGCTCATCGCTCCCCTACCGCGGGCCGCTGCGCTTCAGAAACCGCATCGCCGACCACGCGAAGGCGGACAGGCACCCGGCGGCGAATCCGACGAGCACGGCAACAAACAAATCGATCATGTGTCACCCTTCCTCTGGGGGTCTGAGGGGGTACTCCCCCTCACCAACATCGCAGCTTGCTTCTGAACGTGATCACGCCCTCGATCCGGCCCGGCGGGTAGACCTCGGCCAGATACTTCTCGGCGGCGTCGATCACGGACCCGGAAAGCTCCGACCGTTCGGCGGTGCACACGGCCGCGTTCGTCCGGTTGGTCAGCCACGCGAGCATGCGGGTGGTGATCTGCACCGGCCTGGCCCGGCCAGAGTTCGGGAACGGCTCGACGCCGCCGAACACGATGGCCACGGGCAACTGCCCCTGCGTGCCGTTAGGCACGGTCCTCAGCCACACGTGCCGCCGCATCAGGCGGAAGAAGATCTGGCGGGCCCGGGCGATCTGTCTCAACCGCCGCTGGCCGTCGGCCGGGTGGTCACGTGGGCGGCGCTTTTCAGCGATTGGGTCGCTCCCTGTGCTATAGGGCTTCCCATATTTCACAGAGAGGAAGGGGGATTCCCAAGAATTGGACAAGAATCTGGGGCCGGTGGGGGTGCCCCCGCGCAAGCATTATGCGCGTCGCGAGGCGACCTGCGCCGTTACCTGAGAATGCGGCCGCACAAGGCAAGCCATCGCGGTTGCCGGCCATTCTCCGGGCGATTTTCGCAGGCAATCCGCGCGGTTTCCGGCCGTCATCCGGTGTGGGCAGTCATGCCCGAGGGGCTGAGCGATCAAAACGAGTATGCTCGTTGCGCTCCGGCCGGCAACGTCACGTCAACCCCATTGGCGATAGCGCCAAGCGGGGTGAATTGCGGAGACTCGTTTTGACAGCGCGGGCGGTCGGCGGCGCCATCGCACAACCGGTTGTGACGTGATACTTTCGTCTAGAATTCCGGGATTCTTTTTGACGCCTGTCAAAACGTGTGGTATACTTGTTTTGAAACAAGGTGGGGCGACAACAGTTTGCGGCTGTCATCGCCCCTGGCAACCGGCGGAGTGTACCCGCCAGAAGCCAACCCATCCTATCCGCCCGTAAAGGGGCAATCAATCATGAAACCAAGTGTTGTGAGTCAACGCCTGTCAACGTTGATAGGCGCCCGGTTGCCGGTGTTGCTGGTCGGCGCGCCGGGTGTCGGGAAATCTGATCTGGTCGCGCAGGCTTGCGAGGCAAGCGGCGCCGATCTGATCGTATCCCATCCGGTTGTCTCTGATCCGACGGATTACAAGGGACTTCCGGGCATTGTGGACGGCAAGGCCGAATTCCTGCCGTTTGGTGACTTGCGGGCGCTGGTGCAAGCCGATCGGCCGACGGTCTGCCTTTTGGACGATCTGGGGCAAGCGCCGGCCGTTGTGCAAGCTGCGGCTATGCAGTTACTGCTTGCCAGGCGAGTCAACGGGCATCGGGTTGCCGATTGCGTGACGTTTGTTGCGGCCAGCAATCGACGGCAGGACCGCGCGGGCGTGACCGGCATACTTGAACCGGTCAAAAGCCGGTTTGCGGCTATCCTGGAAGTCTCGGCCGATCTGGACGACTGGACACGATGGGCGCTCGCCCATGGGGTTGCGCCGGAAGTAGTGTCTTTCATCCGGTTCCGGCCGGCGATGCTGCATGACTTCCGGCCGACGGCCGATCTGGTCAATTCGCCTTGCCCGCGCACGTGGGCAAGCGCCGGCCGTCTGGTGTCTCTGGGAATCACCGATCTGGAAACCTTGTCCGGCGCCATCGGTGAAGGCGCCGCAACCGAGCTTGTTGCTTTCCTGTCGATCTGGCGGCGCTTGCCGTCCATCGATGGCATTCTCTTGAATCCCGATACGGCGCCCGTCCCGTCGGCCGATGATGCCGGGACGTTGTATGCCGTCACCGGCGCCCTTGCCCACAAGGCAAGCTTGCAGACGGCCGGACGGGTTATCCGCTATGCCGGCCGTCTTCCGGCCGAATTCTCCGTTCTCTGCGTCCGGGATGCGCACCGTCGGTGCCCAGACATTGCGCAGACTCCCGAGTTTATCCGATGGGCGGCGGACCATTCAGACGTCCTACTGTGAAAGGCAGGTATCGCATGTCTCTGACTGAAAAGGCAATGCTGGCGCGCCTGTCTATCACGCAATGGTCTGCCAGGAAGATGGACAAGCGCGTAACCGAGGAAGTCCGGGTGAATCATGACGCGTCGGCCGATGCTGGCCGATACAACAAGCTTCTGATCGCGCAGGAAGCTATCAAGACGGTTCAAGCTGTCGCGACGGCCGCGCGGGAAACCCATTACCGGCTTACCCTGCCATGGCGCGACGATGGCGCCCGTATCCTGCCGGCGAAAGCGTTTTTCGACTATTCCAAGTCGATGCGGGATTCCGAGGCGGAATTCAACCGGGCGGTTGCTGAATTCCTGCTGGAATACCCCGCGCTGGTGTCCGATGCCCGTCATCGGCTGAACGGTATGTTCTCAGAGAATGATTACCCGTCGGCCGACAAGCTGCGGGCGCGGTTTTCGTGGGCAATCTCGATTGACCCGTTGCCGACGGGGGAAGATTTCCGGGTAACCATCGGTGACGATGAAACCGCCCGGATCCGCGCAGAGATTGACGCCCGCACAAGGCACGCGCTGGCCGACGGCATGCGCGACGCCTGGCAACGCCTTTACGACTGTCTCTTATACACATCTCCGAG
>JAUCQB010000058.1 GCA_030372985.1 Phycisphaerae bacterium
CTACCAGGCCATCCAGCCGCCATCGACCACGATGTTGGCGCCGGTGACGTAGCTGCTGGCATCGCTGGCCAGGAAGACCAGGGCACCCTTGAGTTCGTGCGGCTTGCCCATTCTCTTCATCGGGCTCTTGCTGCTGAGCCGCTCGACCATCTTGGGGCTGACGTTCGGGGCCGGGAACGGCCCGGGGCTCAGAATGTTGACCCGGACCCCGTCGCCGACCCAGTAGACCGCCATGTGGCGGCTCATGGAGATGACTCCGCCCTTGAGGCAGTGATAGGCGACCGGGCTGCACATCGGCACGTCGCTGTAGGCGTCCGGATAAGAACCGACGATGCCATACATCGAGCCGATGTTGATGATGCTGCCTTTGCCCTTGCGATCGACCACGTGCTGGCGCATCGCCCGGCTGAGCAGGAAAACACCGGTGGCGTTCTGAAGCTGCCGCGTGAATTGTTCGCCGCTGACGGTCCGCCAGTCGGAGGTCACCCGCTCGTAACCCGAGTTGACCAGGATGTCGACCTTGCCGGCCTGCTTCACCGCGTCGGCCATGCAATTGTCGATGGACTTGGGATCCATGTAGTCCAACTCGGTGACGTAGTGCTTTGCATTACCGACGACCGGCAGCGACTTAGCCACCTCGTGGGCTTTTTCCTTCATCGCCGGGATCTCGGCGCAGACCACGCTGGCCCCCGCCTCGGCCAGTGCCCGGCAAAACGACTGAACCAGCCAGCCGCAGGCCCCCGTCACCAGGGCGACCTTGCCGCTCAGATTGAACATTTCCTGAATCGTCGGTTCGTGTGCAGCGTTGCTCATCTATGCGACTCCTCTCTGTCGTCGAAAGCAGTAGTCAGTGAACAGTTGTCAGTCCTCAGTCAGAGCCAGGATCGGGATTCTTGAACTGAACACTGATAACTGCGAACTCGCCTCCGACATTCGTCATTCTTTCACCATTCGGCCTTCGACATCCGTCATTCTCTCAGCCCGGCACCGCAACCAGGGGTTGCCAGTTCGGCTTGTCCGCCGCCTGGAGAACGGTCAAATTGACCCGCAGCGTCTGCAGGCCCTCCTCCAGCGTGCAGGCGAACTGGCCTTTGCCCTCCATCGCGTCCATGAAGAGGTTCGCCTGGTTGACGAAAATGTCGTCTCGCTCGGTGGAGAACTCGAACTCGACCTTCCATCCGGCGTCTGGCTCGGCCATGGACATCCAGCGGGCGTTGTTCAGGTCCCACTTGGCGGTTCCTTTCTTGCAGATGACCATCACCGCGTTCTCGTTGGGCGCCTGGTGCTGGTTCAGGCTGTAACAGCCCATGACCTTGTCGCCGTTCTGACGGGTGATCACGTGTACGGTATCCTCAACGGTGACACCCTCGAGCACCTGGTGCCCGCAGTCGGCCATCAACTTGCTGACCGGCCCGACCAGGAACTCACCGGCGTTGATCGCATGGGTCAGCACGTCCTGGATGGCCCCCCCGCCGGTCTTGCGGCTGGTGTAATAGATCTCTCGATACGCCGGGCGGTACTTCGGGAAGTGCTGTCCCCATGTACCGATCACCTGTACCGGTTCGCCGAAGCGGCCTGAATCGATCGCTTCCTTCATCGACCGCAGCGCGGGGTGCGAGCGATACGTGTAGGCCACCGCCGACTTGACGCCCTTTCCCTTGACCAGCCCCATCAGTTCTGAGATCCCATAGAGCGAGAGGCTCAGCGGCTTCTCGATAAAGACGTGCTTGCCCGCCTTCACCAACTGGGTCGCCATCGGGATGTGCAGGTGCGACGGCGTGCAAATCAGGCCGACGTCGAAGTTGTCGTCGCTCATGGCCTCATCCAGCCCGGCATAGGCACGGCGGATCCCGTATCGTTCGGCGACGGTCTTGCGAAGCTCCTCCCTGCTCTCGCAGATGGACAGCTCAGCCCGCCCCGTCCGCTGAAACGTCCGGGTATGACGTTCGCCGATCGATCCAACGCCGATGATCAGAATCCGATGCTGCATCAGAGATGACTCCTGTCCGTGCGGGGTTGCCCGCCCTCAATCAATCCGGAACGCGTCAACGAACGCGTATTGCCAATCTTGAATTCCCCATTCGCGATTCTCAATTCTCCATTCCCCTGCGCTGCCCCACGCGACGCCGGGACTCAGCCTTCGAGATAGCTCTTGCCGGCGGCCAGACGGTTGTCAAAACGGAAGCCGAGCGGCGAGAACTGTTTCTCAATGCTCTCGACGCCGGTCTTGAAAATGACAATGTCCGCGCTGTGGCAGAAGAACAAGGCGCCGAGATCCATCAGCTTGCGGCAGTGTTCGGGGCTGAACGCGGGCGTTCCCCACCACTTGCCGGCCTTTTCGGCGGCCTTGGCGACTTTCTTGTAGGCGTTCCAGAGCTTGGGGTGATCCCACTGGCCGGGGATGCCGCTGAGGGTGGTGAAGTCGGCCGGCCCGAGGAAAAGAATGTCCACGCCGGGAACGGCGGCGATCTCGTCGGCCCGATCGACCGCCGACTGCTCCTCGAGCTGGATGATGATGAAGGTCTCTTCATTGGCGGCCTTCATGTAGTCGGCCATGGGCACCGAGCAGTACGGCATGTCGCCGTTGCCACCATCGAAACCTCTTTTTCCTATGGGATAGAACTTCGTCCACTTGACCAGCTCGGCGGCCTCGGCCGCGTCGTCGCAGCGCGGGTACATCAAACCGTGCGCCCCGGCCTCGAGCAGTCGCGCGAAACGCATGTACTCGCCCTTGGCCGCCCGGGCGACCACGTCGCACCTGGCGACCCGGGTGGCCCGGATCAGCCCGTTGGCGGTCTCCACGCTGTAGTGGTGGTGTTCGAGGTCCATCCAGATGCCGTCCATACCCAGCAGGGCGACCAGCTCGAACACCGACTGGTCGGTGAAATGGCACTGGAGGCACAGGGTCGGCTCTTTCCGGAGCAGTTTGGACTTGATCGTGCTTCGTCTCATGATTTCTCGGTCGCTTTCGTCAGTAAGGTCCCCCCTATCCTCGAGGTCGACGGACTTCCGATAAAACGGGCCGCCGGGAACAGCGATGCGGGTTTCCGCGCCGAGGGCAGCGGAAAGGGGTCGCATCAAAGTGACTGCCGTAAGTCATGCTGGGACAGAAGCGAACAGTACCTCTGCGCGACCCGTTGTTGACGAAACCGGGGGGTTTCTGTAAACTCTATTGGAAGCGAACACTAACATAGGGAGCGTCGTCATGTCAATAGCCCCTCCGCAAAACGGCTCACTTCGCGACCAGGCTTACCATCGCCTGCGCCGTTTGCTGATCCTGCAACAGATCCGAGAGGGCGAACGGTTGCGAGAGTCTCACTGGGCCGCAAAGCTGTCCGTCAACCGCACGGCCCTGCGCGAAGCGTTTGCCCGGCTGGAGGCCGAGGGGTTCGTCACCAAGGGGCCCAAGACGGGGTACTTCGTCCCGGCCCTCACCAACCAGGATATCAGCGAGATCCTCGACGTCCGCTTGATCCTGGAAGGCGGCGCCATCGAACGCATCATCGCCGCGGGAAACAACACCCCGACACATCTCAAGGCCATGCGCATCGCATGCGACCAACTCGAACGTCTGGTCAAGGAAGAATACATGCTCGGCGTGGCCGAGGCTGATCGCCGGTACCACGAGGCCCTGATCGATGCGGCAGGCAACAAGCGGCTCATGACGCTCTACCAACGGGCTCCGCTGCCGATCATCCATCCGGAAGTCATCAGCGGCCACCTGTGGGAGGTCCGCGTTCAGAAGACTCTGAATGAGCATCGCTCGATACTGGAGGCCATCTTGAACGGCAGCGCTGAAGAGGCCAAGGCGATGCTCGGTACGCACCTCAACGAGAGGGCCATTGTTCCCCTTCACGCAGGATGATGTCGCGGTCGCTGTCTGACCGCCGAGTCGACCCTCGTTCCGTGATTCCGGAGATACCCGTGTCACATTCAGCCCTGATTCGCAGAAGAACAACGCTGATCGCAACCCTGTTTCTGGTCTGTCTGGTGTCGATGCCGTGTCTGGCCCAGAGACAGGCTTCCGGCGAGCCGGCAGCCGTCAGCCCGCCCTGGCGAGGAATGACTTTCCTGGACTGGAGTGTCATCGGCGTCTACGCCCTCGGCATGCTGGCCATCGGATGGTATTACTCCGTGCGAACCCGTAACAAGGATGACTACCTGCTGGGCGGCCGCAACATGCGGTCCTCGTCCGTCGGGCTCTCGCTTTTCTCAACGCTGTTCAGCACGATTACGTATCTGGCCATGCCCGGCGAGATGATCAGCAAGGGGCCCGTGATCCTGTGGTCGATGATGTCGATTCCGATCGCTTACGTGGTGGTCGGTTACTTCCTCATACCGCATTTTATGCGACTGCGAATGACCAGCGCCTATGAGATCCTGGAGACCCGGCTCGGAGTGGGAATCCGCCTGCTGGCCGCGATCGTCTTTTTGGCGACCCGTTTCCTCTGGATGGCGCTGATTGTCTACGTGACCTCCGAAAAGATCATCGTCACCATGATGGATCTGCCCCCGGATCGAGCACGGTTGGTCATGCCCATCGTCGCCATCGCCATCGGCCTGATAACTGTGGTTTATACCACCATGGGCGGGCTGCGGGCTGTTGTTCTGACCGATGTGATCCAGTCATTCATTCTGATGGGCGGCGCCATTTTGGCAGTCATCCTGATCACCATCCGGATGGGCGGCGTAGGGGCCTGGTGGCCCACGACATGGTCGCCCCACTGGGATCAGCAACCGATTTTCAGTTGGGACCCCACGATCCGGGTCACGGTTGTCGGCTCGATCGTCATGATGACGGTCTGGTGGATCTGCACGGCAGGCTCGGACCAGATGGCCATCCAGCGGTATTTCGCCACCCGCGATGTAAAGGCTGCGCGGCGAGTTTTTCTCGTGACCGGCCTGAGCAACATCGCGATCACCTGCCTGCTGGCCGCGGTGGGGTTTGCCCTGCTGGCCTTTTTCGAATCCAACAAGCACCTCGCTGCAGAGGTTCTCTACAACGAGAAGAAAGCCGACACGATCTTCCCCTTCTTCATTGTTCGCTACGTGCCCCCCGGCATCACCGGTCTGATTCTGGCCGCCCTCCTGGCTGCCGCGATGTCGAGCCTGTCGGCCGGGGTCAACTCGGCGTGCTCGGTCATCAAGACGGACTTCATCGACCGATTCTGGAAGGGAGCCACGGGCCGGTCCGACAGGTCGCAGGTCGTTCAGACCAGAATCATCTCCTTCCTGGCCGGCGTCTTCATGGTGCTGCTCAGCCTGGTGATGGGCCAGATCAAGGGCAATATCATGGAGGTCACGGTCCGGACCAATCACGTCTTCGTCGCCCCACTGTTTGGCCTGTTCTTCATGGCCTTGTTCGTGCGCCGTGCCACCCCTGTCGGAGCCGCCTGCGGAGCCATCGCCGGCTGCATCGTGGCGGTCCTGTTTGCCTACTGGGATCTGATTACTGCCGGTCTCGCCTCTCTCGGACTCTTTTCCCAGGCCAGCCCCCAGCTCAGCTTCCAGTGGATCAGTCTTTTCTCCCTGCTCGCCCACCTTGCCGTGGGCATCCCGGTGAGTCGCTATACGCACAAGGAGAACCGCGCGGGTGGCTCGCTTGTCACAGGACCCGGCCAATCGCAGCACTGACTCGCTGCCGCCCGAGGGGGCGAGGCCGTTCCCGCCACTACCTTCTGGGAAGATGCCCATGAGTGACATGAAGCGGGCGTCAGCCCGAGAGGCAGGAGCATGAGGGACTCAACCACGACAGCCAGAAACGGTACCATGTGAGCACCGACGCCGCCGAGTCTCCGTCCGGACGTCTGCATTCGTTATGCGGACACGCCGGTGGTCGCCGGCGACACGGATGAGTACGATGAGTACACACGAACAGACGGAACCCACGATTTCCGTGTCAGCAAGGTGCCCCCGTAGCCTGGTCACAGGTGCCCTATGAGCAAGCGACTTGCTCTGATCCTTTGCGTGATGCTGCCCTGTTGTGCGGCGGCACGGACGCCCAACATCATCGTCTTCCTGGCCGACGACATGGGTATCGGCGACGTCGGCTGCTACGGCTGCCGTGACATTCAGACGCCCAACCTGGATGCCCTGGCCCGCTCGGGCGTCCGCCTGGCCCACTTCTACGTGGCCTCGCCGATCTGCGCTCCCTCGCGGGCCGCGCTGATGACCGGCCGATACCCTGCACGGATCGGCATGTCCACCGAGAAAAACATCGAGTCCGGCATGGACAAACCGGGCATCCCTGCCGCCGAGATAACGCTGGCGGAACTCGTCCGCACCCGGGGCTATGCGACCGCGGCACTGGGCAAATGGCATCTCGGCTCCACCCACGACACGCGGCCCAATTCGCAGGGTTTTGACCTGTTTTTCGGACATCATGCCAGTTGCATCGATGCGTTCTCACACATGTACTACGCGAGCCTGCCATTCTATCACGACCTGTACCGCAACCGGGAAGAGGTCTTCGAGGACGGCAAGCACATGACCGACCTGATCACACGCGAGGCCGTACGGTTCATCGAGGAGAACAAGAGCCGGCCGTTCCTCATCTACGCGGCCTACAATGCTCCGCACTACCCCATGGTGGCCCACGAACGATTTCAGCGGCAATATGCACATCTGCCGCAGGCCCGACGCGACTACGCGGCGATGGTCGCGGGTCTGGATGAGTCGATCGGCGCCATTACGGGGAAGGTCAACGAACTGGGGCTGACCGAGGATACGTTCGTTTTCTTCACCAGCGACAACGGAGCGGCGGACGCCTCTCCCCGCGGCGAAGGGGGCGGCAGCAATGCGCCCTACCGTGAGTACAAGCGAAGCCTGTTCGAAGGCGGCATCCACATGCCGGCGATCATCAGTTGGCCCAAGCACGTCCCCGCCGATCAGGTCCGCGACCAGTTGGCCATCTCCATGGACCTGTTTGCCACCGTCGCGGAGATCAGCGAATCCAGGCTGCCGCCCCACCATGTGATCGACGGTCGCAGTTGGATGCCATTTCTGATCGACGCCTCCAGGCCCGGTCAGGATGTTCTGTTCTTCGAATGGGACGGCCAGCACGCCGTCCGGCAAGGCAAATGGAAAGTGGTCCGAAACGGCTTGATGAACATGTCCCAAGGGAGGTCAAGCCGTGCCTCGGGGGAGGATGTCGTCTTCCTGGCCGACCTCTCGGCCGACCCAGGGGAGAACAACAACCTCCGTCTACAGAACTCGAATCTGACAGAACGCCTTCTCGGTCTGCACGACGCTTGGAAGGTCGCTCTGACCAAGAATCAATTGAAAAATGAAAAAAGACCCTAATCGCCTGTCCTGAAAAGAGATACAGCTAATAGAAGCGCCTTTACCGGACTCTTGGCCCAAGCTAGAATGAACTGGCCGTTGACAAAAGCTGAACGGCTTGGTAAACAGAGTCATAAGGGGACACGCAAGGTGTCCGCGGTCGCCACCGATACAATAATAGCTGGGGACGCGTGTGACCAAGGCTGCGTAGGGTCCGCCCCTAGAAGGAATATGGAAACCGCAGAACCGGGTGCAACCATGACCAGGATTATTGCGATGAGCAGTCACGATTCGGTACGAACGTCTCGGCGTTGTTCTGCCGCAAACAGCGAGAGGGGATTGCCGGCCCGTGCGGGCTTCACGCTGATCGAAGTCCTCGTCGTGGTGGCCATCATCGCCTTGCTCGTGGCCATTCTTCTGCCGAGCCTCAACGGCGCTCGCCGCAAAGCACAGGAGGTCCAGTGCGCGACCAATCTGCGCACGTGCGGCCAAGGCGTTGCGTTCTATCTCCAGGCAAACAACGATGTGTATTGCAGTCCGAACTGGGCGTCTTTAATCCATAAATACATCCAGAAGAACTCGCGGGGCCGGAAGGCCGACAACACCACGTTCGGCGACGTGACCGTCGGTGCCGAGTTCTACCTCTGTCCGGGTGATCCCATCTACCACCAGAGCAGTTCGGTCTATGTTTCACCCGTCGGCCGTATGACCTACGCGCTCAGCTATGGCGTCAACGACTCGCTGTTGTTCAAGGTCAGGAGTTCGGCCCTCGCACAACTGCTGCGCACCGATATCTTCTTCGGTTATATCGATATTGACTACGAGAAGGTCGCAAGACCCGACGGACAAGAGGATATCGTTCACCGAGGCATGAGAAAATCGTCAACCGTCAACCGCCCCTCGGATATCGTGATGCTCTTCGATTCCGGCGACGACGACATGACCCACGGGATATGGGATTTCGATCAGAATCATCATAACGAGAGCAACATCCAGGTACACCATAAAACCGGCAATAACTTCCTTTATACGGATTACCATGTGGGGTACGTCAAGTACGCCACGGGCGCATACCAGTACAACCTGCCGCCCTGGCCGTGGGCCTGGGTGCCCGTTAACGGTTGGCAGGTCGACCGCCGGACAAACAAGTTCAATCCCTACGAGCAGGACTACAGCAAGTTCTGAACCTCTCCGGCTCGATCGCTGCGGGGCAATCGTATGCTCGCGATGATTCGCAGGCCCGCGGAAGGCTTTCCGCTGTGCCCGGCATGATTCATCCAGTCGAAGCGGTCTTTGACCGTGTGCGAAGGCCGCGCCTGGGGCAGCCCAACCGAAACGTGGGGCAGTCTCCAGAGCAGACCAGGTGCCGCCCGCGGCAGAGAAACGGCTCTCGCCGTGAAGAGCGAAACCATGCTCCCCTTAGACACGATGTCGAGGCCACCAGGGGTACCGGATGCAGCCGCCATGGGGGCGCGGGCTGCCGATAAACAGGTCTGAGTCGCTTCGGGTGAACCACCTGACCGCAATTGCCGTAGGACATCACTTTCGGATACGTCGGCCGGGCGGGATGCCTCGGTACTTGCGGTACAGCCGGGAGAAGTATAAAGGATCATCAAACCCAAGCCGGGCCGCGACGTCGCTTACGCGGATTCCGGCATCGTTGCGGAAATACTCATCGGCCTTGTCCAGGGCCATCTCGATCCGCACTTGCCGAAAGCTCTTGCCCAGGGTCCGGCGGAACAGATGCGACAGGGTCGTGGCGCTGCGGCCGACCATCGCGGCGGCGGTGGACAGGGACAGGTGCTCTTCCGGGTGCTCACGCAGGCGTGACAAGAGCGGCCCGAGCACATCTTTCAACTGGATCATGCGACGTTCGGCGATGAACTGTACGAGCACCTCGAAGAGCCCGAGAAGGTGGCGTACCTGCTCGGGCGAAAATCGGGGTGCCTCTGCGTAGGCATCGAGCAAACGCCCGACCATCCGGCCGGTCTTCGCCTTGTGGAGCACAGAGGCGGGCGGGGATGTGCCCGTGCGAAACTGCCCGATCATGACAAATCCGATAACCCGGCCGCCGAGTCGCACCGGCATGACGGCGTCGATCATTCCGCCGTGACACTCGTAGGACAGGAGATTAGTCTGCAAGCCCTCGGCCTCCTCTCGTCGTTGTCGATCGAGGCGGATGCAGGTCTCCCGGTACCCCAGGCGGGTCTGGAGCATGTGGCAATAACGGCAGTTGGACCGGGCCTTACCCACACGCAGCTCGCCGCCACCCGCGGTGTAGAAACCGAGGCGGATGTCGTGCAGGTCACAGAAACAGTCGAAGATCGCCTCCACCTGGGGGTGGAAGACGAACTCAAGCCCGCTGGCGTATTCACGGTCAATCCGGGTACCCATAAAGTGTAATTCTATCTTCTCCCGACATGGATGTAAAGGAAGGATGGCAGGAAAATCCATAGAATCGACTGATTCATCCATTGACCTTTGCGGGGCCGTTTGGTGAAATGATTGTGGATCTAGTCGGGGCATTTCGGGTCCCGGAGGCGGAACAGGCCAGCCTCTGATAGTTCGATTCGCTTGCCCGCCCGTCCGAACAGGATCCGGCCTAGGTCAGTGATTATCTGTACCAGGTGCCCGGCTGAGGTTCCGCCGGCGGTGTTCGGGCCAAGAGCCATTGCGTGCCGGCCTCGACTACTGGGTATCGCTGTTTATGGAGGGTCCTGTCGGCAGGACCAGCCTATTACGCCTTTGACCGAGCGGGTGAGCAGGGGCCCACCCGGGAAAAGCAGCGTGGCGAGTCTTCAGATCACGCCGCGCCAAGAGAAAAGAGGAGGAAAAGCGATGAGACGATTTGTGCTTCTGAGCGCCGTACTTGCCATTGCCTTGCCCGCAACGGCAGGACCGATCAGCTTCAGCGAGAACTGGGATTCGTACCCATCACAGGCATCGTATTTGCTGCCGGTTGACGACGCTACCTGGCCGCAGTTGGGCACCAGTACCTATGTGGTCACGAACGCCCGCAGCCAGTCCACTTCCAATTCGCTGCTGGTAGACAACGGCAGCAGTTATGCCTCGGACAAGGGCATCAGCCACGACTTCGGCGGGGTGTACAAGGCCACCGATGCCAACCCGATCGTTGTCGATTTCTACCTGTGGGTCGATTCCGCAGCCAACCGCGCCAACATCGACGTGTTCGTCGAGCTCGCTTTGGACGACCAGGCTCCCTCAAGCAGTGGGGTTCTCTACAACGTCGTCGCCTTTGCATTGCCCAACTCGGTCCGCGGCACATTAAACAAGCAGGCGTATCTGTACGACGGGACGAACTGGTCGGCAGGCAGTGTTGCCCCGACCGCGGGCGGGTGGGACCACATGACCATGACGATCAAGTCCAACACGATCGACGTGGCCGCCGGCGGAGCCTCGAACGGTGGCTTCCCGCGAACCTACATGGGTAACTTCGACCAGATCAACATTCGACATCCGGTGCTGACCAGCGCAGGCGCCGCATGGCTGGATAACCTGTCGGTGACTGGCGGCGAGCTCATCCCCGAGCCGGCGACGTTGGCGTTGCTGGCACTGGGTGGGTTGTTCTTGCGGCGGCGGCGATGAGAGGGGTCGCAGCCGGTGAGAGAAGCGAAGGATGTTGTGCCCCGCAGCCTCCTGTGGCTCTGTGCGATTCGAGGGCAGCGGACCATCCTGATGAACGAATGTGAGGGCGGGCGACGCGAGCGGCGACCTGCCCTCATTTTATGCGGACGCAGACCGGAAGGCCCGGCCCGGCGAAGGGCGAAGAGACACGGGCGGCAGGTGAAGACCCACAGTTGAGGGAAGGGGAAGAATAGCTGACAAGCCCATCCCAGAGAAGAGCAGGAGAACAAGCCATGTCCACCAAAAGTGTGAAATCATGGGCCGCCAGCTTCGTGGCCGTGCTCATGGTCGCTTCGGCCAGCCAGTTGCTCGGCCAGAGCATTATTTTCTCAGACCAATTTGACAGTTACATCGGCATGAATCCACACCTGACGGTGGCCTCGACCCTGTGGGCACTTGACGGCTGCAACGATGCCCGGCTCGATGACACCGTCTCCTATGTCATGCCGGGCATGTCGGCGGCGACCTTCAAGGGTGGCTCCACCGGCGAGTACCGCCTGGGAAGCCGCGTTCGACACGACCTGACCGTTGCGGAAATGCTCAATGCTGCGGTGGTGCACGATCCCAATCCGACGTGCGTCAACGGGACGGAGGCGCACCCGCTCGGCTTCCAGTATAAGATGCATCTGGGTCCAACGAGCAGTAATGTCTATTACTACACGCTCAATCTCTACGCCGAGCTGACCTGCGGATCAGACCGGGCGCCGACACCGATGGTAACGGCCGACTGTGGCGGCAAGCTGCGACCGCACCTGATCCTGGACGGCGATGGGCAACCACATCGCAGCATTGCCCTGGGCCAGATCGCGTGGGCGGACTCCGACCCTTGTGACACGACCGAACAGGTTGCCCAGATGTATCGCCTTGTGCTCTACGATGGTCGCCAGTGGAAGATACTACAGACACCCGTGGATATGCACACATGCGGCGCGTGGAACATTGTCACGATGCTCATCAAGACAGACTCCATCGACATCGAGCTTAAGAGCCGTTACGACTCGGGAACCGGGAGTTGCACCTCCGGCTTAAAAACCTTCACCACGACCGTCACCCGCGAATACAAGGAGCACTTCACCTCCCTGAAATTCGGCGGCATTCCAAGGGAAGAGGGCGACGGCGGGTGCTGGGGCCAAGACAACGCTCCGGCGAATGCCTATCCGGTTCAGGATACCCTCATGGACGATGTATACCTGTACGACGGTGAGGCATTCAACAACCCCAACCCCTGTGCGATTATTCCCACCGGCGCGTGCTGCACGGATTTCGACTGCGCCATCACCACGGCGGCGGATTGCACTGGCGACTACAAGGGCGACAGCACGATCTGCGACACCTACGCCTGCTGCTCGGACCCGTTTGCCGATTATGACAGCGACCTGGACGTGGATCAGGCCGATTTCGCGCTCTTCCAGGCCTGCTTTACCGGGACGGGCGTCTTTGATCTCCAAGGCGCATGCAAATGCTCCGACCGGACGGACAGCACGGGCTCAGGTCCACCAGACTTCGCCGTAGATACCTTCGACCTGGCCAGATTCGAGGCCTGCGCCAGCGGTCCGGGCATACCGGCGGATCCGGCTTGCGATTGACGCTACGGCGTGTTTCTTCAGCTCCTCGTTATGACCTCGCCTGGGGCGGGTCGATGCCGAAGGTCCAGACAGGAGTGCCAGACATGAAAACCTCGTGTGCGATGACGGTTGTCCTTGCGGTCCTGATCCCCGGCAGCAGTGCCATGGCTGAGAGATGTATCGGCATCGAACCCGGCCGGATCGTGATGTGCGATGACTTTGACAGCTACTGCGACGGCGGCGGCTCGTGGCCGGGGTATCCCCCCACCGACCCGCCCCCGGCGGCCTGCGCCGATGGGAGCAGCGCCAACTCGGACGGCTTCCTGGCCAACTGGGCGGAAATGAGCACGTCCTGCGGGTTCGACATGAAGATCGGGAGCGACCAGAAGTACAGCAATCCATTCGGCATGAAGTACCCCGCCGGCGTCGAGGATTATGTGGACGTCGAGGAGGAACAGCGCGTCTATGACCTGCTGGGGCAAGGGGCGATTGAGATGGCCGCCGTCCGTCGCGGCGAGGCCGCCGGCACTGCCGTCAACGGCACAGCCGACGCCCCGCTGGTCCTTTACTTCGTCCTCTGGCTCGGCTTCGAGGGCAACAGGTTTGGCCAGTACAAGGACCTTTACGTGGAACTGGCGCTCGGTGACGATCGGGCCCCCACCGACTACGTGATGAGCGAGAACTGTTCGGAGATCGAGTGTGGAGGCCCGTCCAAGGGGTTTCCTATCGTTTGCCAAGTCGCTAACCCCCTTGAACCGCGACCGTCCGACTGCCCGCCCCTATCCGACACCGTTCACGCCGTCATGGCGTTCGGCCTTCTCTCCAAGCTGGACATGAACCCGTGCCACGTGGACTTGTGCGGCACCGCCGCCCATCACCCGCAGAGTAACCACCCCGCATTCTTTGACGGAAACTGCTGGCGGGTGGTCAAGGCCGGCTATGGCGGCGCCAACGGCGATTTCAGCCTGACCAAGGCCTACCACCGCTTCAGCATGACCATCACGGACACAGAAGTGGAACTCAGAATGTGGGCTCCCGGAGCCACGATCAGCCCGTATACGGCCACCTACCCCCGCCAGTACACCGGTCCGTTCGACAGAGTCCGCATCGGCGTCGGGCGAGGGTGCGTGCTCGACAGCACCACGGGCGAATGCACCGTTCCCGTGAGCTACGACTGCATCAACGGCTCGCACAGCGGCAATCCTTGGGTGGATGACGTGGTTTTGTTTGACGGCGTTCTCACTCGGCCGCAAGAACCGCAGGGGGCATGCTGTGTGCCGCTTGCCGGGTGCGTCATGTTGACGGCAGAGCAGTGCGCGGCCGCCGGCGGCACCTACAGAGGCGACGACACGAGCTGCAATGATCCCAAGGCGTGCTGCCCCGTGCCGTTTGCCGACGCGGATGAGGACGGCGACGTGGATCAGACCGATTTCGCAGTGTTCCAGGCATGTTACACCGGCCCCGACCCTTCTATTCTCGAAGGAGTGTGTGGGTGTTTTGACCGCGACGCTAACGGCGTGGGTGACGACGATGTCGACTCGGACGACTGGACCGCTTTTGAGCAGTGCGCCAGCGGCCCGGGTATACCAGTCAGCCCGACCTGCGGGTGACGCAATCCCCGTGCCAACGACAGCGACGCGGACGACGGAGAAAGTCCGCAACCCGGACCAGGGTAGGCTGAGGCAGAGCCCCTCAGACGACAACTTGTGTCGGACGCCACGTTGGGAGTTTCACCATGCATCCAAATCAAAGAGGAGTTGTATATGCACTCCTGTTCATTGTTACGGTGATGCCACTCGCGAAACCGACGCCCGTTCAGGCAATTGATACCACCGGCTGGTGCGGTACGGTAACCGGCTCGCCCGTGGTCCTGTGCGAGGACTTCGACGATTATTGTGCCGATCCCCCCTGCGACGATGCCGTGGGTGATGACACTCCGAACCAGGACCTGTTCCTCGCGAAATGGGCAAGCGATGGCTGCCTCAAAGAGAACCAGATTGACCCATCCGTGGCCATTGTCGCCAACGACAGTCGTGGCCAGAGCCCGCCCTTCGCCTGCAAGCAGCAACCCGGTGCTTACTACCCTGACGCCAAGTTGAACCAGTATATATACGACGGCAGCAGCCATCGTTTCGACATGCTGCCTGAAATCGTCGCCCTGGACCCTGGCAAGGGCTCGGTCAACGGCACGGATGACCACCCCCTGATAATCGCATACATCCTTGATCTGCCGGGGGATGCCACGCATCGTTTTCCTGCGGCCCAGGCCAACCGCTACCTCGAACTGACGGATGGCACCGACCGGGCGCCGGCGCAGGTCAATCTCGTTGACTGCAACGGGAAAATCCGCCCCAATGTGCCGGTGGACGACGGCTTCGACCACCACGCGGTTGCCGTCGGAGTGTTCGCGGCAATTTCTCTTCCGGCACAAATATGCAGCGACGGCAGGCTTATAACATACCGCCTTGCTCTCTACAACGGTGACCGCTGGTACGAGTTGAGGGCGGGCATCTGGGGGGCCAGCGGCGACGGGCTGAAGGTCGGCGGCGGCCTCAACACCATCACGATGCGCATTAAGAGCACGACCATTGAGATCCAAATCGACAGCACAATCGATGGCCTGCCCTCGACGGAAACGGCTACGGCTCAGCGCGTCTACGACGGCGGTTTCGCCGCCCTGCATCTGGGCAATGGTGCGTGTCTCCCCGAGGTCGCCGCGGACATGTCGGGACAGTGGGATAGCAGTGACTATGCGGACAACATCGCCCTGACCGGCGGCGTGCTGGAGCCTCCGATCCCGACGGGCGCGTGTTGCCTGTCGGACGCGACTTGTATCGAATCCCTGACATCTGCAGGCTGCGTCAATCGCTACGCCGGTACCTACGCCGGTGACAACGTCGACTGCGCCACGGCCAATTGTCCCGCGCCAATCGGCGCATGCTGCCGGCCGAATGGCCAATGCGTGGAGACCACGCGCGAGGACTGCGAAGACAACCTGGGCGGCGTTTTCCAGGGCGATTTTACCGCATGTACGCCAGAGATCCTCTGCTGTGCCGATCCGTTCGCCGACGCCGACGCCGACGGCGACGTGGACCAGGCGGACTTCGCCGTGCTGCAGGCCTGTTTCACAGGCCAGGCCGGCGGCATCGCGACCGGTTGCGAGTGCTTCGACCGCGACAACGGGGGCTTCGGTGACGGGGACATCGATTCGGACGACTGGTCGCTCTTCGAGTTGTGTGCGAGCGGCCCCGGTATTCCGGCCAACGCCGCCTGTGACTGATCCCGGTTGTGGTGTGAGTCTGAGAGGGCGCGGCACCCATTGCTGCGCCCTTTTGTTCCTCGACCGCAGGCGGCCACCGTATCAGGTCAGGCAGCCGCTTGCATTGATGGGCCACACATCGACAACCCGACCCTGCTCGCAGACGTGCAGTTGCCGGTAGAGGTTGCACGTGGTACAGGCGTGACTGGGCACCAGCTCGACCTTTCGGCCGACCTTCCAGTCGGGGCCGTCGCGCACAATACAGTGCTCCTCGGCAAGGAATGCCTGGCACGGGGCGTCGAGCATCTCTTTCGGCAACGCCGGGCCGAATTCGTGCCCCAGGCCCTTGAGGCCGACGTCAAGCACGCTCGTATCGGGCCCCGGCCGGCTGATCACCGTGGACAGCACCGAGAGCGCGACCTCGAACTCGGGTGTCAGCTTCCGATACATGCTGTCCATCGTCACGTAGGTGCCGGCCTGGATCTCGTCGATGCCTTCAATGCGTCCGGTGACAGCATAGGTCGAGGTGGAGCCGCCGCTGATGATGCCCGGCGGAGGTCCCGCGTCCGCAAGCATCCGCCTCGTCTGAAGAGCCGGCTCAAAGGCCTGTCGCGTCCTGGTCCACCGCTCTTGAGGATCGGAGACCGCCACGAGATGCCCCTCGTAGGCCTGCAATCCGTCGAAACGGACGCCTTTCAAGGCCGTCAGCCTGGCGGCCATGTCGACGGCCGGCTGCCCTGGCGGCAAGCCGCAGCGACCCATGCCGATATCGATTTCAATCAGCACGCCGACGGTCACGCCGGCGGCTTCGGCCGCTTGGGCCAAGAGACGCGACTGCTCCAGATCATCGACCGCGACGCGAAGCCTGGGCACCCTGCGGGCCAGGGCGACGAGGCGTTCAATCTTGGCCAGGCCGACGATCTGGTTGGCGATCAGGATGTCTTCGATGCCCGCAGCAGCCAGCACTTCGGCCTCGCCCAGCTTGGCGCAGGTGATGCCGACGGCCGAGCCGGCTTCGAGCTGGCGTCGGGCCAGTTCGCTGCATTTGTGGTTCTTGAAGTGCGGCCTCAGCCGGGCAGGGCCCTCGCGAAAGAAGTCGGCCATCTTCCGCAGGTTCCGCTGGGCCGCAGGCCAGTCGAGCAGCAACGCCGGCGTGTCAAGATCCTGGACAGGTCTGCCGATCAGTCCGGCCATGCGGGCATCTCCCTCGCAAGTGAATAGAGAATAACCTTGCTGTGGGTATATTCGTGGATGGCCTCTTCGTGGCCCAGGTCCGAGCCGATCCCGCTCTGTTTGTATCCGGACATCGGCGATCCGGACCGGAATGCCCCGCCGCCATTGATGGCCACCTTGCCCACCCGCAACCGTCGGGCGACCCGCAGAGCCCGGCCGCCGTCTTCCGTCCACAGGCAAGCCATCAGGCCGAAGTCGCTGTCGTTGGCAATGTGAACCGCCTCGTCTTCGTCGCTGAAGGTCATCACCGCCAGAACCGGCCCGAAGACCTCCTCGCGGGCGATGGTCATCTCCGGTGTCACGCGGTCGAACAGCGTCGGCCGGTAGTAGCAGCCCTTGGCCAGAGCAGGATCGTCCGGCCGGCAACCACCCATCAGCAGTGAAGCTTTCTCGCTCTTGGCCTTCTCGACGTACTGCTCAATGGTCTTCAGATGGATCGGCGTGGCGACACAGCCGAGGTGGTTTCGCTCGTCGGTCGGGTCTCCCTGGCGAAACGCCTGAGCTTTCGTCAACAGGCGGTCCACGAACTCGTCGTGGATGCTCTTGTGGACCAGCAACCGCGAGGCCGCTACGCAGACCTGGCCAAGGTGACAGTAGATACCCATGAGCGCGGCGCTGGCTGCGTCCTCCAATCGGGCGTCGGGAAAGACAATGTTCGGCGTCTTGCCACCGAGTTCCAGGGCCACACCTTTGACCCCGTCCGCCGCGAGCTTCATGATCTGCCGACCTGTGGCCAGGCGACCGGTGAAGCTGATTTTGTCCACGCCAGGATGTCCAACGAGGGCCGTGCCGGTCTCGCCCCCCAGACCGTTCATTACGTTGAGCACGCCGGGCGGCAGGCCGACCTCTTCGGCGATTTCGGCAAGCATGAGAGCCGTCAGGGGAGCCACTTCCGACGGCTTGAGCACCACGCAGTTGCCGCAGGCCAAGGCCGGGGCGAGTTTGATGGCGGCATTGGTCAGAGGGTAGTTCCAGGGGACAATCGAGGCGATCACGCCGAGCGGCTCGCGCGACAGGAAGGTGAAGCTTTCGGGCAAGGTGCCGAAGCACTTGCCGGAGATCTTGTCGGCCAGGCCGGCGTAGCTCTCGAATAACTGAACAGACACCGGCGTATCCCAGCCACGGGTATCGCGAATCGGCTTGCCGATGTTGAGCGTGTCGGTCATCGAGAACTCTTCCGCCCGCTTCCGAAGCGCCTCGGCGATTCGCCACAGGTAACGGCCTCGGTCCAGCGGGTCCATCCAGGGCCAGGGGCCTTCATCGAAGGCCTTGCGGGCCGCAGATACCGCTCGATCGACATCGGCCGCGTCGGCCGTCGCCACGTCCGTCAACGTCTCGCCCGTGGCAGGGTTGATGACCGGCATGGTCTTGCCACACACGCCCGGAACCCATTTGCCGCCGACGTACATCTGTGTTGGCCAACGGTACTTCATGACGCGCTCCCGCCCATTGAAAGAGAATCAGAGTGCCGCCGGGACTGCCCCGGCGGAGGTATTGTAACAGCAAACCGGCCACCGGTCCGCCAGATCGCTTCAACACCGCACGACAGGACGTGAGGACACGCGGCGGACACCTCATCGGGATGGACGCGTGGAGGGCTCCTTATTCGCGGACAGGCGGGACCCCGGAGGCGGGGGCTCGGGGTATCCCTCGACCCTGATCCCGTTGATCGGGCGAGGAATGCGCAGCAGGTCGATCCACTCAAGAACCATCCTGTAGTTGGGATCCTGCGTACCTTGAGAATAGAGCGGCTTGATCTGGCCCGGATGACTCCGTCGCGCGGCGCCGGGAGGCAATCCATACAACAGGATCAGGCTATCGGCAGGCTGATCGCGATCGATCAGGCGGTCCCGCCCCACTGCGACCCGATCCAGGATAAGAAACTGCGTGTACAGGCTCTGCTCGGGATAGAGCAAATGACCGCGCCAGCCAAACGGCTTGGCGGGAGTGTCGCCGCCGTGGCAGTCGCGGGTCGCGCAACCTCGCTCGATAAGAGCCGCCACCGGCTTGAACTTCCGAAAGACCAGCGGATCGTTCAGTATCCTGATTTTCGGCTGGTAGGCCAGATCGCCGTACTGGCGCATGACCTGCACCTGCTGAGTCGGTTTCAATGCGATGAACCGCTGGCGATTGGCCCTGCCGACAAACTCCGGGGCGTCGCCCATTGCGTCCAGAAAAACCGTGAGGACGCCCCGGTCGAAGCGGACGGATATGGATTCCCGCAGAGCCGGGGGCACGTCATCAGGCTGGAAATCCAGCAACTCGAGGAAACGCAGACGCTGGATATCCTGCTTGGTAATCAGGCCAAGGGCGATCTCGCCCGGCGACCGACCGGCGGCTGAGCTGTCCACCGGCTGCTGGCCCAGCTTGTGGAGGGCGGCCGTGTTCAACAGACGAGCATCGACGTTCCTCGGATCCAGTTCCAGGACGTACTGAGTCCGCTCGATGACCAGTTGATACTGCTTCTGCTCGTTGCACCACTGGGCCAGCGCATAGTGCCCGGCAATGTCCCGCGGCCCCAGTTCGCTCAACCGGCGGCGGTAGTCCTCGATCACGGTGGTATCGGCCTTGGGACCGCCCGCGTCCTGGGCGGGCATGGCCGCAACGGCAGGAAGAGCCGCAAGAGCGGTCGCCAGAACCCATAAGGAAAGAGACCCCGCCCGTCGAGCCCTCAGATCCCTGTGATACATAACCGAGGCCCTCCAACCGCATGGCCTTTGGCTGCCCGGACAACCCTCGCGAATTGTACCGGAACATCGGGCGTCAGAGCAAAGGATGGTCCCCGCAGGTCGTGTATCCGGCTGCGGATACGACTCCCGACAGGCCACGTGCCCTTTCTCTTGACCATGTCTCGCCGACAAACGTAGTATACGCAGGCCCGAGGGCCGGCCGCCGAAGGGGCGGTGCGCCGCGAATGGGGTGTGATGTTGTCAGAGTCGCTGGACAGACTGGTAGGAAAGGAAGTGGTGCTGGATACGGAAGGCCCGATGGTTTTCATCGGCCGACTGGCCTCCTACGACGTCGACGGCTTCTGGCTCGAGCAGGCTGACGTCCACAACTGCAATGACGGCCACGCCCAGCGCGAACAGTACATCGCCGAGTCGGCGAAAGACGGGATACGCGTGAACCGGGAGAGGGTCTTTATCTTCCGACGCGCCGTGGTCGGCGTTTCGGCCCTCGCCGACGTCACGACAGACTGATGAGCAACCGGTGGGATCCTGCAACATGCGTGTATTTGTGAGCGGCGGTGCCGGCTATGTCGGCAGCCATTGCGTGAAGGATCTGTGCGAACACGGCCATGACGTGGTGGTGTACGACGACCTTTCCCGCGGTCATCGCGGCGCGGTTCATCCCAAGGCCCGGCTGATCACCGGCAATCTGGGCGATGCAGCCACCCTGGAGTCGGCGCTGTCCTCGCAGACGTTCGATGCGGTGATGCACTTTGCCGCTTTCGCCCTGGTGGGCGAATCGGTCGATCAACCCCTTATGTATTACCGTAACAATACGATCAACACGCTCATCTTGCTGGAGCTGATGGCCCGGACCGGCATCCGCAGACTCGTCTTCAGTTCCACCTGCGCCAGCTATGGGACACCCCGCCAGGTGCCCATTCCCGAGAACACCGAGCAGTCTCCGATCAACCCCTACGGTCGGTCAAAGCTGGCGGTTGAATGGATGCTGGCGGACTCCGCGGCGGCCTGGGGGCTGGGTTCCTGTGCCTTGCGCTACTTCAACGCGTGCGGCGCCGCCGAGGACGGATCGATCGGCGAAGATCATCAACCGGAGACCCATCTCATCCCGATCGTCCTGCAGGCGGCCCTTGGTCAAAGGCCGCACGTGAGCGTCTTCGGCACGGACTACCCGACGGCGGACGGGACGTGCATACGCGACTATATCCACGTCGAGGACCTGGCGGAGGCCCATCGGCTGGCGATCGAAACGATCAGGCCGGGCGAAGCGACGGCCCACAACGTGGGCACCGGCCAGGGACACAGCGTTCGAGAGATCGTGGAGGCGGCCCGCCGGGTGACGGGGCAGACCATTCGCGTGAAGGAGGCACCTCGACGTCCGGGCGACCCGCCCAGTCTCATTGCCGACGCCACACAGATTCAAACGCGGCTGGGCTGGCGAGCCCGGTGGACGAACATCGAAAAAGTCATCGCCTCCGCCTGGAAATGGCATCGGTCACACCCGGCAGGTTTTGACGACCGATGAGGAGCACCGGCCGGGCCCGGCGCCGCGGGCGATGCGGCGGCACGAAGGACAACAACGAAATGTCACGGATGGACAAGCCACGGTGAAGCGAGGATCGAAAAACAAGCCCCGACTGCAATCCCCCCCGGTCGACCCTGCTGACCGGCCTCGCGATATCGAAAACAGCTGGATCATCGCGGGCTTGGCCGCGTTGACGTGGCTGCTGAGCCTGCCGGTCTTCGAGCCCAAATCCGTCGGGCTCCTGGCGGGAATCGCCTTTGTGCCCTGGACGGTTGCCGTGTGCCTGGCAGCACGAGCGCGGCGAATGTATCTCATCAGCTACCTTCTTGGTGCAGCCTTCTTCCTGACGCACCTCCGATGGCTTTACACCACCACCGGGCCCGGCTATGCGGCGGCGGCTCTCTACCTGGCAGTGTACTTCCCGCTGGCGGCCTGGCCCTTGCGATATCTGTACCGAGACAGGCGAATCAGCCCGACGTTTGCTCTCCCGATCGCCTGGGTAGCCTGGGAGCTGGTCCGGTCGAAGGGACCGCTTGAGTTTCCGTGGTTTCTCGCGGGCCACACCCAGGTGCGACGACTCCTGCTGATCCAGATCGCCGATCTAGCCGGCGCTTACGGCGTGTCGTTCGTGGTGATGATGGTCAACGGTTGGCTGGCTGAGCGACTGATGAGAGCGATCCAGGTCCGCCGGGGCAGTAAGAACCAGGAATCCCGCCTTGCCTCGGCCATATCGGTCGTTGCGCTGCTGACGGTAGTCGGTGGCACGGTCCTGTACGGACACTACCGACTGAGTTTCCGGGGCACAACAGCAGGCCCGCGCATCGCGGTGCTCCAGGGCGATTACCTCCTCTCAGCCACCCCCGAACCCGACAGTGGCCCGCGAAGACACAAGCGACCCGAGAACGACGATATCGACTACTGTCTTCGAGAAAACTTCGGCAGCTACGAGGCCGATAAGCGGCTCACTTACCTGAACCTGATCGAGGCATGCGCTGCTGAGTCGCCGGACGTCATGGTACTGCCGGAGACCCCCTGGTGGATGTATCTCAACCGCGAACTCCGTGAACTGACCGAGTCGGCCATCAATGAGGAGTCGGATACGCGCAAGAGAATGTCGCTCCTCCTGCGGTGGAAGGTGGCCAACGACCAGCATCGCGAACTTCAGGCTTTGGCCCGCAAACACGACTGCTATCTGGTGGTCGGAGCCCTGGCCGAGGAAAAGCAGCCTCCGGGCCTGTACCCGGCCGAACACCGCTACAACTCGGCGTTCGTCTACGCCCCGGACGGCCAGTCCGAGCCCATGCGCTATGACAAAATTCATCTTGTCGTTTTCGGCGAGTATGTTCCCTTCCGCTACAGCAAGCACTTTTTCTGGTTGTACCGGTTCCTGAACGACGGATGGTGGAACCCGTGGGGCCGCGGAGGGCACGAGTATTCACTCACCTGGGGCACCGATTACACGGTCTTCCCCGTCACGCCCCGCTCCATAGGCGACCGGCAGGTTCGTTTCGGCGCCACCATCTGCTACGAGGACGTGATTCCCCAGGTATTCCGCGGTTTCATGATCGGTCAGGACGGAAGCAGGCGCGTCGACTTCATGGTCAACATCAGCAACGACGGCTGGTTCGGACACGGAACGCAGCAGGCCCAGCATCTGGCCAGCTGCGCCTTCCGGGCCGTTGAGAACCGTGTCGGCGTGGCTCGCGCGGTGAATACCGGCGTCAGCGGATTCATCAACCCGGACGGTTCCTGGTATAGTCTTGTCGGCGCGTCCGATCGAGACCCACAGGTCGGAGGCACAGGGTATCGTGTCGATCAGATACAGATCGATCCCCGTGTGACCTTCTACAGCCGCCACGGGGACCTGTTTGCCTTGGCGTGCCTGGGGTTGGCACTGGTCGCCATGTTTGATTCTCTGGTGTTGTCACGACTGCTGAAACGGCGTCGGGGCAAGTAAACGGGATCTGAACCATGAGAGACTCTCGATCTGCTCCTCTAGTCTCAGCGGCAAAGGACAACACCTTGGCCGCCCTGCTCGTCCTGGCAATGCTGACCGCCGGCGGGTGCGGGTTTGAGCCGACGCCGGAGTTTATCAAGGCACTCCGCGCAGAAGCTCAGACCTGCGTTGAACGAGGGATGGTTTATCCGTTCGATCCGGCCGTCAGAACACAGGCGATGGAAGCCGCCTGCAAGGTCCTGGGGGACGCCGGCCGCCTCCGCATCCGGGAGGGGCTCAAGGACCAGCATCCTGGGGTGCGGTTCGCCGCTGCCATGGCCCTGGGCAAGTTCAAGGACAAGGCGGCCGTGCCCGCCCTCCGATCGCTCACCAGCGACCCGGACGCGAGCGTGCGGATCGCCGCGTACTTCGCTCTGGAGCAATGCGGCCTGGCAAGCACGGAATACCGAACCGCCTGGCGGGATTGTCTGAGAAAACATGAGAATCCCGAAGTGAGACGAAATGCCGTCTTGGCTCTGGGCCAGTTGAATGACACGTCCACGATCCCCATTCTCAGAGCCGCCGCGAACGGGGATTCAGACGAGGGTGTCAGGACACAGGCCCTTGAAGGACTGGCACTGCTCGGGGACAAGGATGCCGTCAGCCGATTCACCTTTGAGGCATTCGGGGGCGTTGGATACAGGCAGCCCTTTGCACTCATAACCTTAGGTCAGGTTCCGGATGATCGGGTTGTTCCCACATTGCGATCCAGGCTGGCCAGTTCTCCTTACCTGGAGGCTCGACTGGCTGCGGCGAGAGGTCTCGGAGCGAAGGGGTGGGCCGACGGGCTGGAACTGGCGATGCGCTCATTAGACTGGAACAAGCCTGATCGAAACCTGCCGGAGGACCGTCCTGAGAACCAGATCATGCGGGTGCGGTCAATGGCCGCCATGGCGCTGGGTGAGATCGGCGATCCCAAAGCCTTGGAGAAGCTTAAGAAAACCATGGAGAATCCGGAGGATCCGCGGGTGCAACTGGCGGCCGCTACAGCCATCCTCATGATCGTGGATCGGGACGCACGACAACCGTCCGTCCGGTAAGTCGCCGGCAGAAGTTGTCGATAATACTGGCATTCGCATCAGCTACCGGCGGTTTGTTGTCCAAGGCAGCAGGCAGAATGCGCGAGGGGCCCTGTGAACTCCATGAAATGGATGCCATTTGCGATCCTGGCGATCGTGGTCCTGGTCTGCCAGACCACGGTCGTCCAAACCCTGATGGCCATCCAGTCCATCCGCCCGCAGTGGACCATCATCCTGGCGGTCCACTACGGCCTGTGGGGGCCCTCGCCGGACGCGGCCATCGCCGCCTGGATTCTGGGCTTGATTGTGGATCTGCAGACAGCTTCGCCCCACCCGATCGGACTGTATGCCTTCTCCTACGGCTTGGCCGCCTGGGTTGTCCTTCGGAGCCGACAGGCGCTCTTCAGAGACCACCCGGTCACCCACGCGATTGTGACCTTGGTGTTCGCTTTTGCGGTCCAGGTCATCGCAGGGCTTTACTTCTGGTGGAAGCATCGCATCCCCATCGATGTGGAAGGATTGTGGCGTCCTGCCTTTCTGTTCGCCGGGTACACGGCGCTCTGGGCACCCTGTCTTCACTGGGTGCTCATTAAGCTCCAGCGGTGGACGGGTCTGGGGCCGATGAGGCGCCGGATGAGCTACAGGCCGGAGAGCCCTGCCTAGAGGCCTGTCGGCGGCGCGGGGCCCTTCCGTTGCCCGGCTTCGTGCTGACAGGATTTCGGGGAATCTGGAGCACGAACGGATCCGGGCGGTTTCGGGGTACACCGATGTTCGAGCGTCGGCTTCGGCTGGTCATGGTTCTCATGATGATTCCGGCCATCGCGGTGATCGCGAGGCTGGTGCAGCTCCAGATCATGGAGGGTGATCGATACGCAAACAAAGCCGAAGCGATGCTCATCAAGCCGATGCGACTGTACCCCTGCCTCAGAGGCGAGATCGTCGACTGCGAGGGCACGCGGCTGGCATATGACGCGGAATCCTGGGACATCTGTGTTCACTACGGGATTCTCTCGGGTTCCGAGGATCACCTTCGAGCCATGGCCCGCGAGCGGCTCAGGAAACAGAATCTCCCCCGCACCGCTGACAACGTCGCCGAGGAAATGCATAAGCTTGTTCTCGAGATCAACGAGTCATGGCGTGCCATCGCCCGTCTGACCGGGAAACAGGTTGAGGATCTGGATGCCGTTCGGGAAAGACGTTTGCGGCAGGTCCAGCGAATTAAGGAAGTGGTCACGCGGCGACGGAAGATCGATACGGTGGTCGACGAAGAGCGGACCGTTCACCCGATCGTCCAGGGCCTGAACCACCAGATGTGCGTGGAAGCGAGGGTCCAACTGGCGGAGTACCCCTGGGTGGAGGTACTGGTCAGTCACACCCGTCGGTATGAGGGGGGCGATGCCATGGGACATCTCTTTGGCACGCTCAACGAAGTCGGCGCCGACGACCTGAGAGAGAACGGCAACAACGCGGACATACTCTCTCGATACCTTCTTGGCGATCTGATCGGGCGCACCGGTCTCGAGCGACTTGGAGAACAGTGGCTCCGCGGTCGCAGAGGTTGTGAACAGGAAGACCTGCGAGGGGTCCCCACCACGCAGCCCGTCGCACCCGTCAACGGCAACACCATGCGGCTCAGCCTCAACCTTCGCCTGCAGCAGTACTGTTATCACCGGCTCCAAGCGGCGGTCCGGGAGCATCCGCCGAGCACCGGCGGTGCGGTCGTGATCCTGGATATTCCAACACGCAGGGTGCTGGCCCTGGTAAGCTGCCCTGCGTTTGACCCGAATGTGCCGGACACAGAGAGGGCCAAGCTGGCCACACAAGACCCCTTTGGCAGGCCGCACCTTTTTCGCGTCGTCCGCCAACACTATCCCCCGGGCTCAACGGTCAAACCCATGATCCTGGCGAGCGCTCTGGCCGAGGGCAAGGTCGGGCCGGGAACAACGTTCGGGTGCGTGGGCCACCTTTTCCCGAGCCGACCGGACATATGGCAGTGCGACGCCAGGCGGGCACACGGAACAGTCGACCCGATCCTGGCCATTCAGAAGAGCTGCAACGTGTTCTTTTACCATGTCGGCGAGAACATGAGACTGGTCAACCTGGTGAAATGGATGGAACGATTCGGCTTCGGACGAACAACGGGCATCGGACTGATCGAGGACGGAACCGGCGTGATGCCCCTCAACCCGCAAGACCCTCGCGACGGGCCGGCGCGCCACGCGGCCATCGGCCAGAATGTCGTCGAGGCCACTCCCCTTCAGGTTGCCAACATGATCGCCACGGTGGCCTCGGGCATCTGGAAACCGGTGACGATCTGGCCGGACAACCCTGGCCCATTGTCCGAAAGCTATGAGCTGCCCATCGCTGCAGACCACTGGCGGCTGGTTCGGGAAGGCATGTATAAGGTGGTCAACGAGCAGGGCGGCACGGCGTATGGCCCGCTCCGAGCGAAGCTGACCGGCGCCGACGAGTTCGTCCTGCTCGGGAAAACGGGAAGCGCCGAGGCCCCGCCCCTGGAGAGTCTTTACCGCTGCCGCTTTCCTGACGGCAGCGAGAAGACCATCAGGGGCCGCACGTTTCGCGAAGTACGCAGCCGCTATCCCGAAGGGCAGAAACCGGAGTATATCAGCCAGGAAGACGCGCAGGCCTACCCCACGCATGGTTGGTTTATAGGATACTTGACCAGCAAAGGACAGTATCTTGAGCCGGCGGTCAACGGCGAACTCGACGTCGCGATCGCCGTGATGATCGAGTACGCCGGACACGGTGGTGCCGTGGCCGCTCCCGTCGCGCGGGACATGCTGCAGGCCATGATCACCTTGCACCGAGGCGGCACCATCGAGACCGCACCGGCGGACCAGCCGATCAGCCGGCCGGCAAACGCGATCACCGACGCCGCGGGGCAGAAGGAGCGGCCATGAGCGCACTTCTCAGCACCCGCAGGGGCTGGATCATCCTTCTGCCGGTCCTGCCACTGTGCGTGGCCGGACTGCTGACGATCCAAGCCACCAATTCGTCCGATCAGAGCGGCCAGTTGGCAGACGAGACCGTCAGGCAGATCGCCTTCGCCGCGGCGGGCATCGGCTGCATGATTCTCACCGCAACCGTGGGATACCTGAGAATCGGGAGGTTCTCCTACATCATCTTCGGGCTCAGCATCCTGGTGCTGGTCTGCCTGGTCATCGACCGGTGGGTCGATTTGCCCTTCGTTCCCGTGAAACGAAACACCCGCCGGTGGATTCAGTTCGGCGGTCTCCAGGTTCAGCCGTCAGAAATGATGAAGATCGCCTACGTGCTGGCGCTGGCATGGTACCTGCGATATCGCAGCAACTACCGAACGCTCCTCGGGTTGGTGCCGCCGTTCCTGCTCACACTGGTGCCGATGGGCCTGATCAAGCTGCAGCCCGATTTGGGCACTCTGCTCCTCTTCCTGCCCGTCCTGTTCGTCGTTCTCTACACCGCCGGTGCCAAGGCCAAACACTTGCTGGCCGTGATCGTGATGGGCTTACTGTGTTCGCCCCTGTTCTGGACGAAGATCGAGCCTTACCAGCAACTTCGCATCACCAGTGTCATGCTCCAGAACAAGGCCGTCCGTGATTACCTGAGCGAGCCGATGCCGTCTCGTCCCGATCTGCTCGCCCGGTGGGAGTACTTCCGGCCCCAGGAGTTTTCACGAAGCCGCTGGATGCTCGAATTGGTCAACTGGGAGAACGTCACCGGCTACCAGCTCACCCGCAGCAAGATCGCCATCGGCAGCGGCGGCCCGTTCGGGCAAGGCACGGGGCGCGGGATCTTCGTCGAGTACGACTTCCTGCCTGAGAAGCACAACGACTTCATCTTCGCCATGATAGGCCACCAATGGGGTATCATCGGGGGCCTGCTGACACTTGCGTGCTACAGCCTGATCGCTGTCTTCGGCTACGAGATTGCAGTTTCGACTCGTGAGCCGTTTGGCCGTCTGGTGGCTATCGGCCTGACGACCATGCTGACCGTCCAGGCCATTACCAACATCTGTATGGCCGTCGGCCTGGGACCGGTAACCGGTGTGCCTCTCCCCTTCGTCAGTGCCGGCGGCAGCAGCCTGGTCATCAACTTCATCTCCCTGGGATTGATTGTCAGCGTGGCCCGCCATCGCCCCTTGCTCTTTGCCAACAGGCCGTTTGAATTCAGCAGCGAGGAGGAGGAGCCATGAGGGGCTTGTCCGCCGGGCGTTGCGGCTCGCGAACCCGCCGGGCGTCCGATAGCATGTCGTATCTGATTTGAACGCCCTCAGGGCTCGATGGTATATTGTGGCAGCACGTGCATGCAGACTGCTGCTTTCGCAGTCGGTGACGGTGGGCCTATCGCTCGTGCGACGGCCCGGAATCCTGCAGAAATGGACGCAGACATGGCTGATGACCAACTCACCCCGGAGACGCTGAACGCCGCTCAACCCAAGAACATGGCCGTTGCCGCGAAGATGCGGGAGTTTCTGGCCCAAGGTCGCTGGGCCCCAGGCGACCAGATCCCGACCGCACGGCAGCTTGCCCAGATGTTCGGCGTGAGTCTCTCTCCGGTCTTACAGGCGCTCCAGATACTTGAAAAAGAAGGTCTGCTGCTTCGCCGGGCACGGGTCGGCACGTTCGTCGCCGAGCGACGGGCCAAGAAGGACCTGCTCGCCTTCATCACCGCCACGTGCGACCTCGAGCCCTACATCCACTCGCTGTGGGGTTTTGAGGAGGAAGCGAACCGCCGCGGTTATCACATCCTCTTCTGCAACGCCAACCGCGTGCCCGAACACCTGGCTCAACTGGCCAACGCCTGCATCGAGCAGGGAGCCGCGGGCATCGCCTTCACGCCGCCCGAGGGCAGCTTCTACATGGACTGGAACCGGGCCTTTTACAAGGGTGTTGCCGAGCACGGCACGCCCCTGGTCGCCATCACCAGTCAGCCCTTCCCGGAGGAGGATCCGGCGATCATCTCGGCCGCCATCCCTGACGGCATCTGGCAGGGCCGGCGCATGGCCGCCCACCTCATCGACCAGGGCCACACCCACCTGGCGTTTCTCTACGGGCGATGGTCTTGCACGATCGAGGACCGCAAACAAGGGGTCATCGCGGAAGCCAAGGAACGCGGCCTGCCGCCCGTCGATGTGCGCAGCGTCTCACCCGAGGAACTGCTGCGAACGGGCGAGGTGTACGACGTCACCGCCATGCTGGGCGACTGGCTGGGACAGGATCCGCCGATCACGGCCGTGGTGTGCTGTTCGGATTACGCCGCCAGAATCGTCTATGAGCACGCCAGCACGCTGGGCATGTCGATCCCCGAGGACATCGCGGTGGTCGGGTTCGACGACTCGTCGTTCGCCCCGCTGCTCGGCGACGGCGGTCTGACAACCATTCGGGTGTCGTACATCGAGATGGGCCGCTCGGCCGCGGAATTGCTCATCGCCCAGATCAATGATCCCGGACGTCCGCCCCGCATCCTGATGTCCCGCGGCGAACTGGTGGTCCGCAAGTCGTGCCGATTCCTCCCCTCTCAGGTGGAGAGCGACCGGAGCTAAGCCTGAGCCTGGGAGGCAACGTCCCGCACAGAGAACTCTTCGGCGATCAGATCACGGCCGTCCGCCAACCGCAGGCAGCTTGCTCACGACTTGTAGACGTTCTTCTTCGGGCCCTTGACTCGGACGCACGCGTTGCGAGTGTCCACGACCACCTTCGCGTTCCGGACGATCATGCCGTAGTCGTAGCAGTCGTGATCGGTGGAGATGACCACGCAGTCGTACTTCCGGATACTGGCCGCCGTCAGGGGGACCGATTTCATTCTCAGATCATGCTCGCGCTGCTTGTGGGTGGTCGGAATGTACGGGTCGTTGTAGTCGACCTTGCAGCCGCGTTTCTTGAAGATCTCGATCAGCTCGATCGAGGGCGATTCGCGGATATCGTCGATGTTCTTCTTGTAGGCCAGCCCCAGCACCAGGATTTTCGAGCCCTTGAGTGGCTTAGCTCGCTCGTTCAGGGCCCTGGCCGTGTGCTCCACCACGTATTCCGGCATCGCGGTGTTGATCTCGCCGGCCAGCTCGATGAAGCGCGTGCTCACGCCGAACTGACGGGCCTTCCACGTGAGATAAAACGGGTCGATGGGAATGCAGTGCCCGCCGAGGCCAGGCCCCGGATAGAACGCCTGGAAACCGAAGGGCTTCGTCTTGGCCGCCTCGATCACCTCCCACACATCGATGCCCATGCGATCAAAGAGCATTTTGAGCTCGTTAACCATGGCGATGTTCACACAACGGTACACGTTCTCGAGAATCTTCGCGGCCTCGGCGACCTCGCAACTCGCTACCGGAACGACGTTCTTGATCGCTTGGCCGTAAAGCGCAACGGCCACCCTGAGGCTCGCCGGATCGTAGCCGCCGACCAGTTTGGTGATAGTTTCGGTCGTGAAGTCTCTGCGCCCCGGGTCCTCGCGTTCCGGAGAGAAGGCGAGAAAGAAATCCTTGCCCGCCTTGAGGCCGGTCGTTTCAAGGATCGGCTTGAGCACCTCTTTGGACGTGCCGGGATAAGTCGTGCTCTCCAGCGAGACAAGGTGACCTTTTCGAAGTTGCGTCGCAATCGTTTCGGTGGTCTTGATCACGTAGGTCATGTCCGGATCGCGCGTCTTGGACAGCGGCGTCGGAACGCAGATGATCAGGGCATCACATCCGCGCAGCACCTTGGGGTTGGTGGTGGCCTCGAAATGCTACGACGATCGCATCGCCGATACGGCACCGTTGGGAATATGCTTGATGTAGCTTTTGCCGGCCTTGAGCATCTTGATCTTTCGGGGATCGATGTCAAAGCCAATGGTGGGCATCCCGACACTGCAAAAGCTCTTCGCCAGAGGAAGGCCGACATAGCCCATCCCAAGAATGCCCACGCGGGCCTGTTTGCGGTTGATCCTGCTCAGCAGTCTGCTCTCAAGCATCAGAATACTCCCGATCGTTAACTGGTCGTCAGGTTAAGGCAAGGCCCCGCGGAAACCAAGCGCACCCGCCCGATAATCCACGTCGGAAACCCCGCTGATTGTCCGGAATATGTCGGCGAAAAGGGCAACACGCTATAATGGCCATCCTGTATGTGTTGTTGAAGTTGAATCATCGTGGAGGATTGGATGGAAATCACCCTATCGCGGCCGGATATCACTCAGGCCGAACGCGACGCCGTTCTTGAGGTACTCCAGACACCCAACCTGTCGCTCGGCCCGAAGCTGCCTGAATTCGAGCGGGTGATGACCCAGTACATCGGCAGTCGGTACGCCGTCGCGGTTAACAGTGGAACGAGCGCCCTTCATCTGTGCATCCGGGCCATCGGCCTGAAGCCCGGCGACGAAGTCATTACCACACCCTTCTCCTTCATCGCCTCATCGAACTGCATCCTCTTCGAAGGCGGCAAACCCGTCTTTGTCGACATTCATCCGGAGACCTGGAATATCGATCCGGAACGTATTGAAGCCGCGATCACGCCGCGAACCCGCGCCATCCTCCCCGTGGACGTCTTCGGCCAGGTCGCCGACATGCCGAAAATCCGACAGATCGCCGATAAAAACGGCCTGCGCGTGATCGAGGATTCCTGTGAGGCCATCGGAGCCTCTCTGAACGGCAAGATGGCCGGTACCTTCGGCGATGCCGGGGTCTTCGGCTTCTATCCGAATAAACAAATCACAACCGGCGAGGGCGGGATGATCGTCACCAATGATGATCAGATCCGCGACTTGGCCGTCTCCATGCGCAGTCAGGGACGCGGCTCCGGCAGCGGATGGCTTGCACACGAGCGACTGGGCTACAACTACCGGCTCAGCGACATCAACTGTGCCATCGGCATTGCCCAGATCAAGCGGGTCGATGAGATACTCTCCCGAAGACGGACTTCCGCCAGCTACTATTTGGCGAGGCTGCGCGACGAAAAGCGCATCTCAACGCAGAAGCCGCTGCCAGGGAGCCAAGTCAGCTGGTTCGTGATGGTCGTCCGTCTTAGCGATGACTACTCTGCCGCTGACCGCGATCGGATTCTGGTCAACCTTCGGCAACAAGGCATCGGCTGCAGTAACTATTTTCCAGCCATACACTTACAGCCTTTTTATGCCCAAGAATTCGGATACAGACGCGGGCAGTTCCCGATCTGTGAGGCCCTTTGCGACCGAACGGTTGCCCTGCCCTTCCACGGTCTGCTCCGCGAGGAAGAGGTGGACTTCGCCTGCGATGCTTTCCGCCGACTGCTGTAGGTGGCCGATCGGTATCGCCTTGGAATGGTCGTTTGACAGCTTTGCGGACCGCTTGCTAGCATCTGGGCCCCCAAGCTACCTTCCAGCGCGAAAGATGCGTTTCTGACCACAGGAAAGGATGACACCCATGGCATTGCCGACCCCTACCGCCGGAGACCCGATCCGCAAGTCTGGTCCCAGATTGGACGTTCCGGATCATCCGATCATACCGTTTATCGCAGGCGACGGCACCGGCCCGGACATCTGGCGGGCCTCGCAACTGGTGTTCGATGCGGCCGTTGCCAAGGCCTACGGCGGCAAGCGAAAGATCGCATGGCACAGGCTCCTGGCCGGCGAAGAGGCATTCAAGGAGACCCGGAACTGGCTGCCCGACGAGACGGTCGAGGCGTTCAGATCCTATCTCGTGGGAATCAAGGGCCCGCTGACCACGCCAGTCGGCGGCGGCATCCGTTCTTTGAACGTCGCCCTGCGGCAGTTGCTTGATCTCTACGTGTGCCTGCGACCGGTGCGTTATTTCAAAGGTGTGCCCTCACCTGTTCGCAGACCCGAACTGGTGGACATGGTGATTTTCCGCGAGAACACTGAAGACATCTACGCCGGCATCGAGTTCGAGTCGGGTACGGCGGACGCCGAGAGGTTCGGCAAGATGTTGAAGGAGGCCTTCCCGGATCGGTTCAAGAAAATCCGTTTCCCGGCGACGAGCGGCTACGGAATCAAACCGGTCAGTTCCGAGGGCACCAAGCGTCTCGTCAAGGCGGCCATCGAGTTCGCGATCGCGAGCAAACGTAAGAGCGTCACCCTCGTCCACAAGGGTAACATCATGAAGTTCACCGAGGGCGGCTTCAGGGACTGGGGCTACGAGTTGGCCAAGGAGGCATACGGAGCGACGCCCGTGGACGGCGGGCCCTGGTGCCAACTGCCGGCCGACAAGGGCGGGGTTCTGATCAAGGACGTGATCGCCGATGCGTTTCTGCAGCAGATTCTGACGCGGCCGGGCGAGTACGACGTCATTGCGACGCTCAACCTCAACGGCGACTACATCTCCGACGCTTTGGCGGCCCAGGTCGGCGGCATCGGCATCGCCCCCGGTGGAAACATCAACTACGACTCAGGCCACGCCATCTTCGAGGCTACCCACGGCACCGCCCCCAAGTACGCTGGCAAGGACCAGGTCAACCCCGGCAGCCTCATCCTTTCGGGCGAGATGATGCTGCGGTACATGGGCTGGACCGAGGCCGCCGATCTCATACTCAAAGGTATGGACGGCGCCATCTCCGCCCGCACGGTCACCTACGATTTCCATCGCCTGATGGTCAATGAGGGCGTGGATGCCAGGCTGCTCAAGTGCAGCGAGTTCGGCCAGGCGGTCGTGGAGCATATGAAGTGAGCTCGACGCGGCGTGCCGCAACGCCGCGGGATGGTCCAGTTGAACGCAAGCAGCGGCGCGGGTACGAGAAGAGTGCTCAGTTGTCAGCTCTCAGTGGTCATTTGTCAGCCGGCAGAGCCGGAGCAGTGACTACTGAACCAGAGAGCATCCGCCTCCAGCGAGATTCGCGGTGGGGAACACGGACCACACGGAACCGCAACCCGGCCCCCTTCCGCGTATTCCGCGTATTCCGCGGTCATGCATGCGATCTCCGCAGGTCAGACATCCGGTCGTCCTCCGGAAAACTAGCTGCGTCCCCCGTTTCCGAGACCCAACAACCACAGAATACGCCGAGGACGCGGACAAATATGCCCTCCTTTTAGCACCTTTACCGATAATGGCTTCTGACCCCTTTCCCGGACCCACTGTCTCAACTCATTCACATTCTCCTTTCGCAGGTTGCTTGGCGCAATCCCCGTTTCCGGTCTTGTCCGGTCAGAGTCTCAGGTATAATGAGGTCCCCCGTCAGTGAGGGGGGTTTCCAGGCTGTCGGTGAAACCGTAGGATGGTCACTCTATCGGAGGTGTCTCAGTTGCGTTTCCACAAGTATGCGTTCTTCATTCTGTCCGTATCGGTCTTGACATCCGCCATGGCAGCGACCGGACAGCGAGCGGTGCTGTCTGGGAAAGGTATGCCGTCGAAGCTCGGGCTGCTTTATCTGGACGGCGGGCGGCCGTCGGAGCATCTGCTCAGGCTCGTGGACGGCGGCAAGGTTCCGATCATGAAGATCCCCGCCGGCGACTTCGCCAGACCCGATAGCCTGGGCCTTCGGCTCAAGAAGGCCAATCCCAAGGCGATTATCGTGGTCGGCGTTGGCGCTCAATCAAAGGAGATGAAGACCGACCGCGAGCCGGCCCAGGTCTATGAGGACTGGGCGAAAGAAAAGCAAGGCGACCTGCGCACCCTGGCGGCGCACAAAGACAAGGTGGATTACCTCTCATTCATGCCGAACATGTGGGAGCCGAAAACACCGGAGCAGGCCGAGTGGTATTGCCGGTACATCGCCTACGCCGTGCCGAGGGTCGCCGAGATGGGCTTTCGCCCGATCATCCTGCAAAGCGGCGTGGGGGGCTTGCCGATCGAGCCGCAGATACTGAAGGCGATGGTCCCCGCGATGCGAATCGCGAAGAAGTATGGCGGTGCATGGGCCTGTCACGGATACACCCTCGGCTACACCACCAACCCGAAACAGGAGAGCTACTACAGCCTTCGCTACCGCCGGGCGTACGACTACCTGAAGAAAGCCCATCGCGACGTGGCGGACCTGCCGATGATCCTGATGGAGGGCGGCGTGGACAAGGCCGGTAATCCGGATAAGGACGGCTGGCAGGCGCGCGGCACGACGGAGAAGTATGGGCAGTGGCTGCGATGGTTCGATTCACAACTGCTCAAAGATCCGTACGTCCTGGGTGTGTGCCTCTTCAAGATCGGCAACGTGAATGAGTGGAAGTCCTTCGACTTGGATCCGATAGCCCCTTGGCTGGAAACATACCTTGGGGAAAAGGGGGCAAAACAGGGACGTCGCTGATTGTCGGAGGATCAGCAAATCGGGGGACACCATACCGATTTCTTGCCCTTGCCTTGGCGTCAACGTTCTTTTATGATGGCGTCATGGCTCGGATTGCACGAGTGGTTGTACCGGGTTATCCGCATCACATCACCCAGCGGGGGAACCGTCGGAAGCAGACGTTCTTCTGCGACGAGGACTACGTCGCCTATCTGGACCTGATGGCCGAGAGGTGCCAGCAATGCGGGGTTGAGGTCTGGGCCTACTGCCTCATGCCCAATCACGTCCACCTCATCGCCGTTCCGGCCTCGGAGGATGGACTGCGCCGGGCCATTGGCGAGGCTCATCGACAATACACGCGACGCGTCAACTTCCGCAAGAAGTGGCGCGGGCACCTGTGGCAAGGGCGTTTCGCCTCGTTCGTTCTCGATGATTACTATCTCTTTGCGGCCACGCGCTACGTCGAATGGAATCCCGTTCGTGCCGGCCTGGTCACTCGTCCCCAGGACTATCCCTGGAGCAGCGCCGCCGCTCACCTGAGCAAATCCGATGACCGGCTGGTCAAGGTCGCTCCCCTTCTGGCCATGATGAAAGACTGGCGAAGATTCCTCCGGCAATCCGCCCCCAACGATCTCCAGCCACAACTCCAACGCCACGAACGAACCGGACGCCCGCTCGGCAACCAGGCCTTCCTCACCCGACTCGAAGCCACCCTCAACCGCATCCTGACACCCCAAAAACCAGGCCGGAAACCAAAACAACGAAAGCCGAAATAGGTATGGTGTCCCCCTATTTGAGCGGGCGGCGGCCGCGTACCTCGCTCGGCGCCGATACGGGTACCGCGCGAGCGAAGTGGCCAAGGTCCTCGGCTACACCTCTCACGGCGGAGTGCTGGACGGTGTCCGTCGAATCGAACAGGCCAACGCCCGCCTTCAGTCGCGCCTGAAAAAAGCAGAAACCGTGCTCGCTAGTAGCTAAATGCGCTCTGACCCCATCGGTGAGTCGCGCCTGAAAAAAGCAGAAACCGTG
>JAUCQB010000059.1 GCA_030372985.1 Phycisphaerae bacterium
AGGTATCACCGGAAGGTATCGAGACGATGCGAACAAGATCAAACAACCAATCCGTAACCGTCCGCGGCCGCGTCGAGACGGTCTTTTACGCCGGGCCGCGGTTTTCCGCAGGCCGTCTCACGACGGCCGACGGCGACGAGGTGCAGTTCGCCGGAAGGCTCTTCGCTCGTGAGAACGAACCGGTTGTGCTGAACGGCCGCTGGGTGACACACCCGAAGTACGGCCGTCAATTCGAGGTTGAGGGTATGGAATACGACCTCGATCTGGACGCCGACGGTCTCGCCAACTACCTGGCCAACCACCCGGAGATGAAAGGCATCGGCCCGATCAAGGCCCGTCTGATCGCCGAACGCTTCGGTCATGATTTCGACCGGATCATCACCGACGATCCCGGACAAATCGCCGAGGCTGCAAGGCTGTCGCCGGATGCCGTACAGAAGCTCCGCTCGGAGTGGCTCAAGACGCGGGAGACCAACAAGGCGATCACCTGGCTGGCCGCCTTCGATCTCACCCATCACCAGGTGACGAGCCTGGTCAAAAAGTTCGGCAACGACGTGCTGGGCCTGCTCAAGGCAGATCCCTACATCATCGTGCGCGAGGTCCGCGGTTTCGGCTTCAAACGCGTGGACAAGATCGCCCGGAAGATGGGCACCGCCAAAGACGACCCCGCGCGCATCCGGGCCGGCGTCCTCCACTGCGTGAACGAATCGCTGGACCAAGGCGACTGCTGGATCGAGTTCGAGGAGTTGGTCGACCAAGCCAACGTGCTGCTGGTCATGGACGTTCTCGACAGCCGCGACCGCATCGAGCAGGCGCTTGACCGGCTCATCGACGAGAAAGCCCTGGTCTGCGTCTCCCACGGCGGGAGGTTCCTCGTCGCCAAACCTGAAATCCGTGCGATGGAGGAGGACCTGGCAAAGGTCTTCCGGAACGGCGGAGCGCCCAACCCGCACTTCCCCGACCGAGACCGGCTTTCCGACATGGTCGCGGAAACCGCGCCGCAGCTCAACGCGGGTCAGCGGCAGGCCGC
>JAUCQB010000060.1 GCA_030372985.1 Phycisphaerae bacterium
TTCGGAACTCGTCGGCAGCGTCAGATGTGTATAAGAGACAGACATTCCTCTTTGTTCCGCCTTGCTGGGGCAATCTGGCAGAGGCCCCCGGCGCGCGAGTTGAGATACTTTCCTCGGAGCTGCCGCCGCCTGATTCCAACGGGATCAGCTCGACTCGGCCTGCCGTCCAGTCGACACGTCCCGAGTAGCCGTCAGCCCAATGCATCACATGCGGATAAGGAGTTGGCGGTCTCGCGATTGTCGCGAGTCACCCTCCAAGAGCGGCATGAGACAAAACGGTGTATGTCGGGCCGCTGGGATGGAGGACCGACTGAAACATGACGAGTCCCTCGACGATGAAATGGCCGCCGTCAAACTGCGACTCCGGTTCCAGGACCGGCCGGATTTTGTGCGAGCCTCGCGGGTCTCGGACGCGCCCGGTGGTCAGATGCGGATGAAATGGCCGGGTCTCCGGCGGAATGCCCAACTCGGCGAACGCCCGCTCAAAGGCCTTGTGGCAGTCGATGAGCGGTTGGGGAAGACTCGCCAGACCGGCCCACACGATTCGGGCGGGGCCTCGCGGCGGGAAACACCCGGTGCCCGACACCTGAATGTCAAAAGGCGGATAGTCACGGGCAACGGTCGCGGCTGAGCTGCACATCTGCCCCACGTCCGCGTCGGGCACCTCGCCGAGGAACTTGACGGTGAGGTGAATCTGATCGACCTTCGTCCACCGCACGTCGCGGTCTAACACAGACAGCCGTCTCTGCAAAGCGGCGAGTCGATCTCGTGTTTCGCGCGGCAACTCGATGGCCAGAAAACACCGCATGCATCCATCTTAACCACGACGCCGACTGCCGCAACATCAGCGAAGGAAGCAGGATGAGAGCATCCGCTGTCGGCGACGAGTTGCGGCCAAGGTCCGTCTTTGACCGTCAGCCGGCGCGGGGGTAAGATGCGGCTGGAATCGGAAATGCAACGGTCATCGGAGCGTACCTGGAGGACAATCAGATGAGCGGATGTTTTGATCGTCGCGGGTTTTTGCAGGGCGGCGCCATGGCTGCCGCGGCCATGGCCGTGGGAGGCTGCAACGGTGCCAGATGGGCCAAGGAGAGTGACGTGAAATGCTGCCCAAAGTCGGCTGAGGCCAAACTGCGCCTTTCATCGGGAATGGGCATTATTCCCGGCGAAACCCTCCAGCAGAAGCTGGACAAAATGGAAAAATGGGGCTTCGAGGGCCTGGAGGTCGGCGGAGGATATCTCCGGAGCAACGTCAAACAGCTCAAGGAAGCACTCAAGGGCCGGGCGGTCAGGATGAGCGCCATTTGCGCGGGCTTCGATGGCTGGCTGATCGCCGAAGACCCCGCGGTCCGCAACAAGGCTATGACCACGATGAAGGAACTGCTCACCCTGGCAGGGGAGGTCGGATCCACGGGCTTGATCATCGTACCGGCGTTCAACGATCAGAAGTCGCTGCCGCACCAGCAGGCCCGGGAACTGCTCACCGGTTTCAAACGGTGGGACGCGCCGGCCGCGGAGCGCAAGGCCGGCTTGCTCCAGGAACTGGGCGACCACGCTGCCAAGGCCGGGACAAGGATCCTGCTTGAGCCGCTCAACCGCCAGGAGTGCTACTTCCTCCGAACGCTGGCCGACGCGGCCTCGATCTGCAAGGATGTCGAGAACCCGGGTATCGCGATGATGGGCGATTTCTGGCACATGACCTGGGAGGAGACGAGTGATTGCGGGGCCTTTTTAAGCGCTGGCAAGTACCTCCACCACGTGCACATCGCCAGCCGGCGCGAGCGCAGGACGCCCACCGAGGACGGCGCCGCAGACAGTTATGTCGACGGCTTCAGGGGACTGAAAATGATCGGATACCGGGATTTCGTCAGCCTCGAGTGCGGTACCCAGGGTGACAAGGAGAAGGTCCTCCCGGCCTGCGTCGCCCTGCTTCGCGAGCAATGGACGGAGGCGTGACCGCCGTTCTTGGAACAGTCCTGGCCCGGGTTCTTACCGGCGTACGGCGCCCCGGGCCGGCGGCGGTGTCGCCTCAAGAGGCCCCCTGAAGGATCGGAGGCAGAGCGAAGAGGCCCTGATCCTCTTCGTCCGACACGGACGGGTCCTCGATGTCCCGGGCCGACAGCCGAATGAGCCTGTTGATCAGAACCAGCTTGGTCGCCAGGCTGTGGCCGGACCATCGGTCGAAGAAATGCTCGAGAAGCTGCAAGTATCGGGGCGACACCGTTTTGTTGGCTTCAAGGTTCCGCAGCGAACCGGCCACATAGGCTCTCTGTGCCGGGCTCAGGTTTCTCAGCGATCGTTCAAGAGCCCAAACCTGCGCCGCGGGCAAGCCGGCAATGGCTTGCTCGACGTTCAGAATCTCCTGTTCGAGGGTGTCCACGGCTTTTCTCCGCTGCCGGTGGTCGCAAGTCCGTCCGATCGCTGCGGCCAACCGCGTCGTTTCTGAAGCAGCTTTCACGAAGAACGTGTGCAGTCGTTGAACAAGGTATTTTCCCGATATGGGGATCGCTGCCGCACATCCGGATGCAACGCAAGATGCCGGCTCGCGATGTCCACAGAAATGTTTTCGGCTGAACACCGCCGCTTCTGAACCGCCTTCTCACAAATCCTGCTGTGAAATAAAGAAATGTTAACCCGGGGTTCCGCGCGGATTCGATCGAGCCAGGACCACCGACATCGACCGACTTGCGACCCCCGATGCTTTCGTCGACAATCCGCTTGGCGTTATCAGACCGCGTTTGTCTGCCGTCGGGTCCCGTTTTCGGAACTTCTTTGCTGGAGGGATCATATGAACAAGGTATTCCTGCTCGCACTATCGGTGATGATGTCGACGTCGGCGCTCGTTTTTGCCCAGGAAGATCGCTACGCGGTCGACAGAGGCTTGCCGGGCGATGCGATGATACAAACCTACCTCAACCACCAGGCGGCCAGAATCTCAGGTCGGTTTCTTGAAGGGACACGATCGCTTGACAGTTGGCAGGCCATGCAGCCGCGTCTGCGGCAGGAGTACCTGTACATGTTGGGCCTGTGGCCGTTGCCCGAACGTACTGCCCTGAAGCCCGTCATTCGCAAAACCATTGATGGCAAGGGGTTTGCGGTGGATCTTCTGCATTTCCAGAGTCGCCCGGGCCTGTACGTGACGGCGAACCTTTACCGTCCGGCGGTCGTCGAACCCGGTCGCCGGCTGCCCACGGTGCTGTATGTCTGCGGCCACTCGGCAAGGGGGCGAGATGGGGTCAAAACCGCCTATCAGTCACATGGAATCTGGTATGCCAGACACGGCTACGTCTGCCTCGTCCTCGACACGCTTCAACTCGGAGAGATTGCGAGCGTTCACCACGGGACGTATCGCGAAAAACGCTGGTGGTGGCACTCGCGTGGATACACGCCGGCGGGTGTCGAGTGCTGGAATGGCATGCGGGCGATCGATTACCTGGTGAGCCGGGATGAGGTTGATCCGAGTCGAATCGCGGTGACCGGCATCAGCGGGGGAGGGGCTTCCACCTTCTGGATCGCCGCGGCGGACGAGCGGGTGGCAGTTGCGGTACCGGTGAGCGGCATGGCCGACCTGACGTGTTACGTGGGGCAGCGGCTGGTCAACGGCCACTGCGACTGCATGTTTTTCCACAACGTCTTCCAGTGGCCTTGGACGTACATTGCGGCACTGATTGCCCCCCGTCCACTGTTGTTCGTGAACAGCGACCAGGACCGGATCTTTCCTATGAGTGCCAACGAGCGGATCATCAATCGGCTGGAGCGTCTGTATAGCCTGTTCGAGGCTTCCGACCGTGTTGACGCAGTGGTCAGCGTTGGCGGCCATGAATACCGCAAGGACATTCGCCAGGCGAGCTATCGATTCATCAACAGTTGGCTGAAGGGTGAGTCCGCCCTGGTCGAGGACAGCGAGGTGGATCTGGTTAACCGCGAGGAAGATCCGAACACCTATCCGATTCCAGCGTCCGACCTGCGGGTCTTTCCCGAGGATTCTGATATTCCGGCCGACCAGATCAACACCACTGTGGATCGGGTATTCGTGCCGATGGCCGTGCCAGATGTGCCGCCGGCCGGGGGCCTTGACGCCTGGCGGGAGCGACTGGTCCGAGAGCTGCGACGGGTGTCCTTCAGCGGTTTGCCCGAGCGTATTCCGCCGGCCAGGGTAGTGGATCGGGACGCGCAGGGGGGGCTAAGGCTGGCAACCGAGCCGGGCATCGAGTGTTTCGCGGTCCCGTTGGGTGCTGACCCGGCGACGGCCAGACAGGTTCTGATCGTCGTGGCTGGACGCGAAGAAGAGATCGCACACTCTGCGGCGATCGAGTCTCTGAGGCAGGAGGGGGACGTTGTCTTTCGATGTGAACCGCGAGGCGTCGGCGGGACGCGCTGGACGCAAAAGGGCCCGCCGAACTATGTCTTGCGTGCCCACGCCTTGCTGGGTCGCAGTATCGATGCCGGGCGCGTTTGGGACGTCATCGCGACGGCTCGTTTTCTGGCAACGGATCGGAAGCTTCCGGTGCGGGTCGCCGGCGTCGGTGCGGGTGGGGTGCTTGCGGCCTATGCCGCGCTGTTGGAGCCGGAGATCGCCGGCGTGGCCGTGTCAGACCTGCCGGCAAGCCACATGGATGAAGGTGCCCCGCAGTTGCTCAACGTCTTGCGGGTCTGCGACATCCCGGACGCCCTGGGCATGCTTGCCCCCCGGCCGCTGCGGCTCCATGCCGTTCCGAAGTCGGTCTCTGAGAAAGTGAAGGCCGTGTACTCCGCCGGCAGTGTCCTCGACAGACTCTCGATCGAGTGAAACCCGGGCCGGCGCGGACTAGTCGCAGTCCAGGTCCGCCGTTATGCCGCTCCCGCTCAGGCAGCCCATGAACACGGCGATGTCGTCCCGGTCCACGTCGCCGTCGCTGTCCAGGTCAGCCTTCTTGCAGCTCGGGTCGGTCTGCTTGATGCTGAAGCCGCTCATACAGCCTTGGAGATAGCCGAAATCGGCCTGGTCCACATCGGTGTCGGTGTCGAAGTCAGCCCTGATGCCGCCGATGATGATCAGCACGGTAATGACTTGCGGGCTGTTCTGCGCACCGTCGGCGAAGACGGACAGGATGGCCCCGTACGATCCGCTCGCCCAGTTTTGAATGGAGGCGTTGTCGTAGGTCAGCGTGATGGTGTCGGTCTCGCCCTCCGACAGGCCGGCAGAGGGGCTGATGGTGACCCAATTGGCCGTGCTGCCGATGGTGTAGTTCATGGGTACGATCAAGCTCGCATTAGCCACGGTGAATGTGTCGTCCGGCACTGGGGACCCGGGAGAAATGATGTGCCGGATTTCCTGCGTGTCCAGGACGATCGCCGCTGAACCGAACGTGAAGGTCATCATGGGGCCCGATTCACTGATCTGAGACAGGCCCAGGCCGGAGACGCTTCCGTCCCACCAGTTGGTGTTGGGGGTGCTCTGTGGACCGCACAGCGTGTACGTGGGGCTCTTCCAGAGGTCTGTATCGTCCCCCGTGTTGCGGTTGCACTCGAGATCCCACCGCCCATCCGCCTGCACAAGCGAGACCTTGTAGTGGAGTTGGGTGGACTGTTGCTGATAGTCATTGCTGCCGTAGGTGTCGATGTGCCATACCGCGAGTCCGGCATCCGGAAGAGCCGCGTCGCGATCGGTCTTCTGGCGGTTTTCGATCAGATAGTATTCGTTCGAGTACGTGGGGTGGGCGTATTTGTACAGTTGGTTCTGCGTCGAGCTGATCGAAAGGCCAGTCTGGTGGCTGACCAGCGGCGTTGTCTGGGTCCATCCGGCAATGTACTTGAGGTAGGCGCACGGTTGCACCGGATTGGTCGGACTGGCCATGTCGCACATGAGGCAGAACCGCCCGATTCCTTCCGAGTCATAACCGTAGTCGTACAGATCCGGCCAGTTACAGAGCATGTGGCCGTTCTCATGGCAGAAGGTGTCCAGGGAGAGTGAATCCTTCATGTCCGTGATCTGATAACGGAACGCGGAGACCCCGTCGGCCGTGAATGAGAGCATGCCGCAGTGAGGCCAAAGCCCCTTGGCCCAGCCGGCCGTGGTGGTGCCCGCATAGAGGCAATTGATGGCATCGATCTGACCGTCGCCGTCCGCGTCATAGAGGCTGAAATCGAAGCCCGCTGCGTTGAGGGCGTTCAGGGCCTCGATAATCAGTTCCTGAGCCCGCGTTCCGTAGACGACCTCCGGGTCATCGTAATAGGCCTTCGTGTGAAGGGCCCGGTAGTATTGCTGGGGTACAAAGTTCGTGTACGTCAGGTTGCCTGCGGACACGTCGTGGAAGTAGTCGCGGACCGAACCGTTGTTGCCGAAACCGCTGTACCCGATCTGGTTGCAGAAATCCGAGACCTCCTGGGGAGCGATGGTTCCGGGCTCGTCGCTGAAGTCAACCAGAACGCAGATGCCGCCGACGGTGCCCGTCGAGGTGGTGGTCACAACGGGGTCACCGGTGCCGGCCACCTGTGGGGCTCTGCCGCCCGCGGAGGCGAAATACGCGGCCTGAGCCGCGGAGACGCTGTTCCGGACGGCGTTGTGCGAGTGTCGCAGATGACGCTTCAGACCGAGAGACTCCGGAATTGGCTGACCGAGGGCAATGCCACTTGACACCAGCTCTTCTTTGCCGCCGGAGGGCTTGGCATAGCAAATCGAGCGGCTCACAGGGTCTCGGATGAGGGTGAAGCCGTCAAGCGACTCCACGATCTGGTAGTATTCGTCGCCCCAGATTCGAACGTCCACCAGCCGCCCGTCGGGCTGACGAAGCTTCATTTTCTTGCCGAAGACGGGTGCGGCCCATGCGGGGACGCACATACAAAGGCATAATGCTATCGGCGAGATCAGCCGGAGCATCCCACGACCTGCCAGACTAGCTGTCGAAGCCTGCCGCAACTCTCAACCATTCCGCGTTTGGCGCTGACGCAAACGCAACCTGCTGCCAAGAGCGTCCACCGGTCGGACAGACGGGTCCGGTATGGCCGGTGACTCAACGGACTCGGCGCACACCCCAACTCTCGGCCGGGGCGAAAGCATCTGAGGATGCCGGTCGCGGCCTGCGCCACCCTTGCATAGACAGGGATCCACCCACGCCGACTGTCGGCTTGGATTCCCTGGCTTGCCATATTGTGTACCCCAGGCCATGCCGCGGTCAAGCAATAAGTCAAATTCTCCTTCGATATCTCATGACGCCCAATGCATTTACGGAGGACGAGCAAGCCTGTTGGAACGGGCCAGACGACTCCAAAACCGTTGTCGAGCGGGTGCAATGCCAAAAAACAAGAGCCCGGGATGATATCCGGGCTCGTGTGGGAGACGGTTGCTCCCGAGATTTGGTGGTATTGAAAATGTACCCCAGGTTCTGCTGGGAGGCAAATGATCCGTATAAGCAATTCTCTCTTTTTATTTTCGGCAGAGAGCAGCGGCGTGACGCTGAGTCGTCACCAGCTGGGCAAGAGGCCTGGCAAGGATCAAGATCGTTGCTGTTTTTGGTGAATTGTGCGTTTTCCAGACGTGCTGGCGCTTGCTTTCAACGGCTGACGAGACCTTCTCAAGGCTCCTAAGATCTGATTTTCAAGGCTGTTACAGGATAGCCACTCGTGCAATCTGCTGGCGCAACGATTCTTGGCGCCCCAGTTGGGCAGACTGCCCTCGGCCTGATTCGCGCGGGTGCGACGGCCCGGCGACGCACGGTCAGTGTGGGTAGTCTGGCCCCCAGGGACGGTCGACGAGGGGTTCGCTCGACGACTGTTCTCTCGTGTCACAGACGTCCGATAAAGCACTGTGCGTGCCTTGGTTCGCCCCTGAGGAATCAGTGACTCCTGGAGGCAGCGCCGCGCCGACATCTCGGGAAGGGCAGGAGGCCGTCTGGAGGTACCGGTATGGACTGCGTGCTGGTGGGTGTTTATCCCCCCAACCTCAGCTTCCGCTCACTACGGAGTCTTCACAGGCTCCTGCGGCGGAACAACCAGCGAGCAAGGAAGTTCTGCCGATGGCTCGATGTCGTGATTGTCCGCGAGCTGCGGCGTCGAGTCCGGGAGCAGTACGGCCAGTTCGTCGAGGCCGAACTGCCCGAAATTGACTTCAAGAGCTGGTCAGACGCCGAAGTCGGCGCCGGCCTGGTGGTGGCTGCGGTACTCGTGGATGCCGTCCGGGATCACGGCATGGCCGCCTTTATGCGAAGGCTGGTTTTCCTGTTTTCCGTGGAGGCGAGAGAGCGGCTCGGAGGTTAGGGTGAACAGAGGACGAGCAGTCTGGCAGGGCGGTGCGGAGGGGAGGACAAGGGAATCCGACGGTTGGGTTCCGTCGCTCGGCTTGACGACGACCGGAATCCATGCCTCTGGCAGCAGGCAATCTACTCCTCGGCAGACTCCACTTCCTCACAAGCCGTGATCTGTTCTGATTCGATCACATCCTGGTTACTTCTCGACGTCTGATGCGTGACTGAGGCAGGATCGTCTCGAGAGTCGGTGCAGACCACCAGCCCGACGGGTGCCAGACTCGATCTGGCCGCTTGTCGACAGCTTGTTTTTCTCCGTCCAGACACTCGGCGAGGGGACTCACGGCAGGATGAATGGCAACAGCCGGGAGGTTCGGAGGCTCGCCTGCATCGGCCGGCCGGCCGCTCGCTCGGCTGGGACTCAGCCGGAGCCGGGCTCGGATTCGTCCACGTTCGCACGCTGGCTTATAGGGTGTCCTCCCTCTTGTTGGCGATAATAGCGGTCTTTGGGCGACAAGGTTGGCTTCACGATACTGATGCCCAAAAAACACCCGAAAAAAGCGCAGGAATCGCTTGACTTCTTTGGCCGGACGGTTTTTGTGTTGTATAGTTATCATGACAGTTGACTCCCCCGCACTGGCTCTCCCCCAGGCAGCGCGAAGGGTCGAAGACGTTGTCTTGCGGTCCTTGCGAGCAGCCGGCAAGTGAATAACGGAAAACGATTGGACCGTGGATCGTTTGGGTGAGGTTGCGCGATCCGGGCACAGTGATCGGACGTATCAAGGGTTGGATGCCCTTTGAGACACGCAGCTCGCAAGTAGTTCCCACGGTCAGAGGGAGTCGGGTCATGGCAGGGACAAAGACAGTCACAACGCGAGCGGTTGAAGCGGGGCCGACTGCCGTAGTATTCGTGCTGCCATCCGAGGCCGACATGGCTCGCCTGAGCAGGGCTGACCAGGCGATCCTCAGGATGCTGCACGAAAACGCGACAGACTTCGTCGGCTATATGGATCACCCCCTTTTCTCCAAGCCCAACGCCGAGAAAACGCTGTTCGGAAAGAAGCAGACGCTGGCTTCCGGGCAGACGCGGTTCAGGGGCCCGAGCCCGGCCGATCTGGCGAGGCATGTTCGAGATGGCATGACGTTGAGCGCGGCCCACGAGATTCTACTGTTCCAGCAGTTTAACTACTCCCGGGCCAGGGTGGCCCGGTTGTTGGCGGCCTCGACCAACCGGCCGCTTTCGTGGACCGAACTGTGCGAACTGCTGGCCTGGACGTATCGGGCCATGGAGGCTCGCGAAGTCATCGCCGGGGTGAACATGCCCCTGGTTCTGGCGATGGCCAAGCGGACCCGTCTGGCCTCCCTGGACTACAACGAACTGGTCAGCGAAGGCAACTTCGCCCTGCTCCGCAGCATCGACAAGTTCGATTGCGCTCGCGGCTTCAAGTTCAGCACCTACGCGTGTCGGGCGATTCTGAAGAGCTTCTCCCGCGTGGCCATGAAGGCGGCCCGGTATCGCGGGCAGTTCCCGACCGAATTCGATCCTTTCCTCGAGAAGAGCGATTACAGTGACCGGAAACGGGACGACACGGCGTCGCTGTGTGTCGAGGAGATCCGGGACATTCTGAGCGAGAATCGGGCCGCGTTGAACGACATGGAGCAGACGGTCATCCGAGAACGTTTTGCCCTGACCGGCGGCCGGGACGGGGGCATTCGTCCCAAGACCCTCGAGCAGGTCGGGCAACTGATTGGTGTTACCAAGGAGCGCGTGCGCCAGATTCAGAACAAGGCGCTGAGAAAGATCCGTATGACGCTGGAAGACAGCCTTGCGGCCTGACAGGTGGAGAAAACGGATAGGGTCGCTGGCATACTCGGGGTGCAGCGACCGGGTGCCGCAATGAATCGGCACCATCGACCAGCCCGTTGTGTCCGTGAGGAAGACCCTGACGGACATGGCGGGCTGGTTTCTTTGCCGGTGCAAGGCGCGTTCATCGCCGTCGGTTGTGGCGGGCGATGGCCAGCCAGGCCAATAAAGGCAGCCAGACTCCCACCGTGTCGGCGATTCCAAGTCCAAAAATGCGAGGCAACCTGAAGGGCAGGAGCTCCGGCTGGGGCTGAGGGCTGGCCCGGGGCAGGTTGGCGACTGTCGCTGAAGGCTGCGTCGCGGGCTGACGGGGGCCGGCCAATGTGCGAATCTGCCCGGCCGGGCCAAAGGTCTCTTCAGATGCCGCGAGCAGCCCGGAACTCGTCCCGATCAACAGGTCGTTGTACAGCATGGTCAGCACCCGATCATGCGGTGCTGTCGAAGACGAGCGGGCCTGCTCCCAGGTTGCCCCTCCGTCGAAGGAGGCCCAGATCAGGTCGTCGTGCGCAACCAGGACGCGGTTGGGATGGTCCGGGTCGGCGGCCAGAGCGGCGTAGCGACGCGCCCCGTTTGGCGTGATGCTTGTCCACGACCAGGTTGAAGCGGTTGTGCCGTCGAGCCGTCCCCTGAACACGCCCTGCTCCGTGGCGGCGTAAATCACCCTCAGGCTGCCCAGCTGGATCCCGTCGATCGCAAGGACAGCCTGGGAGTCCAGGCCTGTGCCGGTAGGCAGCTTCCACCAGTTGGCGGCGCCAGTGATCGAAAGACGCGTGTACAGGCCCTTGGCCTCCGGTCGTGGGTCCAGCGGGTGGCCAACGGCAGCCCAGACCATGTCATCCACGAACGCCAGATCATTGACGGGCAGGTTGAGACGAGAGCCGTTGACGGCCGCGAGGTCGTCGTCCCAGGAGGTGCCGTTGTTGAGGCTGCGATACACGCCGCCTTCGTATTTGGGGCCATCGACCGCCGTGGCGGCGTACACCATCGTCGAATCCCCGGCTACAACTCGAACTGTCGTCACAGCAACGCTTTGCGGCGACGCGTAGCGGCTGCTGAACGGGGCGTTGCGCGTGCTGAACACCGCCGACCAGTATTCCGCGCCGCCGCCGCCACATGTCGTCCGATAGATCGTGCCGCCACGGTCACCGACGAAAACCGTTTCCAGATCACCGGGGTGCAGCGTCACGGTTGTCAGGGCGACGGTCTGCCCCTGCGGCTGAATCGGGAACAACCAGTCGCCGGCGTCGGACGCCGCCGGGTAGGTCATGGTCTTGGCCAGACCCCGGTCGGTAACGGCCCAGACGATCCCGCGGGCAAGGGGGTCATTCGTGACTTGCGCGATGTCGACCACCGATACGCCGTCGATGCCGGCGGCATGGTGGATCTCACCGGCCGTGGTCGTGGTCATATCCCATTGCCCGATTGCCAGACTCGTGGCGAAGTAGAGGAGATCCGGGGCGTTGGGGTCCGAGGCTGCTGCGGTGCCGACAGGGTGGCCGTTGACGTACCCAAGGGACGTCGCGACGGTTGTCTCGGGCAAGTCGTTCCAGGTTTTGCCGAAGTTATCGGAGTACTTCGGCCCGGCGATGATCCGCGGCTGGCCGCGGCAAGTCACAAATGCAAGCCCCAGGGGCTGGTGGGGCGGCACTTCGACGGACATTTTCGTCCATGTCGCGCCGGCGTCGTCGGTGCGATAAAGACCGGATGTCTTGTCGCCGCAGATGACGAAGAATCGACTCGCGGTGGCGGCATTCCGGGGGTCGTTCGGATCAATGGCGACAGACAGGATCTCGCCCGCAGGCATTCCGTCGTGAACGACTTCGATGTGGCTGGTGACGAAGCCGTCGCCACCATCCAGGCAGCGGTACAGCAACTTGCCGCTCACGACGTAGAACAACGTCTGGTTGTATACGGCGATGGACCGGATTCGCTTGTTTGAAAATGCGGCCAGCGGGGCGAGCGTCCGGCCTCCATCGGTAGTGCGGTAGACTGTGCCGTCGCCGCCGATGTACATGCCGCTGAGGTGTCCGAACAGGGTATCCGCTCGGCTCACGCCCTTGTTCAGCGTCCAACCTTCGGAGTCCAACGGAGCCTCGGGCTTGTGAGTGAACAGTCGGCCGTCCTTGACTGCCCAGAGCAGCCCGGCGTTGCCTGGAGTGCGATCCGCCTCAAGCAGGATGTCGGTGCAGGGACCCTCCATGATGGGTTCCCACGTTTCCGGGCCGCAGCGGTAAACGGCATGGCGTCCGGTGACCGCAATGAACAGCTCCGTCGAGCCGGCGCTGCTGCAGGTGGCGATGTCGCGGACGTCGCCGCCGAACAGTCCGAGGTTGGCAAGCTGACCGGCCGCGGGTGCGGTGACAATCGCAAGCAGGATCGAACTTCGGACCAGCCGGCCTGGCGGCATGTTCCCCTCCCTTGAGCCGGCGCCGCGGCACCAAGGCGCGAAGGCATGATGAATAAGAAAAGCCGCTTTCCCCTCATGACAGGAAATCGACTTGTCGGCAAGGAGGCTTAAGTATTCGCGGCACGTCGATCACGTTTTCGTTTTGTGCAGTCATGGCGTCGCGGTCGCGAAGGCGTAGCCAAAGCCAGGATGGGATCATCAGTGCCATGTGAGCTTGAGATCGTTGTGGCGGTAGTGGTCCGGTATATAATGCCCGAGCGGCAAGACACAACGGTCGGATTCGCCATTGAAGCACCAAGGTGACCCCATGGCCCTGTGAGGAGTCGTGGCTGAGCCTTATCGGTCCGACAAAAGGGGGCCGCCTCCGATAGAAACGGGACAGCGGCATTGAACAAGGGGATTCAGTGAGCGAGCAGCAGCCATCGTCAACTCCATCTGCTTCCGCAGGAAGCCTGATCCTGGCGGCGTTTTGCGTTGTGATCGCCGCCGCGCAGGTTGTTATCATCGCGACGACGAACGGCCATCCCCGACCGGACAGCTCCGGCCACAATGCCCCACGGGCGGCCGTGGACCTCGCCGAAACAGATAGACTCAAAGCCGATCTTCAGGCGGCGGATGCCAGCGTGCGGGTCGCGTCGGCCGTGAGATTGCTGAGATCGGGACTGATCGAAGCGGGGGATGCTCTGCTCGAGGTGGCCTCAGGTCCCGACGGTGAGCTTCGAAAGGCGGCCATCGTTGAGTTTGGGCGCGTGGCCCGGCCGATGGGAGAGGCGGTGGGATTCGTCCTGGATTGGCCTGCCTCAGCCGATAGCCCGCCCACAGCCGACCAGATCAGGTCGGCCAGGGCTTTTTGGGAGCGATGGGCCACCCCGACGCTGCTTCTCGATGTGCAAGCTCGGCTGGCCGGAACCGATCACCGCTGGGCGGAGCTGAAGCAGGCATCCGTCCTGCGGGACTGGCTTCGCCGGGTCTCGAGCAGCCGAAGCGAAGGCTGGTAGAAGAGCTCGTTCAGATGAAAGCCACATATCATGAAGCTTCCGCCGCCACTGCATCGCTGGTCGATGATTCCTCGACAGGCGATTTCTCTGCAGAAACGACTGGCCGGACAGATTCGCATCGAACCACTGCGAGAAGCGCCTCGCCTGGTGGCCGGCGCGGATGTGGCCTTTAGCGCCGACGGCCGCCGGTGTCTGGCCGGAGTGGTCGTCTGGGACGTCCCGACCAGCCAAGTCGTGGAGGAGCAGTTGGCATGGCGGCCGGCCAAGTTCCCTTATGTGCCCGGCCTCTTGAGTTTCAGGGAGGCACCCGCCGTTCTTGCCGCGGTTCGCAAGCTGCGCTCCCGGCCGGACGTATTCATGTTCGACGCCCAGGGGGTAGCCCACCCGCGACGAATGGGGCTGGCGTCACACGTCGGCCTGCTGATGGACTGCCCGTCGATCGGTTGCGCCAAGAGCCGGCTCTGTGGCGAGCAGATCGTCCCCGCAATCGCGGCCGGCAGCATCGCCCCCTTGATTGACCACGGTGAAACAATCGGCGTCGTCCTCCGCACCCGGGGCGGCATCAACCCGGTCTACGTCAGCATCGGCCACCGCGTCACCCTCGACGGCGCCATCGCGGTCGTCCTGTCCTGCGTCACCCGATACCGCCTCCCTGAGCCCACCCGCCTGGCCCACATCCTCGTCACCGGCCACCGGCGCGATGAGTGACGTGGCGCCCTTCGATGGCGTTTATCATCGTGCCGGACGGTGAGCCCCTTAGAGCCCGGCGAGCGCATCCTCGTACGGCCACATGACGATCCTCAGCGTTGCACAGACGGCCTGGCGCTTCACGAGCAGGTTGCCGCCGGAGGAGGAGTCGCTCGGCCTCGTTCAATGCTTGCGATACGGCTTTGCCAACTGGTCATCTTCTCGGAGGAGTCTGCACTGATGAGTGTTCAACTTGTTTGCTTGACTGACGTCGGCATCGCCCCGGGAGGCGATGGTCTGGACACCGCCTGAAGGCACTGCTGAAGATAGTCGGCAGGCGCCTCATGGGCCTGCAGCGCCTGCTGGAACTCCTGTTTGGCTTCGTTGAGCCGGCCGAGCCTCCAGTAGCACCGTCCGAGCAGCAGTGGCGATACGGCCGCCCCGGCTTTGCGAGCGCGTTCCAGGTGATCGGCAGCGAGGTAGTCTCCCTCTCGAAAGGCAAACCACTCGCCAAGGATCAGTAACGCTCCGGCGTCCTGTGGCTGGAGAACCAGTCGCTCGCGAGCGGCGGCGGCACGAGGTTCAAAAACTCTAAAACGTTGCGGCAGGTCGAAATCCCAGATGCTGACCGTCCGGTCTTCGCTGCCGGCGAGGAGCACCCGACCATCCCTGGAAACGGCCAGTGAATTGATCCCCCCGGCATGCCTGGACAGGATCCGAAGCTGCTTGCCGGTCCGAGTGCTCACCATGCGGATGCCCCCGTCGTAGCCCCCGTAGAAAACGCTCTCACCATCCGGAGCCAGCGCGACCCTCGAGAAGTAGCTGAGTTGAGGCCCGTGTAGCTGGCTCAATTGCTTTCCGGTCGCGAGCTCCCACAAGATCAGCGTGTTCTCGATGCTCACGGACAGGCCGGTGTGCCCGTCGCACAGGAAGCCCACCCCGTTGACGTTTTCCTGGTGGCCGGCGGACCTCCATCGCTCGGTTCCACTGGCCAGGTCCAGGAGGCTGACAGCGCCACCCCGGTGTCCGCATAGCGCTGATCGCCCATCCGGAGCAACACAGACTCTTCCGATCTGATCTAGCCCGGGTTTCTCCCGGCGGAGTTCGCGGCCGTTACCCGCCTGCAGATCCCACAGCCAAAGGCTCCCGTCGTACGAGCTGGACAGTGCGGTTGCGCCGTCCGGAGAAACGGTCAGACTGGAGGGCTCCCCCTTCTGGCCGATGAGCACCCGCGGCGCCGCGTTCGTGAAGACGTCCCAGAGCCGCAGCGTCTCGTCACTGCCTGCGGACAAAGCCCGCCGCCCGTCGGGCAGGATGGCCAGGTGGCGAACCGCCGCTGTGTGGCCGACGAGCACCTTGATTGCCCGGCCCGTGGCCACGTCCCATTGCCAGATCAGGCCGCTCGCGTCGCCGGAGAGAGCGGTGTGCCCGTCGGGCGAAATGGCGACCGCGTAGACGATCTGCTGGTGCCCGCAGAAGGCCCGCGCCCCACCCGCCGAAGGCAGGTTCCAAAGGAGACATTCCCGCGGCGAGCAGGAAATGGCCGATGTTCCTTCGTGCATGAAGCCGATGCCGAGAACCGCCGCGGAATGCCCCGACCAGTTCCGCATCTCGCTCCCGCTAACCAGGTCCCAGAGCGACACCCGGGCGTCATCTTCGCCGATGAGTACCGATCGCCCGTCCGGCGAGACGGCCAGACTGGTGAGGAAACTGTTGCGACCGGAAATGGTCTGGATTTGCCGGCCGGTAGCGACCTCCCAGACTCGCAGGGTCCGGTCCAGACGTCCGCCCACGATGTATGCGCCGTCGCCCGAAAAGGCCACGTCCCCGAAAGCGTCAAGCTGATGCACTACTTGGCCGGCGTCGGTATTGATCAGAATGTCGTAGGGGGCGTTGCCGCCCGCAGCGAGCCATCTTTTGTCCGGTGATACGACCAGGTGAAACTCCTGGATGCCGGTCCGCAGTGTCCAGAGCACTTCGCCGGTCGCAAGATCCCATCGTGCGGCCTTGCCGTCGTACTCGCTCCAAAAACCGGTCTGACCATCCGGGCTGAAGAAACAATCAACCACGGACGCGTCCGTGGTTACTTGCCGACGCTCGGTCTGGCTGGCCGCATCCCACAGCCGGACGGTCCGGTCCTCTCCGCCCGTGCAGAACCATTTTCCATCCCCGGAGACGTCAAAACCGCTGACCTGACCGGTGTGGCCCGTCAGGGACGCGACCTGCCGGCCGGTGAGCGGATTGACCAGGTAGACCACGTTCGCACGCTGCACCAGGACCAGCGGACCGTTCTTCGTCATGCACAGAATGGCGCTTCGCGGAGGCCGAGCCACTCCTTCCTCTTTAAAGTCGTGAACCAACAGAGTCGGCGTGCTGGCCATGTAACTGTTCAGCCAGCCAAGGCGGGGCTGAAGATCAGGCAGCCCTATTTGCCGGGCCAGGTCCCAGGCTTCGCAGTAGCCTTGGCGTGCCTCCGCGTATTGCTTCGATTTGACGCGGCTGTCTGCGGCTTCGATGAGTCCGTCAAACAGACGGTGCTGAGCGAGCAGCCGCTGACCCTCGGCTTCGACGCGCTGGCGGACGCTACGTTGCCACAGGGTGAGCGAAACGACCAGGGCGATGGTCAGCAGCAGCACGAACCCGGCCGCAACGGCCACCGGTGCCTTGTAGCGGTGAATGTTCTTCTTGAGCAGGTACCAGCTCCTGTCGCGCTTGGCCTCGATGGCCTCGCCGGCCAGGTAATGGCCGATGTCACGGGCCAGTTCACCGGCCGACTGGTAACGCCGCTCACGCTCTTTGGCCAACGCCTTCAGCACGATCGTCTCGACCTCATCGTTAATGTCCTTGCGAAGCGCACGCGGTCGCACCGGTTCGGCCTGCATGATTCGGTCCAGTACCTCGCGGAAGCTGCCCACCACGTTGTAGGGGAACCTGCCGGTGAGCATCTGGTACAGCATCACACCCAGCGAGTACACGTCCGTGCGTATGTCGATCTTGCTCGGTATGCCCTCGGCCTGTTCGGGCGACGCCCAGGGCAGCGAGCCGACGAACTGCCCGGTCTGGGTCATCGACGCGTTCTGGTCGCTGATCTGTCCGGGGGCCACCTTGGCCAGACCGAAGTCCAAGATCTGCGGCTCGCCCTGAGAGTCGATGCGGATGTTGCCCGGCTTGAGGTCGCGGTGGATCACACCCCGCAGATGGGCGGCGTTCACCGCCTCACAGATCTTCTGAAACAGGGCCAGTGTCTCGCGGACGCTGCGTTGGCCGGCCGCCATCCAGGCGTCCAGCGGTTGACCGGAGATGTAATCCATCACGAAGTAAAAGCTGCCGGCGGCCGTGCCACTCTCGTGGATGGCCACGATGTTCGGGTGCTTCAGCGCGGCCAGCACCTGCACCTCGCGCTCGAAGCGGGCCTTGTCGTGCTTGCTGGCAAAGGGCCCTTCGCGCATGACCTTGACGGCCACCTCGCGCCGGGTGGTCTTCTGGATGGCCTGGTAAACCACGCCCTGTCCGCCGCGATGGATCTCACGAACGATGAAGTAGCCCGGGATCGAATCGTCGGGCGTTGACGGAAGCGGAGGCAGCAGCGAGGAATCGTCCACGGGACCAATGGGACTCCCCCACTTTGCCGCCTCGTCGAACGCGCGGGCGATGGGGTCCGTATCCTCCTTCGACGGCTCCGGCACGGCTGGGGTCAACTCTTCGTCGCTTGGCATATCCGTCCCTCGGCCCACTTGGGTGCCCTGGCTGACGGTCAGGCGGTTGAGTCATGCCGAACTGGTCAGGTAGCTGAGCGCCGGCCCCAGAAGCGCCGCAAGCTTGCGGTGAGCCCGCGCCCGAAGCATGAAGACCGCCCCGGGTGTGCGGTGCAGCGCCTGCGCAACATCGGCGACCGGGCGTTGCTCCAGGTCGTACATGATGACCAGCCTGGCGTAGTCCTCTGGGAGCTGACCGATAGCCTCCTTCAGCTTTGCGGCGGCCTCGCTTCGTCTGGCCACGGTGGTCGGACCTGCACTGGTGGCTGCGATGGTTTCGACGAGATCGACGTACGAATCATCCGTGAGGGCCCGCCTCAGACGCGGCCGGTCGATTTCTTGCTCCTCTCGCTCGAGCTCCTTTACCGCGTCGAGCAGGTTACGCTGGGCGACCGTGGTAAGCCAGCTCACGAAAGAGCCCTCACTTGTCGAGCGAAACTGCCTGATACCCAGGATCGCGTCCAGGTAGGCTTCCTGCATCACATCATCTTCGGTAAGGAGGGTCCGGAAGCGGTGGGGAATCTTGTCGGCCAGGCTCTGGCGCGCGGCCCGGTCACAACGGCCCAGCAGGGTGCCGAGGGCTACGCGGTCCCCTTGAACCGCTCGGCGAAGTATGTCGTCGTTGGGCGCTTCCATGGACAAGCCCAGATTTGCATGGGCGGATCGGTGTTCCGGCTTGCATTGTAGCCGACCAGGACCAGCGACAGAAGACCGCGCAGGCGTCACAGGCAGTTTTTTAGGCCGCGATCGATCGGGCCTCTCCCGCCGGACCAGCCGGTCGTGGCATCTTGCGGACAGACCAGCCCGGCGCCGACATCAAGGGAGGTGGGGCAAATGAAGGCAACTCCCGGTTCTGGAACCACTTACAGCGCCACGACTTTCAACAGCGTATTCGCTCGCCGGCGTTGCGCCCCGAGAAGCGTGCCGCAGCTCACCTCGACCCGCCTTCGGAACCCCCAACGAGCCCCGACACCGTGCATGCACAGAAAAACGCAGGCTGCGCGTGAGTAGCACGCCCCTCAGACTGACTGTTCCTGTAGAGGCGTGTGGCTTCAAAGCGGGCCGGCGCAAAGCAGGATTTGCCGGCCGCCCCTCAACTCGAGGCCTGGAGCCACTGGACCCCGGCAGTGCTCCCTGGTATCGCCGCCAGGCACGCCGAACAGAAGGCCAATCACCTCGCCACCTGTTGTGCTCACAGGTCGGCAGCCCAATGGCGGTTCAGGGGCTGCGAGTTTCGGGAGGACCTGGCGGTCCGCGCGGGCGGAACGCCGAAGACCTTTTAACCTTCTTGGAGGACGGACCATGTTGCGGAAACACCTGTTTGTCGGACTTTTGTTCACCTCGCTGATCCTGTTGCCGGTCCCCGCCAACGCGGGCGACAACCCCAAGGAAAGGCCGATGAAGCTCACGGGAATGGGCCTGCTCAAGACGGACTTCAATCCGGCGAACTGGGAGTGGCGCTCGGTGGACAAGGCCGTGATCCCGTGGGTTACAGTGGAGGCGGGGGATGGCACCCACCTCGGCGACTGGACGGCGGTATGCCCGGGTGGCGTCCTGGTGCAGCTTCTGCCCGATGGAAACATCGAGTTGCTTGAGATGTGGGGTTATTGGGAATTCACCGCTGACAATGGTGACAAGCTCACCGCCGACCTCGTCTGGCCCTCGTATCCCGTGATCCAGGAGACGGCAACCGCGACCATTACCGGCGGCACCGGCCGATTTGAAGGTGCCAGCGGGACGCTTATTCTGACCATGGGCTACACCGGAGAAAACTGGTGGGATGGCCCCTATCATTACTCGATCTTCTGGGAAACCATAGAAGGCACGATCACGTATTGATCCGGCCCCGGAGAGGTAGGATCGAAAGTTGCATTCCCGGTCTGCCGCTGCCTTGAAGCGTGCAAGGATGAAGGGGGCATTCTGGTTTCTCGAGAACGGCAGAATGTCCCCTTTCCTTCCTCCCACGATCGCGGCCGGCAGCATCGCCCCCTTGATTGACCACGGTGAAACAATCGGCGTCGTCCTCCGCACCCGGGGCGGCATCAACCCGGTCTACGTCAGCGTCGGCCACCGCGTCACCCTCGACGGCGCCATCGCGGTCGTCCTGTCCTGCGTCACCCGATACCGCCTCCCCGAGCCCACCCGCCTGGCCCACATCCTTGTCACCGGCCGCCGACGCGATGAGTGACGTGGCGCCCTTCGATGGCGTGTATCGTTGAGCCAGGGGCGGGCAAAGGGGACTTTGACTCCTCGATTTGCTCGAAGCGGATGGATAACTCGGCGCAGATGATTGGATGGATGGCCAGAAGGTTGTCCTCGGCGCATTCGCTCAGTTTAGCGCTGGACCAGTCGAACCCGCGGGCGTCCTCGGCCATACTGTCCAAGAAAACTCTGGAGTCTGCCGGCACGCGGCCCATCATCGTCCCCTGGTCAGAGCCATGATCTGGTCGGTGGCCGTGCGCACGTTGCCCTTGCCCGCGTGCTGCCGGCCGGGTAGCCTCGGGCGGCGCCAGGGTCACGTCACCTGGCATCTGCCTGGTGCTATGAAATGAGGTTATCATGGGAGTTCATGTATTACTGTGTCTGCTGGCCGGTCTGCCCGCCGTGGATTCTGAGATCCAACCTCGCGTGGATGTCGAAGAGATTGTGACCTCGTATACCCCGGCCGACAATGGCGCCGGGCCGCTGTGGTGCTACGGGTCGACGACGATTGTCCGGCGCGGCGACGAGGTATTTGTCTCGGCGATCGAGACGGGCAACAACGTGCCCCCGCTGTGCAACACGCGATGGCAGCTGTGGCACCGCACCGAGGCCGGCTGGAGGCTGGAGCAGAGCGAGAAGGAGTATCGTCAGCGGGAACCGTGTCCGATCGGGGTTTTCCGAGACGGGCCGGTGTTCCTGTCGGTGAACCCGTCGACCCAGCCGCCGGGGACCCAGTACGGTCCCTGCCGGCCGTTGGTGCTCGAGTTTGATTCGAAGAACCCGACGGTTGCTCCTCGTGTGCATGAACCCGCCTGGGCCGAGGGCACTCACTTCACGGATCATTCGTATCGAGGCTTCGCGGCCGACGGTCCGAAGGGCGAGCTGCTGCTGCTCAACATCAATGCCCAGACCGGCGCCCAGTTCGTATCGTTCCGCGACCGCGACGGCAGATGGCATGCCCGAGGCACCATCGCGTGTCCGATCCGATCCTGTTACCCGCAAGTGGCCCTACGAGACCGGGCGGCGCACGTCATGGCCATCGGCGACATCGTTGAGCCGAATGAAGCGTGGCGCAAGTACAAGTCCGAGAAGACCGGCAGCAAGTGGGATTACGTATTCCGCAGGCTGTTCTATACGTACACGCCGGACATCGCCGGCAAGCCGTTTATTGCGCCGGTCGAAATCGAGACTGTCGAGCAAACCTGCGGCCATATCACCAACTTGGACTTGCACATTGACGAGGCTGGAGCGGCCCACGTGCTCTACCTCAAGCGGCCTTACCAGAGCGAGCTGATTCGTGACAAGTTTTTCCCCGGCAAGTCGATGACCACGCATCTTGAGTACATGATCATCACGGACGGCAAGATCGAGTCGAAGTCCACACTGGCCGAGACACCGGCCAAGGACCGGCCCGGTCTGATGCCGTCATACGCCCGTTTTCATGTGATGCCGGGTGGCAGATTGTGCGTGGTGGTTGCGGGCACGATGACCGATGAGGCGGGCAAGGGCACATTCGGCAATTACGTGGCTCGCATCGGCCGCACGGGCGACAAGATGACCTGGCTGCTCGTGCATCTTAAGAACCCGTTCCACACCTTCTTCACCAATACCCCCCGCGGCGGCTCGGAGCCGTCCGAGTTGCTCGACTTGTTCGGCACGGCAAGCGATTCGCTCCAGCTCCGCTACGCCCGCATCCGCCTCAGGTAGGGCCGACGCCCTCGTCGGCCATTGCCGGTTGAGTAGCGGTGGACGCGTCATGGGATGGCCGACACGGCTCTGCGAAGCTCCGTTTCGCTCCGCAGCACGAGCGCCCGCATCGGCCATTGACGCACCAGTGCAGGGGGTCTTGGCGCAAGCGGATCTTCCGCGAGAAGCTTGGCAGCATGACGAAAGGATTCGTCGAAGGAATGGTGCCAGAAAGGATTCTGGCACCAGCGGACCCTGAACCCTGAACCCTCAACCTACGCCTCTGCCAACCCTTCTCGGATGGCAAAGCGGGCCAGTTCCACCCGGTCATGGATGTCGAGCTTGTTCATCAGGCTGGTGGTGTGCCGGTTGACGGTGTTGACGCTGATGCACATCACCTGGGCGATTTCCTTCTTTTGCATGCCCCGGGCGAGGTAGCGAAGGACTTCGAGTTCGCGGTCGGAGAGGGTCGAGGCCCGCGAGCGGATCGGCGTGGCCAGCCGGGCGCCGTTGGCATCGACGACGATGCGGCTCTGCACCTCCGGCGAGAAATACGCCACGCCGGAGCACACCTTGCGGATGGCCTTGATGATCGTCTCCTCCGGTTCGTTCTTGGTGATGTAACCCCACGCCTGAACGTTGAGGGCCTGCTCGATGTAACGATCGTGGAAAAACGCGCTGAGGAAGACGACCCGTGTCTGGGGCGAACGGATGCGAACCGTCTGTGCGGCGTCAAAGCAGCTCAGGCCGGGAAGGTCGATGTCCATCAGCATCACATCGGGTTTCTGACGGATGGCCTCCGAGACACCGTCACCGGCGTTGCTGACGCTGCCGATCACGCGAATGTCCTCGGTATTCTCCAGCAGGCCGCGGAGCATCCCCCGGACCATGGCATGATCGTCAACCAGCAGGACCGTGATGGGCTTACTCAATCGCTGTTCTCCTTCCTGGTTTTAACAGCCTGAAGGGCATTATACACTGTCCGGGCCAACTGCGGCATCTCGAACGGCCGGGCCAGCAGCACCGAGTGCGGGGGGCATTCGGTGGCATCGGCCTCTGACTGGCCCGCCAGAATGACGGCCGGCGGCAACAGCCCCTCTTCCTGCATGCGCCGCAGACAGGTCAGGCCTCTGCACCCGGGCAGATCGGCTTCCAGGATGACGAGCCGCAATTGCTCCCGCTGTTTCCGGGCCATCTCCGCGATCAGCCGGCCGTCACCGGCCAGGATCACGCGATATCCAAGCGATTCCAGCGTCAAAGCGATAATGCCGGCCAGGTGAGGGTTGCTTTCGGCCAGGAGGATCAGCTCGCCGTCGCCTTTCGGCATGGGCTGAATCGCCTCCCCGTCTTCCAGGGGCGGCGCCGCCTCGGTACGAGGGAGAGAGACCATAAACATCGTGCCCTGCCCGGGGGTCGATTCAACCCGCACCCGGCCGCCGTGTTCCTCGACGATGCTCTGGACAATCGACAGCCCCAGCCCCGAGTTTCGTTCGCGCGGCTTGGTGGTGAAGAACGGCTCAAAGATTCTCCGCAGGCTCTCTTCCGCAATGCCGACGCCCGTATCGGTGACGGTGATCAGGGCCTCGCCGTCGACCTGTCGCCGCCCGTGCTTGTGTTCGGCCTCGCGCACCGAGATCTGGAGTCGGCCGCCCTCCGGCATCGCGTCGCGGGCGTTGATAGCCAGGTTGAGCAAGACCTGATGCATCTGGCTTGCGTCGGCCATGACCCACAGCGGCGAAGCCAGGTCATTCAGGATCTCCAGCGTGATGGACGCGGGCAACGTCGGCCGGATCAAGCGTTCAGCCTCCTCGACGAGGTGGCGCAGATTCAATGGCCGTCGCTCGATGGGCATTTTCCGGCTGAACGTTTGCAGCGAACGGGTCAGGCCGCTCGCCTGCTGGGTGGCGTCGAGAATGGATCGCAGGGCCTGGCGGGCTTCATGATCCGGCAACAGCGAGGCGGCGGCTTGTGTCGTGTAACCCCGGATGACCGTGATGAGGTTATTGAAATCGTGAGCCACACCCGCGGCAAGCTGGCCAACGGCCTCCATCTTTTGGGTTTGCAGGAGCTGCTCCTGAAGGGCATGCCGGTCGGCGGCCGCCATCTCGGCCCGTTTCCTTTCGTTGTTCTCTTCCTGCAGCCTACGATTGGCCTCTTCGAGATCCGCCGTCCGCTGAGCGACGCGGGTCTCCAGTTCGTCATAGGCCAACCGCAGCGCTTCCTCGGCGGACTGGCGATCCGTCACGTCGATACCCAGCATGGCCAGCCGGGCGACGCGCCCATCCGCGCCAAAGACCGGCGATATGATGTTGTCGATGATACGGTTGCCTCGCCGGTCGACGAATCGCCTTGGTTTTCTCGTCTCAACGACGATCTGGGCCTGGCGGAGCCGTTCTTTGGCCACTTCGGGCGGAATCAAGTCAAACGCACACCGGCCGAGAGCCTCTTCCCGGGTCAGGCCGAACCTGCGGGCCATCTCATGGTTGGCCTCCAGGATGAAGCCCTGTGTGTCGATCAGGAAGGCTGCCTCCGGAATCGCGTTGAGCAGCACTTCCAGCGACTCCTGGTTGTCGCGAATCGCCTGCCAGGACTTCTGTTGCTCGACAAGCTGCCGCTCCATCTCGTCGATGCGACTGTTGAGAGTCGCGATCTCGCGGAGAAGCTCAGCAGTGGATTCCGAATCCTGGCTCATGGATTTCTCGATACACCGCGCGGCGATCAGTCCGGCATGTGGCTGTCGTACAGGAAGATCGCCCTTCAAAATGACATGTACGGGCAAGTCCCGGCCGACCCACAACAGGGTAGTCAGGCATCGACCACCCCGAACACGCATTCGGGGATATGCCAGCTTTCGGCTTTACCCAAGATGCAATATACCCGCGATTGCGTCGGTCTCCAAGCGCTGGACGGCGACAGGGCCGGCTCCTTGCATGGTTCGTCATGCGGCTTTGTACGGCGACCTGCACCGGCCTGTATGGCAATGCCCGGAACGTCCCGTCAGCCACAGCCGATGGCGGGCGAACCACTCGTAACCGGCATCGAAGCAGCGGCGAAGGATCGGCCAGTTCGTCGGGGCCAGCAGCCAGCCAAACCCCACGGCGTCATAGGCTCGCCTGAAGACCTCCATTCCTTTGACCAGCCTCCCACTGGGGAGCACGCCATGAATCTGGCCCATGAGCTGGTCGATCGTTGCTCCATAGCGGCCGGCATCGAAGTCCGGGCTGCTGATGTCCTCTAAAAGCAGCCTGCGCTGCCCGTGGTCGAGCCGGCGGAGCAGATTGGCCTCTCCTCGACAGAGTGGACACTGGCCGTCGTACAGTACTTTGATCTCCCACCAGTCCATATCCTTGCTCTCTGCCATCGTTGGGTCTCAATCCGCCTCATCCCATGGTAGGCCTGTCCTCAAGGGGTTGCCATGTTTTCAGCACGCGATCATAAGCGGTTGCCGCTCAAGGGCTTACCGGTTAACATGTTCCTGCGGTTGTGCGTGATGTCATTTTGGCGAGGCGCTCCGTGCCATATCGCCGCATAGGGTGTCCCCTGCCGCGATGGAAGAGCCCTTTGTGGAAGGATGGTCCATTGAACGCGATTCGCTTCCTTCTCGTCGCGGGTCTTGGTATTGGCTTGGCTGGCTGTGCACCTCGTCCCGAGCCGGCGAGGCTTTCCCGCGTGGCGTATGCCGACAAATGCCTGGGTGCTTGGGCGGGGCAGATGGTCGGCGTCTGCTATGGCGAACCGTACCAGTTCCAGTCTAATGGCCGGCCTATTCTCGCGCCTTTGAAGCCTTGGCAGCCAGACATGGTCGAGGGGGCCCTGCGCCAGGACGACGTGTATGTCGAGCTGACCTTCCTGGCGGCCTTGGAGGAACACGGACTCAACATTACCCCAGAGCAGGCGGGGCGGGCTTTTGCAGAAACGCCTTATCCCCTTTGGCATGCCAACCTTTGCGGTCGGCAGAACGTGCGCAACGGGATCATGCCCCCCAGGTCAGGTCGGCCGGCCTACAACCGGCACTGTGACGATATCGATTTCCAGATCGAGGCGGACGTCTTCGGCATCATTTGTCCCGGGCTGCCCCGGGAGTCCAACCGCTTGTGCGACGTCTTCGGCCACATCATGAACTACGGTGACGGTGTCTACGGTGGGATGTTTGTTGCCGGAATGTACACGGAGGCGTTCTTTGAGAGCCAGGATGTCATGAAGGTCATTCAGGCCGGGTTGTCCTGCATCCCGCCTCAATCGACCTACTACCGCTGCATCGCCGACACCCTTGCGTGGTGCCAGGCGTATCCCCACGACTGGGTCGCAGCCTGGAACGAGGTTGAACGAAGCTACAACGACGATAACGATTGCATGCCGGGCAACCCCTATAACATCGATGCCAAGCTTAACGGGGCATACGCTGTCATCGGCCTGATCTACGGCCAGGGCGACCTGATGCGGACCATGGATATCTGCATCCGTTGCGGGCAGGCCTCGGACTCGTCGGCCGCCAACGCCGCCGGCATCGTCGGATGCATGAAAGGCTACCAGGGCCTCGACCCTGGCATTGTTGCCGGTATCCCCCTGATTGCGCACGAACGGTTCCTCGGTTCCGATTACACCGTGAGGACCCTGGTGCGATCCTGCCAGCGCGTGGCCGAACTGGTCATCCATCGTGCGGGCGGAGAGGTCAATGACCAAGAGTACGTGTTCATCAGGCAACAGCCGACGCCGCCGCAGGGGCTGGAGCAGTGGGAAAACAAGGAGCGAGCGATCCGCGTGCCGGTTACCACGAATGAGGTCGAACTATGGAACAAGCAGTGGCGGGTGGTCCGGGCGAATTCGAGCTTCAAGGGCGGGCACTACCCGGCCGCCTACGGCCGTGAGAACGTGCTGATGGTCAATCCGATCACGCCCGATTCGCCGGCGGCCATCGAAACGTGGCTGCGCGTGCCCGAAACACCGCACCCGCAGCTCAACGTTGAGGTTGCCTCGGACGGCCAGCACGGCGACTTCCTGCTCAAGATCTTCATCAGTAATCAACTGGCCCGGGAGGTCGTGGTCAGCACCGCCGGTCAGTTCACCACCGAGAAGGTCGACGTGCAGGCCTTGCCCAACACCGCTGTCCTTGTCCGAATTGAGTTCCATGCCAATGACTGGTCCGTCGAAGCCGGTTATCTGAAGGATGTGAGCATCAAGTAGTTGTCTACACACGCCTGACTCGGGGCCGGCTGGGTGGCGGATGGCCCATTCTCGCCACGGCAAGGGCGGGTCCGTCGATGATCGAATGAGATGATCACAGGTGATAAGGGTAGCGTTGCGGCTTGCCCAGCAGGCGGTTGGCCTGTTCGTCGCCGATGACCTCCTGCCTGTCGCCGTCCCAGACCAGCTTGCGGCCCAGCAGGTACGACAGATTGCCGAGATTGCACAGCGTCGCCACACGGTGGCCTATTTCGATATCCACGGCCGGCCGTCTGCCCTCGTGAATGGCCTTGAACCAGTCGGCCTTGTGGTTCATGTTGAAATCGTCGTATTCATCTGTTCGGGGAGGAACGACGCCGCCAGGCGGCACCTTGAAGTTGACCGCTTCCGGTTCGGCGTCCTTGTATGCCCCTTCCCACTCCAGAATCAGCCGGCCCTTCTCGCCCCAGAACACGTTTCCGAACTCGCTCTTGCCGACCTTCTCGCCCGGCTGAGCCCAAATCAGTTGCCAGTCGGGATTCTTGAATGTGTAGGTGACATCCATCGTGACCGGGCAGTCCCAGAGCCCTTTGGTCGGCGGGGTGCCCGTGGCCTCGACGGTAAACGAGGTCTGATCGTCGGCGTTCATGCACCACAGGATGGTGCTGAACTGGTGCGCCCCGCGATCGCGGATCTGGCCGCCGCCCGATTCCATCATCCAGCGGAACGTGCCCGGACAGTATCGCGGGTTGTAAGGCCGCCATCGCAGCGGCCCCAGCCACAGGTCCCAGTCCAACTCGGGCGGGGGGTCGCAGTCCGGTACCGGGTTCTCGTCGATCGGCGTCTCATAGTGCCAGCATGTCACCTTCGTGACCTTGCCGACAATGCCGTTGCGGATGGCTATGCAGGTTGCGTGGGCACCCTTGGCGGTCCTCGCCTGGGCGCCGACCTGGACGGCTCGCTTGTACCGCCTGGCCGCCGCCACCATGGCCTTGCCTTCTTCTATCGTTACCGAAGCGGGCTTCTCGACGTACACGTGCTTTCCGCATTCGCACGCGTGAACGCTCTGCACGGCGTGCCAATGATCCGGGGTCGCGATCACGACCGCGTCGATGTCCTTGCGTTCGAGGACATAGCGGTAGTCGCGGTAGGGCGTGACCCCGGGCCCGGCCGTCTCGACGGCCTTGGCGAGCGTCCTCTCGTCCGCATCGCAGACGGCCGCGATGTTGACCTTGCCCTCCTTCCTGAACTCCAGCAGGTTCTTGAGATGAACCGTGCCCATGCCTCCGACGCCGATGACCGCCACGGTCAGACGTTTATTCGCCGATGTGCTCGCTGTGGCCGCCAGCGTGCCTGAGGGGAGGATGTAGGGCCAGCCGATGGCGGCACCGGCAACAGAACCGGTGGTCTTGAGCAACCTGCGTCGTGATATCCGGGTGTCTTGTTTTCGGCTCATGTTTCAGGCCTCTCACGAAGCGAATGGGTCGGATGGATCTTAACGACGGGTATCTGCCCCGTCTATGTACGCTGCCTGGTGAGCCCGGGCTTGACTTTGCGGAACTATATGCCATAATTGCCATGAAGCCATGAAGATCAGATCCAAACCACACTATGAAGCACGAGCCAGGGTCGCCAAAGCCCTCGCCCATCCCAGCCGTCTGCTGATTCTTGATGTTCTGGCCGAGGGAGAGGTTTGCGTGTGCAAGCTGACACCCCTGGTCGGAGCGGATCAGTCCACGGTGTCCAAGCACCTGGCAATCCTCAAGAACGCCGGGCTGATCGGGGACCGCAAAGAAGGTCTCAACACCTACTACAGTCTGAAGGTCTGTTGCCTGGAAGGATTCTGGAAATGTGTCGAGTCGGTCTTGAAACACAGCTTGAAGGAGCAAGCCGCAGCGCTTGGTTCATAGGCGGGCGCGGGCCGCTTTTTGTTGTGCCCCATTCATGGCGCGTTGGCCATGTAGCCATGGACTGGAGCCTGTCAGGGGTTCGACAAACGGAATTCGCGTGGGGAGGCTCTGCCGGATGATCACCGACTGGAAATCCGAGTCCAGGAAGCTGATCTGGGGTGTTGTTGTTTTCGTCGCCTGCTTCGCCATGCCGGTGGACTGGCCGCGATTCAGTAAGGCGGTCTTCGAGGCCCTGGCACTGACCAAGTGGTATGCCCAGGAGCACGTCCTGCTCTGCCTGATCCCCGCTTTCTTTATCGCCGGGGCGATTGCCGTTTTCGTCAGTCAGGCGTCGGTCATGAAGTACCTGGGCCCCCAAGCGCCCAAGGTGCTGGCCTATGGCGTGGCGTCGGTCAGCGGCACGATTCTGGCGGTTTGTTCGTGTACGGTGTTGCCCCTCTTCGCGGGAATCTGGCGCATGGGGGCAGGTCTTGGCCCCGCGACGGCGTTCCTCTATTCGGGTCCGGCCATCAATGTGCTGGCCATCATTCTGACGGCCCGCATTCTGGGCCTGGAGATCGGTATTGCCCGTGCCGTCGGGGCGATTCTGTTCAGCATCGTGATCGGTCTGATCATGCACCTGATCTACCGCAAGGAAGAGACGGCCAAAGCCGATGCGGCCATGATGATGCCGGAAGCACAGGTCGATCGGCCCTTGTGGCAGAACGTCCTCTACTTCGGTGCCATGGTCGGCATCCTGGTGTTCGCCAACTGGGGCAAGCCGGATGTGGCCTCGGGCTTCTGGCACGGGGTCTGGTCCGGCAAGTGGCTGATCACTTCGGTTTTCGCCGTTGCCTTGGCTCTCATTCTCGGGGTCTGGTTCAGCATCAAATGGTGGAAGCTGGCTGCGGTGGCCGCGGCAACGGTTGCCGCCTGGCTGGTCAGCGCATCCTGGATCGCCCCTGCCATTCACGGCGCCGCCGACGGTCATCATCTTCCGTGGGAAGCCATGATCCCCTTTGCCGTGGCGGTGGTCGGTCTGTCGGTCATTCTGGCCGTCCGGAATGATCCGTCCGGCGAATGGTTCTATCAATCCTGGACGTTCACGAAACAGATCACGCCGCTGCTGTTGTTCGGCGTGCTGGTGGCGGGCTTTCTGCTGGGACGGCCGGGCGAGGAGGGCATGATTCCCAACGCCTGGGTCGCGCGTCTGGTGGGCGGCAATTCGCTGTGGGCCAACGTCTTCGCGGCGCTTATTGGCGCGTTCATGTACTTCGCAACATTGACCGAGGTGCCGATCCTGCAGGGGCTGATGGGCTCGGGCATGGGCAAGGGCCCGGCCCTGGCGATGCTCTTGGCGGGCCCGGCGGTGAGTCTGCCGAGCATGCTGGTCATTCGCAGCATCATGGGTACACAGAAAACGGTCGTGTTTGTATCGCTGGTCGTGGTCATGGCCACGATCTCGGGAATGATTTTCGGCGCGATGCCGTAACGGGAGAAGGATCCTGAACAGGGTTGGGCACGGTCGGAGCCTTGCGAAATCCCACGGACGAAGCAGGACGGAGACCTGCCGTCTCAGGCTCAACCACACTGGAGATTGAACATGAAGATCGAGATTCTCGGAACCGGTTGTCCGAAGTGTACAACGCTGGCCGCGAACGCCGACAAGGCCGCCAAAGCCCTTGGCGTTCAGTACGAGTTGTGCAAGGTGACGCAGATCAAGGACATCATGCAGCGCGGGGTGATGATGACCCCGGCCCTGGCAATTGACGGAGAAGTGAAATCGGCGGGCAAGGTTCTTTCGGAAGCGGAGATCACCACGCTGTTGACCAGCGCGATGACGTAGCGAGCTCTGCGGCCCTCGGGAGCGAGAAGATCTCGTTGAGGTGCATTGAATAATGCGGCCTTGCCAACAGTGTGATGGCGGCTACCCGATCGGCTTGTGGATGTCGGCGCTGCTGATATTCATGGTGGTGATCGCGTGGAAGCAGTGGCCGCGCATGGGACGAGCGGGGCGAGTGGGTATCATCGCAGCCTGTATCGCGGTCCTCGTCGGCTCGATCGTGACCAGCTACTGGCGAGGCGCGACGGGCTCGGCGGGAGGAACATGCGCGACCTGCATGATGCCGGTTTCTCCAAGTCCTGCCACTGGCCCCGCCCCTGCCGCTCGCCCGGTCACCCAGTCAGCGGGGGTCACAACAACGGTCGCCTCGCAGCCGGTCGTCGAATCCGGCGTTTTCGAGGCGTCTCCGGACGTGGTTGCCTTCTACTTCCACCGATCGGTCCGTTGCCACTCCTGCCTGCAGATCGAGGAGTGGGCCAAGCAGGCGATTGAGATACACTTTGCCGGAGAGCTCTCCGGCGGGCTGATTGAATGGCGGCCCATCAACATCGAAGAATCGGGGAACGAACACTTCGAGAAGGATTACGCGTTGACCGGGCAGTCACTGGTCCTGGTTCGGATGAGAGACGGGCAACCAGTGGAGTGGAAGAATCTGAAATCGGTTTGGGAACTACTGGGTGATTACGCTCGTTTTACTGAATACGTGCGGACGGAATTGTCGTCGTTCCTTGGCGGCGTGTCCGGGACGTAGGCTCGGTATGCCAAGCAGGAGAGTGTGGCTATCATGAACAAGATTCTGAAGATCAGCATCGTCGCGGCCTTGCTGATTGTCGTGGGTGTCATCATGGCGTGCAAGCAGAGGAGCAAGGACACGTTCCGCAGCGGAGATCGGCCGCAAGCACCAGCGAATGCGGAAAGCCGACCTGCCGAGGCGCAGAAGGGGCACGATCAGACGGTCCCCAAGGCGCTGCCGCGGCTCGTGGATCTGGGTGCAACCAAGTGTATCCCGTGCAAGATGATGGCCCCAATCCTCGAAAACCTGAAGAAGGAGTATGCCGCTCGGCTGCAAGTGGAATTCATTGATGTCTGGCAGAATCCGAAGGCCGGGGAGCAGTACAAGATTGGTCTGATCCCGACGCAGATCTTCTACGATGCTTCGGGCAAGGAACTCTTCCGCCATGAGGGCTTCTTCTCAAGAGAGGATATCCTGGCGAAGTGGAAGGAACTGGGGGTTGACTTGACCGCGAAACCGGCCGCTGCGATCGTTCGCCCGGGCTGGCTCGTTGCCTCGGCGGCAGGCAAGCCAACGCGTGATGAAGTGGGTGCACCTCGCGGCTGACGCCACAGGGTGGCCGGAGAGACTCGTTCCCCACCCCCCTGCGACGTGGACGAATGGGGCGTCTTGTGAGGTTTATATGATCAAAAGCATGCTGATTGTGGTCGTTCTCGTGTCAGTTGCCTCTCTCACGAGTGTTTCCGGTTCTCCCGTTGGTTCCAAGGCGACCGCCAATCCGCCGCCTCAGACGAGGCCTGCCGTTGCCAGAGAACACACCGCGTCCCAGCCGACAGCGACAACGATCGATGTCGTCCATCCGGGACTGGCTTCCGGTGCCCTGACGTTTGCCGTGCTATCCAAGCTTCCCGACGGTGTTCTCCTGGAGAGCGGAGCGCTTCGATTGAATGAGGCCGATCTGAAGGCCGAGACAGAGCGCGCACCGGCCGACATGCGGGACCAACTGACCAAGAATGCTTTCTTCCTGCTGGAGAGGATCGCCACCCCAAAGCTGATCCTCGATGTGGCTCGGCGGGAAGCTGCTGACAAGAGCCAAGCTCCCGGAAAGCCTGAACAGGAGATCGTCAATCAGCACTTGCAGAAGGTCGTCCAGACGGTCAAGGTCTCGGAGGATGAGGTCAAGGACTTCTATGAGAACAACAAGGACGCGTGCGGTGGCGCCAAGCTCGATCAGATCAAGGAGCAGTTGTTGCAGTACGTGCTTCAGAAGAAGCAGCAGGCGGCGGTTAAGGAATACGTGCGCACGCTTGGGGAGCGTCTACCGATCCGTGTCTCTGGGGCGTGGGCGGAACGGCAGGCCGCTGCGGCCCGGGACAACCCCGTGGATAAGGCCCGGGCGAGCGGGAAGCCCTCGATGGTTGACTTCGGGGCCACCGGCTGCCGCCCGTGCGATATGATGGCCCCGATCCTTGAAACGCTCAAGAAGAAGTACGAGGGCAAGGCCAACATCCTCTTCGTGCATGTCCGCAAGGAGCAGATCCTTGCGGAGCGCTATGATGTCCAGGGTATTCCCCTGCAGGTCTTCTTCGACAAGAACGGGAAGGAAGCGTTTCGGCACATCGGTTTCTTCCCGCAAGCAGAAATCGAGAAGCAGCTCGCGAAGATGGGGGGAATGTGAAACATGCAAGAGGTTTTTACCACGTTGACCCGCGCAATCGAAGGGTCAGCACTCGTTGCTCTGGTGGCCGCCTTTGTATGGGGCATCCTCAGCGTCGTGTTGAGCCCTTGTCATCTGGCGAGCATTCCGCTGATCATCGGCTTCATCAGCGAGCAGGGTCAGGTGTCGACACGCAAGGCGTTTCTTACCTCGACGCTGTTCGCGGTCGGCATTCTGGTGACCATCGGCCTGATCGGTGCGGTCACCGCCGAGGCCGGCCGGATGATGGGCGACGTAGGCCCGGTCGGCAATTACCTGGTGAGCATCGTGTTCTTTCTCGTGGGACTTCATCTGCTGGGCGTGATTCCGATGCCGTGGTCCGGTCCGGGACAGGTCACAATGCAGCGGCGGGGAATGCTCGCCGCCTTTATTCTGGGCTTGATTTTCGGGATCGCACTGGGGCCGTGCACGTTTGCCTACATGGCCCCGATCCTCGGTCTGATCTTCAAGCTGGGGGCCAAGAGCGTCTCTTACGGGGTCCTGTTGCTGCTTGTTTACGGAATCGGTCATTGCTCGGTGATCGTTCTGGCGGGGACCTCGACGGAACTGGTGCAGAAGTACCTGAACTGGAATGAGCGATCGAAGGGGACCACGGTGATGAAGTCTGTCTGTGGCGTGCTGGTCCTGCTCGGGGGGGCATGGCTGCTCTATATCGCCTGATGAGGTGGCGCATGGTCAAGAACATCGTGATTGTCGGGTTGGTCGTGCTGCTGGTTGTTGTGGCGGCCTGTGTGAAGCACTGTGGAACCGATCGCGCGGGTTCCACCGCCGGTTCAAACTCGGAGGGTGACAAACCGCCCGCAACCAGGCCCTCCGGCGGGCTGCCGCGGCTGGTCGAGCTTGGGGCCGGCAAGTGCCAGGCCTGCAAGGCGATGGCCCCGATCATCGAGCAGCTTCGCAAGGAGTACGCCGGGAGGATCGAGGTCGAGTCGGTCGACGTGATGGAGGACCGGGAGCGAGCCCGGGAGATCGATTTCAACCTGATTCCCTCTCAGGTTTTCTTCGACGCCGCCGGAAAGGAACTGTGGCGGCACGAGGGCTTCATGCCCAAGGACCAGATCGAGGCCAAGTTCGCGGAACTCAAGATGAAATAAAGGTTTGGGTGCGGCGGTGTGCGCGGAAAGTGGACAAAAGCGAGCGGATGCGTATGCTATCGACCTTTCGGCCGACGGGCTCCTTGAAGGCGTCCCCGGATGCCGCCGGGCAGAGACCTATGATCATCACGTTGAATCTGTTCGACATCATCCCCGGCAAGGAGACTGCCTACGCCGAGTACCTTCGCCGCGTGCGCCCGATCCTGGAGCGGCACCATGCTCGCGTCCTGTTCTACGGCCGGACGCGGGCGAGGTTCATGGGTGTGTGCAACCAGGAATACTGCGGTATCATCGCCTACGAGGATCCCACCGACCTTACCCGATTCTCCCACGACCCCGAGTTCGCGGAAATCAAACCACTGCGCGACGCCTCAACTCACAACTATGTCCTGACGGTTGCCGAAGAGACCGGCATCGACAACGCCGCCGAGATGCTCGGCAAATCCTGATCCAAGGCCATTTCGGCGCCGTCATTCGGCAGCCAATGTCCGGCTGTCGGGGATTCTGCCCTGCGCAGCCGCCGGGCGACTCTTATCGTTCTTTAAGGGAGCATAACCATGTCAGATAAGATCATTAAAACCGTTCAGTCAAAATATGCGGCGGTCGCGGGCAGCGGGTTGTCGAGCCGGCAGGAGAGCGTCCGTCAGGTGGCCGAGGCGTTCGGCTACGGCGCCGACGAGTTGGCAAGCATCCCCGCCGAGGCCAACATGGGCCTGTCCTGCGGCAACCCGACGGCCTTCGCGAGCCTCAAACCCGGCGAAGTGGTCGTTGACTTGGGCTGCGGCGGCGGTCTGGACGTACTGCTGGCCGCACCCAAGGTTGGGCTGGCGGGCAAGGCCATCGGCATCGACATGACGCCGGAGATGATCGAGCTGGCCCGCAGGAATGCCGCTCGATCCGCGGGCGGCAAGATGCCCTCGAATATCGAGTTTCATTTGGCGACGATTGACCGGCTACCCTTGCCGGAGGCCTCGGTTGATTGCGTGATCAGCAATTGTGTCATCAATCTGGCTCCCGACAAACGGGCCGTGTTTCGCGAAATCGCCCGGGTGCTCAAGCCCGGCGGCCGCCTGGCAGTCAGCGACATCGCCCTCAAGAAGCCGCTGCCGCCGGAGATCACCGACGATGTGACGGCCTACGTCGGCTGCATCGCCGGGGCGATTCTCATCACGGATTACGAGGCCGGTTTGCGCGAGACCGGTTTCGCCCACGTCCAGGTGATCGATAGCTGGGCCGACCTTAACGCTTATGCGAAAGTCGAGGGCTCTTCGGGATGCTGCTCATCGAAAACCAGCCTGCCGATCGCCGATCAGCCTGCGAAGTCAAGCTGTTGCGGCTCGAAGTCCGCTGGCGGCGGCCAACCGGGCCTGCACGAGGGCGTGGCCGAGCTGCTGAGCCGCTACAACATCAATGACTACGCCGCCAGTGTGAAGGTGTATGCGGTCAAGCCGACTGAATGAATGTGGAAGGATGAGGGATGAAGGATGAATGCGGATGAGTTGATGCGAGAATCCAATGAGTTGGTGCCGGAATCCAACGAGCTGGTGCGAGAATCTCTTCTCGCACCCGACCGCGCGGGAATGCTTTCCCGCGAGCCAAACGGGATAGGAATCCCGTGCCGGGGAGAACGAGACAGGAATCTCGTTCCAGCGAGGGGGCAGCATCTGATCAACCAGTAGGAGCAAGAGTGATGTCGAGTGGCGTGTCGAAGAGATTGTCCTTCCTCGATCGATATCTCACGCTGTGGATCTTCCTGGCGATGGTTGTTGGCGTGCTGCTGGGCTATTTCTCACCGGGCGTGGGCGAATGGATCGGCTCGCTTCGCCCTGAAGGCACTCAGACGAGCATTCCCATCGCTCTTGGCCTGATTCTGATGATGTACCCGCCGCTGGCCAAGGTGAAGTACGAGGAATTGGGCGACGTCTTCCGCAACATCAAGATCCTGGGCCTGTCCATGCTTCAGAACTGGGTGATCGGGCCGATCCTGATGTTTCTATTGGCCATCGCCTTTCTTCACGGCCGGTCGGAGTTCATGATCGGCCTGATCATGATCGGGCTGGCTCGCTGCATCGCGATGGTCATCGTCTGGAACGACCTGGCCAAAGGTGACACGGAGTACGCCGCCGGGCTTGTGGCGTTCAACTCGATCTTCCAGGTGCTTTTCTACAGCGTATACGCGTGGCTGTTCATCACCGTCCTGCCGCCGCTGCTGGGACTGCGGGGCGCCGACACATCCGGCATCACCATCGGCCAGATCGCCCAGAGCGTTTTCATCTACCTCGGCGTCCCGTTCCTGGCCGGCATGCTGACGCGCCTTGTGTCGGTGAAGACCAAAGGCAAAGAGTGGTATCATGGGAAGTTCATCCCAAGAATTTCGCCAATGACGTTGATTGCCCTGCTGTTCACCATCGTGGTGATGTTCTCCATGCAGGGCCAGAAGATCATCACCAGGCCGGGTGACGTCCTTCTGATCGCCGTTCCGTTGCTCATCTACTTCGTGGTGATGTTTCTGCTCAGTTTCTGGATGGGCAAGAAGGCCGGGGCAGGCTATGCGAAATCGGCAACGCTGTCTTTCACCGCCGCAAGCAACAATTTCGAGCTCGCCATCGCCGTGGCGGTCGGAGTCTTCGGCATCAACCACGGAGCGGCCTTTGCCGCGGTCATCGGCCCGCTGGTCGAGGTGCCGGCGCTGATCAGTCTGGTGAGCGTGGCGTTCTACCTGCGGAGGCGGTGGTTCGAGGGTTCCCCTGCGGGCGCCGCCGGCCAGACCGCGTGAACAGCTCGGCCGACCGCCATGAATGAGCCAGGATCGCCTGGTTTCGGTCAGGAAGGCGACGATGCGGACGGATTCTCCCGATGCCTGGTTTGCCGGGCGAAGTTCGTTGCGGCCTCAAGAAGGTCTTGTTGCAGTTCCTCGCGAATTCCGTTGGAATATGCGCGATACGCTTGCTGCAATCCGGCCTGCGCCAAGCTCGAAAGGTGATCTTCATGATCGATGAATGGGACTTGACCGCAACCAACCTGCACCGGATCTCCAAACGCCGTTATGAGGTCGCTGTTCTGCCGATTTCGGCCATCGAGGCTCACAATCGCCATCTGCCGGAAGGGCAGGACTATCGCCACACCACCTGCGTGGCTCGGACGGCCTGCAAGGCGGCCTGGGATCGCTGTCAGTCCGTCATCTGCCTGCCGACGATCCCTTACGGTGTCGACTGCAACCTGATGGCCTACCCGCTGACGATCCACGTTTCGCAGGCGACGCTCGATGCGATGGTGAGGGACATTGTCGTCTCGCTGCGTAAGCACGGCATCCGCAAGGTGCTCATTCTCAACGGCCACGGTGGCAACGAGTTCATGCCGCTGATCCGCCAGTTGCAGACCGAAGTCGACACAAACGTGTTCCTGTGCAATTGGTGGCGGGTTGGCATGGACAAGTACGGCGACATCTTCGAATGTCGCGACGACCACGCCGGCGAGATGGAGACGTCGGTCGCCATGGCCTTGTATCCCGAACTGATCGAGCCGGGGGTGGCGGGCGACGGCGGCGTCCGGCCGTTTCGTTTCGAGGCCGTGCGCCAGGGCTGGGTGCTGACCAGCCGCGACTTTGCGAAAATCAACGACCACTGTGCCTCCGGGGACCCCTCGAAGGCCTCGGCCGACAAAGGCCGCCGGTTCCTGGAATTGGTCTGCGGCCGGATCGAGGATTTCCTCGTCGAGTTGGCGGAGGCAAGGATCGACGACAAGTTCCCACATGAACCATGAATGGGGCACGCGGAGGGGACAAGAGATCGGGCCTCCGGGCCCGATGGGGAATGAGGCTGCGCTCGCTCGGATCGCGGAGACCTATTGACCTCCGTCCCAGTCGGCGTGCGCTCGCCTCAGGCCTTCCATTGCTCGGATTACCGCTTTTTTGCCCACTCGCCCCTTGAATGTGCACAGGGGTTCGGGGACAATGGCATGAGTTAGCCTCTGTTCGGAGGCGCCCGTGGCCGGCCGACGAGTGGGGTGGCAGCCTCGCACTTGGTTACCCGGCCACGATCCGTCGCCCGGCGATCCTGTCCTGATGAGCAGCCTGGCGGACGTTCTTGCCCTTCCTGCCGGAGACAACACGATGAGACACATTGCAGGTGGTGGATGGGTGCTGCTCTGTCTGGCGGTGCTTGTTGTCGGCAGAGGCTGCTCGCCGCACAGTCCTGCCGACAACGACGGTTCAGGTGATGGGTCCGAAGATCCCTTCGACTCCTACGTTCCTGACCCCGAGGTCTACTGCGCTCCTCCCGATCCGGATCGCATGATCCAGCAGACCCTGTCCGATGGGAGGACCGTCGAGTTTGCGGTCAATCAAATCCTCCTTCTGATGGAGGAGGGCACGCAGCGCGCCGTGGTCGAGCAGCTTGCCGCCGAGCTCGGAGGCACGATCGTCGGCCAAGTGCCGGACATCGATTTTTACCAGATCGAGGTTCCGGCGACGACGCAAGCCGAGCTTGAGGCTCTCATCGACCAGGCCGAGGCGAACCCCGGCGTTGCGTCGGCCGGCTATAACCGTGTTGCTCAATTCAACCAGACCTGCCCGGCCGAGAACGACAACCGGGATATCGTCGCTGAGGACCAGTGTGCGTTTGCCGAAACGGAGTACTACCAGGCGGTCACGATGTTCGACTTCTTCCGGGAGCATCTGACGCTGCATCGGGTCCGGGTAGGCATCGTCGACACCGGCCTCGATCCTTCCACGAACGAATTTGATGAAGTAGACATTCTTTACCTGAACGACTTCGCCGGTCCGCCGGAAGATTTGCACGACCGCAGGCATGGTACGGCAGTGGCGAGCATCATTGCGGCTGATAATGACATGTGCAGCATCAACGGCATCGCATCACGGCTCGTCGGAGACAACCTCCGTCTGATCGTCGGCCGCGCGAGCGACGATGCCAGCTTCATCGTTTACACGACCATGGCCGCGGCCGCGGGGGCCGACATCATCAATATGAGCTTCGGGTGGCAGGAATCTGACCCGTACTTCGAGATCATGTGGGACACCTGGCTCAGACTGATGGGGCGGCGCAGCACCGTTCTGTTCGTCTGCTCAGCGGGAAACGAATCACTGGAGTTGACCGGCTTCAATTACGCTCCCGGCGGCATCGGGCTGGCTAATGTCCTGACCGTGGCCGCAACGGCAGAGTGCAATCCCACCGAGCTCTCGGTCATGAGCAACCACGGCGGAGCGGTCGACATCGCCGCGCCGGGTGAGAACGTGCCCGCCGTCGCTCCCGACGGAAGCTATGACGGCCGTTTCGGGACCTCCTTCTCGGCCCCCATGGTGGCCTCGCTGGCGGCGATCCTCAAGTCGATTAGCCCGACCCTGACTCCGGCCCACATCAAGCACCAGATCACCGCGTATGGATACCCGTTGGCCGACGACAGTCCGTTCGGCCGGCTGGTGTTCACCACGAGCATCCAGGAATTGTTGCTGGAGATGGGTGTGGGCGATCCGATTCGCTCGTGGATCGATCCGCTGGGTCTCGGCAACGCCGGCGCATCTGGAATGGTGCTCAGCAGGGTTTGCCCGCCCGGGATGAGCTACAGCATTGATGGATACGGTTCGCACGCGATTCAGGCGGTGGACAGAACACAGGGGGGAGTGATCGGCAGCCCCGCGATGCCGCCCGCGTTTTACTTCAACGCGGATGACGGTGATGTGTTCCTCGAAATCGGCAGCGCGGGAATGAGCCAGTTTGCCCTCGGCTCGTTCATCTTCCTGGAGGACCCGGCGGGCGCCAGTGATGTCGCCGCGGCCCGGTTTCAGGAGCACGGCTCCGTCGACTTCGGCCCCGCGATTGCCGGGACGGTGACCTTCGACACCTGCCGCATCGACGAGCGCGACCCGTGGCAAGCCAAGAATCCCATGATCGTTTATGTGACGGGCGCGTTCGAGGGGATGCTGACGGCCTATCACTGGGACGGTCGCCTGCCCAGCGTCCACGGGTTCGACGGCAATTTCAACATGCCGTTCGTCGTCAGTTCGAGTGCGGGAGAGGAGGTGTTCGAGTACCTGGAGAATAATTGCGAGGGCGGCATTCCGACCCCACCCACCGAACCGTGAGCTGCCGATGCAGCGGGCAATCCGCCCACGATGATTGTCCCCCTTCACCACGGGGAGTCGGGTCACCGGTCACACGGTGGTGTTGACTTCTGGTACACATTCCCCGTTCACAACGGGGAGCCGCCACCCACCCGGCCCACGGCCTGCCGATCCGCACACGCTCCCCCTTTACAGGGGGAATCCGGAGGGTGTCGCGTTCTCGTGCGAGCGCCCGGCGCCACTGGCAGCTTGCAGGCCGGTGCATGGCCAGGCTCCTCAGCACGGCAGCATCGGCTCCGGCATCCGAACGCAGAAGATCGTTAGAGCATAAAAGTTTCTAAAGCTTCCAGGCTCGGGCGAAGGCCTTGGAGCTCCGATCGTAGGTGCGCTCGACCTCGGGCGGGAAACAACAGCCGGGCAGTTGGCGGGCCGCCAGGTGGTATTGCAGGCACTCGCAGCAGATACCCTTGCGCTCGCAGCCGCTATAGGTGCACGTGCAATCCTTTAGATTCGTCTTCTGTCGACACTCCATGATCGGCTGTCCTCCGCCTGTCACCTCGTCGGATGACCATGATCGCAAGCAGGACGCACGCGGGATGGACGCGCGGTTGTCCGGAGGGGCGTCCATCCCGCACTGCGAATCGTCTTGCCGGTTACTTCTTCTCCGCCGGCTTCCCGACGGGCTTGACCATCACGTACCGGAACTTGATCGGCTTGTGGTCGCCCTGCAGGAGAATGGGGCCGGTTGGGTCGCCGTCTTTGACCTTCAACTCGCCGTACAGGTGCGTTGCCCTGGGCGGCTCATAGTTGTCGATGATCTTCTCGCCGTTCAAGAAGACGGTGATCTTCTTGCCGATCATCGTGGCGTACACGCTCTGCCACTCGCCGTCCGGCTTGCTCACGTTCTTGGATGGAGCCTTTTGGCCATAAATGCCGCCGTTGCCCCAGTCCCTGGGTTTGTCTGACGGCACGCCATGATCCGCCTGAATCTGGATCTCGTACTGGCCGCGGAGGAAGACCCCGCTGTTGCCGTTCTTGGGCACGAGATACTCGTAGTAGATCTCGAAGTCGCCGAACTTTTCCTCGCTGAAGATGTTGGTTCCGTGCTCGCCCTCCTTGAAGTCGCTGACCAGAATGTCCTTCTCGACCTTCCACGAGTTGGGGCGGTCGTCCGGGAACGACTTCCAGCCCTTGAGGTTCCTGCCGTTGAAGAGCTTGACCCAGCCCTTGCCGCGTGGGGCGTGTTCCTTGTCCAGATAGGCCGGCCGCGTGGTCGCGACGGCTACGCGGTTGCCTTGCTTCTCACCGGCCTCTTTCTTCTTGCCCTCCGCCGCCAGGACAATTGCCGCCGACAGTGACAGCGTGCCGATCAAGAGAAAGTACTTCACGTATCGTTGCATGGTTGCACCTCGTTAGCTTCCCAAACACCGAGCCGACCGGTGTCCACAACAGGTCGGCCTCGGAAACGAGCCGGGCATGATACCCTCTCGGTTGCGATGATAACAGGGACCGCTCAACGCCCTGTTCGGCGACTCGGCGACGGGCTGTCCTTTTTGTTGCGGTGGATGCGACTCTCAAGCCGGATTGACCAGTCAGGCAAAGCGGGTGATGGGGCTCGAACCCACGACATTCGCGCTGGCAACGTGTTTGCCTGCCCACACTAACTGTTGTGCAGAAAAGTCGTTACGTGAATCAGCCTCACCCCCCTTGCCGCGACCTACCAGCGGTCACAGCCGTAAGCCGATTCAGGGACAGGACGGGCAGGACAGGCAGGGCCACGACCTTCCCGCGTCCGGTCAGTTCTGGCAAAAAACAGACCTGGAACCATAAACGGCGACGGCTGCAAAGGCAACCCCTGCCGGTATCATGCTCCGGATTCATTTCGCGCACCAACAGATCCTATAGGCGGGCGCGAACCGAATCCGACGGGCAGACCCCTGCCGGCAGGCACGGCGGCGTATGCGGAATGGCTGGCAGCCCGAACCGAGAAGCCGGACTCGGAGGCAGCAATACACCAAGCGGGTCAGTCGGCGATTTGACAGTGCGCCTATTATGGTGTATACTTACAGATGAGAGGACATGGACAACAGGGCGCGAAAAGCGTGGTCGGTCATCCGGCGGTGCATCGAGCGGGGCCGGTATCGGGTGCTGGAGCACTTCACGCAACGGATGGACCTGCGCGGGCTGGTCTGGCCGGACGTGCTGGCCGTGCTGGATGATCCGGCCGGGGTACGGCCAGGCGGACCGGACAATTTCGGACGTCCCAAATGGATCATCAACGGGATAGCCGCCGACGGCCTGGAGGTTGAAATCGTCTGCGTGCTGGACCACGATGAGCAAGGCCGGTTGACCGTGTTTATCACGATCGACTGAGGGTACGCCATGACAACGACCGTCAAGAAACGCTACCGACGGGGCACCAAGCCAAACCCGGCTTTGTCTCGCCCGGATCATCCGTACACCATGAAGCTGCCCGACGGGCGGACGTTGTTCGTCGAGGTTCCGGGCCGATGGGTGACCGCCGACCGCAGCGGCGCGGCGGCGTTTCTCCCCGAGGGCGTCAGGTTCCTGGACCGCGTGCGAGCCTTAGCCACGTCGGCACTGGACCGGCCGCCAAGCCCCGGATTCATCACGGCTCTACGTGAGGCCCTCGGGCTGACGCAGAAGGAACTGGCCGACAAGCTGGGCGTGGACAAGATGAGCGTCTCCCGCTGGGAGCGGGGAGCGATCCGGCCAAGTGAGGAATCATTGGCCGCACTGAACAAGCTGCGACATGAGGCGGTCCGCCGAGGCGTGGCGATTCCGTCGTGATGCTTTATGAGATGGCGGCTTGTGGCGTGCCCCAGCGGCTGGCCCAAGCCCACATGAGGCACACAGACCCCCGGTTGACGGCCGACGTGTACACCGATGAAAGCCTGCTGCCCATTGCGGCTGCAATCGCCAGCCTGCCCGCGTTGCCGACCGGCCCGGTGATGCCAGCGACCGCGCTTCGCATGACCGGAACCTGCGATGAAGGGGCGGCGCAGCGCCACAGCAGCGCGCACGTAACACAGATGGTCATTTTGGTTCCCAAGCCTGCGCTTCAGAGGGTGTTGAGTCTGATGGGGGTGAGTGTTCGCAAGTGGCTGGTAATTCAGGGGCTTGCAACGATATTCCCGAAGGTTCTCAAAAGCGGGTGATGGGGCTCGAACCCACGACATTCACGTTGGCAACGTGACGCTCTACCACTGAGCTACACCCGCGTTTAGACCCTTATGATACGCGCCGTGGCAGGCTTTTCAACACCTGCGGTTTACCGATGCACGGCCGCCCGGTTCAGCGCCATCCGCGATCGCTGGTCGCGGCCATCCCGCCTCATCGCTACCCCACCAAGCCGCGTGCAAACCCCGGCCGTGAGCCCCGGTCCCTGCGTGGTTCGCAGAGCAAGGCAGGACCGCCTGGCCCGCTGCCCCAACCCAAGCGCAGTACCAGAGGAACTGACTGCAAGCCATTGCGTCTGACATAAATAATTGTCAAAAAGGTGCTTATGTATAGACCAGGGCTGCGGCCGGGTGGCCTCTCATTCGGGGTAGACTCTCGACACCCTGCGTTGAGAATCGCGTTGGACGCACTGCCGGCCGCTCGTGGGTATGGAGAAACTCACGGTGCGGGGTTACGGTCTCGGCGCTGACCTCGCGCCCCAGCCGGTCCCTTCCCGCTTCGCCAAGGCTACGCAGGACGGGTACGGTCGCGGTTCTGACAGCCGGCTCCAGCCGCTCCCTTACCGTCCTCACGGGCGAACCAGTGTCGCGGGTCTGAAGTCAATCACGCCTCTTCCAGCACCTTCCAGCCCATGGCGTCTGCCAGGGCGAAGACCGGCTCCTTGAGGTCGCCGTAGAAGGTGACCCGGTGCCAGCCCCACTGGTCCCACTCGGTGAAGAGTTTTTCGATGTCGCCGACCGGCTCGACGGCCAGCTTGGTGCGGCAGGCCCGGTCGTCATCTACGCTCGCTACCGCCTTGCCGCGGTGGAACAGAACGACCTTGGTGTCCGGCCTGAATTCGACCGTTGTGGTCATGTAGCCTGCCGGCATCACCGATCGTAGTGACGCCCCCTGGCGATCCTCGGAGTGGGTGAGGATCTCGTAGGGATTGGCCTGCCCCTTCGGCCCGAACGGTTTGTTCGAGGCCACGCAGTGGGCGTAGATGATCTGCCTTGAGGCGGTGTCGATGACCGGGTCGGAGATGAAGCCCGGCCGTCCCTGGGTCAGGGCGGTCATCGTGACCATCGTGGCTGTCGAGCGCAGATCGCACTCGCATGCGCCGATCAGGCCCTCGTTCAGCAACTCGTGGAAGCCCAGGCACGGGTAGGCATGTATGTGGTTGCCGTAGAACCCGCCGAGGCAGTTGATGGTGATCGCGTTGGCGCCGTGTTTCTTGAGGAGGTTCTTCATGCCCACATACATCGCACCGGATTGCTCCAGCGTCTCGCGGGAAACGCCTTCGACTTTCTTCGCGTTCTTCTGCCACCGATCGGCGATGGCCTTCGACTCGTCTTTGTCCGCGGCCTCCCAGGCGGTGTTCAGGTCCTTGAAGGGCACCTGAACCACTTCGATGCCCATCTCCTTCTTCACCGCCTCATCCATGTTGTGCCAGCCCTTTTCCACCGTGAGGATCTTCGACTCCTTCATCCGGGCGAGGCAGTCCTTGGGTTTCAGGGCGTCGACTTTGTCGGGCCTGCAGGTCATGTCGCCCGGTTTCGGTGTGCGCTCCTGTCGAGCCTTGGCCGTCGCCGCGACGAAGTCGGCCATCGAGCCGCCTCGCTTGATCACCCTGAAGCAGCGGACGGCCGCGACCAGGTCCTCCATGCGCGATGAGGCCACGAAGCCAAAGTTGGGCGTCTTGGCCCGGAGGAACCCGGCCGTGTAGACGAGGAACCCGCCGCTGCCGCCGTACTGGAAGTCGGCGTAGAGCGTCGGCTTGCCCGAGGCCGCGATGGTCTGCACGACCCTGTTCCAAGCGTTCATCTGGTACACCAGGTAGCCGTCGATGTTCGCCGTCTTGTCTTCCTCCAGGATTTTCTTGGCCGCCTCCTCGCCGTCGGCCATGCTCGTGACGAATTCAAACCTCGGGCAGGCCTCCTTGAGCGTGTTGGTGATCCGGTCCATCACCGGCTGGAAGTCGAAGCCCTTGTTGGGCCAGTCGGGCCGGTCCTGCTTTGCCGCGTGCAGTGAGTAGATGATCCGCACGCGGATCTTGTTGCCCCCTTCGGCGGCGAAGGCAGCGGACCCGGCCGTCAGTATGCCTGTCGCTCCGACACACGTCGCGCACCCGGTCGCCAGAAACCGACGCCGGCTCATCTGGCAGCACGCACACCTCGAAAGCTTCTCAGGCATACTCATGGATGAATCCTCCGTCATCGAATGGACTGGACTGGCTTTGCTGCAACTGCCCGGGCAACACGACGCCCGAGGCTTCTCCCGATCGCCATGCTATCGAAGGGCACGTCCCAGCGTCAAACCGCGTGTCCAAACGACCAGTGATCAGCTACAAAGAGCGCCTCATGCGCGTTACACTGCCCGCCGTTCGGAGTCTGTGTTGGTGCTGTCTGGTTGCAGCCGTGTGATATGAGGTGATCGATATGAAGAGGCTGTGTCTGATCGTGTGGGCATCGTTCGCGCTTGGCGGCATGATGGCCGTACGGGCGGCTGAGATCCCATCATCTCGTCCATCCATGCCACAGAATTCAACCGCAACTGTGTCGAACGCGACCGAGAGTCATCAGATTGCCTTGTCCTCTGTTGTGGCTGTGGTCGGCGAAGAATGGCTCAAGCCGCTCGGCGAGAAAGAGGCCTTATGGCGTCTGTCGCTGCAGGGGCCCGGCTCGGCCACGGTGGAGTTGGACAGTGTGGAGATCCCTTTCGGGCAAGAGGTCACGAAGGGTTACAGCACGAGACTTGTCTGGAACGGGAAGGCGAAGGACATCCCGTTGCAGGTGGTCTTGTCTATCTCATGGGATCGTCGCATGACACGGTGGCATCTTGTAGCCATTTTGCCGAAAGGTTGGAGAGTAGCGCGGGCGGATTGGCCCATCCTGCCGAATATCCGCACCGAACCCGGCCTGAAGCTGGCCGCCCCCTTCGGCTGGGGCCTCGAATATGACGTAAAGCCCGGCATGAGTTACGAGGGTACCTATCCATCACTGGTCACCTCCATGCCTTTCGTAGCCTTCTATCGCGACAGCAAGGGGCTGTACATCGGCATGCATGACATGAGGGCGCATCACAAGCGTTTTGCCGTGAAAGCCCGAGAAGACAGCGTTGGCGTCACCTGTGTGCACTGGCCATCGGAGGCGGCCACGGCCGGAGGTCGTTACGCACCTGAGTTCGAAGTGGCCGTCGGCGCATTTGACGGCGACTACTGGAATGCCGCCCAGATCTACCGGGCATTCAATCGCCAGACACCGTGGGGCAGGGCCAAGGGCGGCCTACGGCTCGAGAACCAGTCAGTGCCGAGCTGGCTGAAAGACATCGATCTTTGGCTGATGCCCGGCCCTGAGCCGCTCAAGAATGTCGAGGCCTGCCGCAAAGCGGGAGAGTTCTTCGGCGTGCCGATCGGCCTGCACTGGTACAACTGGCATGAGATCCCGTTCGATACGCTCTATCCCGATTACTTCCCCGCCAAGCCGAATTTCCGCGAAGGTGTGAAGGCCCTGCAGGAGGTCGGGTTCCGTGTTATGCCGTACATCAACGGTCGGCTGTGCGATCCGAATTCGAAGACCTGGACGCAGGAGGGAGCCGACAAGGCTGCCGCCCGGCAGGAGGATGGCAAGCCGTATACCGAGGAATATGGCTCGAAGGTTCCGCTCAATGTGATGTGCCCGTATACCGCCTTCTGGCAAGACAAGATTACCGGCATTGTCGATCGACTGGTCAATGAGTATGGCGTCGACGGCGTGTACATCGACCAAATCGGCGCGGCTCACGCCTTCCGGTGCTTCAACAAGGACCACGGCCATTCGCCTGGTGGAGGGACGTTCTGGTTTGAGGGTTACCGCAAGATGCTCGATCAGGTCCGGGCCAAGCTGCCCCAGGACCGGATCATCACCACCGAAGAGAACGCCGAGTGCTGGAACGACCAGTTCGACGCTCTGCTCATGGTCAACACGCCCTCGACCGGCGGGCGGCGGATCATTCCGCTGATGCCGGCCGTCTACGGTGGACGCATCATCACCTTCGGCTTCCAGTATATGGCGGGGGATGACATCGCCAGGTCGCTGCCGTTTCGGGCAAAGATGGCTCGCGCGTTCCTGTGGGGTGCCCAACTGGGATGGATCGGCGTCGATTCGATCATGGCTGACAACGCCCGCAAGGAGGCCGAATTCCTGAGAAACCTGGCCCGCGCCCGCCAGGGCAACCACGAGTTCCTTCTCACCGCTACGTTCCTTGGCGAGGCCGAGGTCACGGGAGACAACCCTCGGCTCACCGGCGAAGGCACCGGTCGCGGCAGCAAGTACGCGATTGATCTGCCGGGCGTGATGGCAACGGCCTGGTGGGCCACGGACGGTGCCGTGGGCCTGGCCGTTGTGAACCTCTCAGACCAGCCGCGAACCGTGGAAATCCGGCCACCCTGGAACCGCCTGAGCGAGCTGGCGGCGAGCGAAACAGCGAAATCAGTCGCCGGCGACCAACCTAAGGCAGTGCCGATCACCATCCCGGCCGCCAACGCCCGGGTCATCCGCGTCGGGGCTCATTCGCGGCCGGCCGAGTAGGGCAGCGTCGAGGGAGCGGCAGCGACCGAGACCTGCCGCTGGGGCTCAAGACGGGTCTTGCCCGATTTCCGCCGACGGGCGCGAGCTTGAGTGCATCGGCGGGAGGACCTCCTCGATCATCTTGGCCCAGACCTTGTACCCCGCTGCGTTGAGGTGCAGGCCGTCACGCGAATACTCCTTGCGAAGGAGGTTCTGCTCGTCGGCCAGCGGCTTGAAGACGTCCATGAACGGGCAGTCGTTGTCCGCGGCGATCTTCGCCAGGCGTCTGTTGAACTCCTGGATGCTCGGCGTGAGCTGGTCGAATCGGTCGCGGGTGGGGAACAATCCGACGATCACCAGCGGCACGTCCGGCAGCCGGTCACGAATCGTCTTGACCACCGTCTGGTAGCACGCCTCGATCTCGTCGATACTCGGTGTGCCGTTTCGCTGCAGTTCGCCGAGGTCGTTGACGCCGTTTTCGAGGATGATGAAACCGGGATTGCAGTCGAACACCGAACTGTCGAGCCGGTGGAGGATGCCGCGCTCAGTAAGGCCGATTCGATCGGAGCCGATACCACGATTCAGAACTCGACGGCCGGGCAGCAGCTTGGCGGCGTCGAAACCTTCGATGTGTGACGAACCCACCATGACGATGTTCCTGGCCGCCGCGTTTTCCTTCTTGAACAGATCAACGCGGTCGTAGTAATGCCTTGCCCATTTGTCCTGGGCTGCTACCGGTCGGGTTTGGGGATTGGCCGCGCGGACCGCAATCACCAGCCCGCACCACACACCGGTTGACAGAACGACGATCATTACGCAACGCACGTTGTGCTTTTCTCGGATCATGGATTGGACTCTCCGTTTGAGGCTGCGTGCTGACGGTTGCTCAGACGTTTCACGAGCAGCGTCAGCGCACCGCCCAGCATCAGCGAGGTTGCTGTCAGAAGCAAGCCTGCCTTGTAGCTTTGGGTGTGGTCGACGGTCACCCCGATGAGATACGGCCCGACGAAACCGCCGAGGTTGCCGATCGAATTGATCATTGCGATGCCGGCAGCAGCCGCGGTTCCGACGAGGAAGGCCGGCGGCATCGCCCAGAACGGCCCGAGCGTGCTCCAGATGGCCGACGCGGCCAATGCCATTGCCGCGATGCCCACCACCGGGTGATTCGTCACCGCACACAGAACAAAACCAAGCACCCCGCCGGCCGCGCAGACGGCCACGTGCCAGCGGCGCTCGCCGGAGCGGTCAGAATGGCGGCCGATGAGCACCATGGCGACCATCGCCGCGAAGTACGGCAGGGACGCGATCAAGCCGACATGGAGGCTGTCGCGAGAGGCGGTGAGCTGCTTGACGATGGTTGGCAGCCAGAAGTTGATGCCCTGGAAGCCGAACATGAGGGTGAAGTAGATCACGTTGAGCATCAGGAACGTCGGGCTGCGAAACGCCTGGAAGAAGGAGGTGTGGCCGACGCTCTTGAGCCGCTCGCGGTCGGCCTGGACTTCGCTGTTGAGCCAATGCTGTTGTTCCGGGCTGAGCCATTTGACCTGTTCGGGGCGATTGGGCAGCAGCAGCAGGATGGCGATCCCCCCGAGGACACTTGGGATGCCCTCCAGCAGGAACAGCCACTGCCAGCCGGCCAGCACGCGGCCAAACACCGCGGTTCCGTCCAACTTGAGCAGCAAACCGGCCAGCGGCGAGCCGACGGCCCCGGCGATGGCTGTCGAGGTCAGAAACCAGGCCACCGCCTTGGCCTGGTGTCGAACCGGAAGCCAATAGGTCAGATACAGCAGAATACCCGGGGCAAACCCCGCCTCCGCCATCCCGAGCAGGAATCGCAGCGCGTAGAAGCTGTACGGGCCGCGGACAAACATCATCGCCGACGAAATCAGTCCCCAGGTGATCATGATTCGGGCCAGCCACAACCTCGCTCCGACGCGCTGCATGATCAGGTTGCTGGGGATCTCAAACAGGAAGTAGCTGATGAAGAAGATCCCCGCGCCCAGACCGTACATGCTCTCACTGAAGCCCAGATCCTCCTTCATCTCCAGTTTCGCGAAGGACACGTTGACGCGATCGAGGTAGTTGAACACGTAGAGGATCACGATGAACGGAATGAGCCGCAGCAGGACTGTTCTGACGGTCCGGGCTTCGCAGTCGGACACACGGGATGGAGCGTAGTCCAAGGTCTTCATTGGATGGGCGGTAGCATACCGGGATGCCGCCCGGCTGAAAACCGATCGCTGACAACCCCCCGACACCGTTGAGCCAACTGCGAGGGGGCCAAGGGTGATCAGGCTACTTGGCGGAGCCCTTGGCCCGGGCCTCCGCGGTTTGTGTAATCACCGCGGACGCAGCCTTGATCCCGTTGACGTCGTTGAGCATGCAGTTCAGACCTGCGGCGGTGAGGACTCGTCCGGCGGGTAACTGCACTTGTTTCTCGAAACCGCTCTCCCGGTCAATGCCGCCGCGGAAGAGCTTCTCCTCGCCGAGCGTGCCATCCTTGTTGAGCGGGCGTGCCCAGACGCCCATGCGTTTGACGTCCCACTCGGGAGCGATGCCGGCGCCAAAGCCCGTCGCGACGTAGCCGGGCGGCAACTCAATCTGTGCTTCGAGCCCGGCGTCGCGTTCCCAACCCGTCCGCAGTTCCTCGGGTTCGCCCAGCGAACCGTCGGGCATGAGCGGCTGAATGCGCATCCACATCGTGGTGATGTTGTCGTAGTGGGCACGAGCGCCGAGGCCGGTGATCACATATCCCGGCGGTGCCTCGAGATATCCTTCAACCTTGTCGTTCGCCTCGACCTTGTGGTCGGTCAGTACCAGCGACAGGCGTTCGGCGGTTCGAACCGGCGGGGCATCTGCCGCAGCCGGGGCTGGGCCGAGATCATACACGTGCACATGATCGACGTAAGCGCTCGCCGCGTCGAGGTCTCGCCAGCGGAAGAAGCCGAGACCGATCGTGGCCTGTTTGCCCGCCGCAACCCAGCGATGCTCAAACCGCATCCACTTGCCGTCCGTCCAGTACCACTGGCTGGAGTTGAGACCGTCGAAGTTCTCGCCACCGCTCGGATCGACGAAGAGCCGAACCCGCGTATCCCCGCGAGGCCCATTCTTGACCGCCGTCAAGCCCATGGCCGCCAGCACGTAGGTGTGGCCCGGCGTGGTCGCGATCTTCTGGGAGAGCGTGCTCTTGAAGAACACCTGTTCGCGCTTCTCGCCGGCCAAGTGCGTGAATCCGGCCATGTGACTGCCCCAACGCGTGCCGATGCCGAGTTCCTTGATCTCGGACTTGCTCGCGATGCCCGCATCAGGCGTATCCAGGACACCCGCTGGAGCGGCATTCCATCCGCTCAAGCCTTCCTCGAACTCCGCGTTGGCGACCTCCACCATTCTGCGATATCGCATCGGTTCGCGATCTGCTCCGGCAACCACCTTGGGCGGAGCGAGATTGACGAAGCAGGGAGGGTAAGGCCTGGGCGATAGGAGGATGGACTCGATCTCACCGGTTCGGGGCATGCGCACACTGTAGAGCGGAGTACGCCACACCAGCCCGGTCGGACCTGTGGAGGTCATCCGAAACTGGTAATCATGGCTTGGCCACACGGGAATCGTCACCTCAGTCTTGCCCTTCTCCATGTCCACGTGCTGCAAGTCAGGGCCTGCTCCCTTCATGCCGGGGCCGCGGATTTCGATGCGTGCAGGGGCCGGAAAGCTCTGCGACCAGGCGAGGTTGAGCTTGCTGTCCTGCGGCGCGGTCGCGGTCAGATTGAAGATCGCCGGCAGCGCCCCTGGCTGAGGCTCGCCGTAGATCGTGGCGTGAATATCGCCTCTGATGATTACGACGTCTTTCTGCTCGGGAAGCTGGCCTTTGTGCGGAATGGCGGAGACTTCGATCTGGTATCGCTCGCCGACCGCGACCGGAAACTCATCGTGTGCAAAAAGGAACGGAGCGGCGTGGGGACCGTTCTCGGGCCCACAGCTCAGGCCGGTTTTGGGGCCGGTAACAAGCTTTCCGTCGGCCGAACGCACCCGAATGACCAGGTCGCAGCAGTTGTGCTCGGTTGGCGGGTCCATAAGGATCGGCGAGACGTTCAGCGAGATCATTCGTACGTTCGGTGTTTGCGTGATGAACCAGACACGGTCGGTGTTGTACACCCAGCCCTCTTCATCGGCGTTCTCAATGGGCGATCGCTTCAGGTCGGCCGGCTCCTCAAGGATGCGGATCGCCAGGTCGCTTTCCGGTTGCGGGGTGCCGTCGACATACAACAGGCCACCGTCATAGGCGTTGCCGATCGAATGCAGGTGGGGTATCCAGGCCTTGCCGTCCTCACGCCACAGGCGGATGCCATACGTGCGTCCCCGAGCCATCGGAGCCTGTCCGGAGATCCAACGGGCCATTCCCCATTCCGTCGAATGACCGGAGGAGAACGTCTTTGTCGCGCCGATCTGTCGCCCGCCGATCCCGCCTTCGACGAGAGCGGCGCGGAAGATTCCCGGCTCGGATGCGACCATCAGCGTGATGCTGACCAGCTCCGTCGACGTGGCAGTGAAAGTTTGCACGAATTCGCGGGCCGACCACCCCCAGACGCAGCCGTCCGGCTGGTACACATGATCGATGACCAGATCGGCGCTGTTGACCCGGCTCTCGTCGGCTTGGGCCCCCGAGATGATCCGCGGATAGATGGGGCCATGCTCGACGAACGTGAAGTCCATCAGTCCGTAGCAGAAGGGGAATTCGGTGTATCCCTCGTCAGCCATGCCCGTATTGCCGATGCCGATTCGCTTGTCCTGTGTCCAGACTGACCGGGTCTTGGGCAGGTGGGGAGCATTGTCCTGTGCGCCGACCATCCGGTAGAAGAGCTGACGTCCGCGGGGCCGTCCCTTGTCAGCACCTTCCTCGGCGATTGCGGGTACTGCGCCGATTGCCAGGCCGGCGAGACTGAGCATGGCGAGTCGGCGGGGGTTGGTAGCCATCGTGGACCTCCTCTGATTGCCTCTCACGCTGTGATTGCGCGCTTCAGGCACACAGACTCACAAAACCGTATCTTCTTGTGCAATAATATCTTGTGCGACTCGCGGGTCATGGTAACTGATCGTGAGCATCCTGTCAAACCGCTGATTCGTTCTGATACGGCTGAAGTCTGGCTTGGACGACCCTGATGGTCATTCACGGGTCCCATGTGGTGAGACAGCCTGAGGAACAAGGGCCGGGATGTCGGTCAGTCCGAAGCCGATCGCCTTGCCCTGCCACGTGTCGCGGTGAGCGAGGGTCTGCTTGATGTCCTCCAGGACGCCGGCCTTGTCCAAACACCACTCCGGGGCCACGAGAATCTCGCGAGGAGCGTCCGCATGCATGCGCTGGATGATCATCGTGGCCGGCAGAATCTCGAGCACGTCACAGACCAGATCGACGTACTCCCGGCGATCGAGCAGCGAGACCTCGCCGCGGGCATATTGAGCGGCCATGACCGTGTCGCGCATGATATGCAGCAGATGGATCTTAATGCCATCGATAGGCAGTTGAGCGATTCGACGGTGGGTGTCGAGCATCATTTCGCGCGTTTCACCGGGCAGGCCGAGCACGGTATGTGTGCAGATCCTGATCCCGCGGTCGCGGGTCATCTCGATGGCGTCGAGGAACTCCCGGTAGCCGTGACCGCGATTGATCATCTTGAGTGTGGCGTCATGGGCGCTCTGAAGGCCGTATTCGAGCCAGACCTCGCCACGGTTGGCGTATTCGGCGATCAGGTCGATCTTTGCCCGATCAACGCAATCCGGCCGGGTTCCGATGGATAAGCCGACGATCTCGGGGAACTTCCACGCCTCGTCGTACAGTTCCCCGAGGTGCTCGACCGGAGCGTAGGTATTGGTGTACGCCTGAAAATAGGCGATGAACTTCGTTGCTCTCGACCGGCGCCGGGTCTGCTCGATCCCCCGTTCGAGTTGCTCGTGGACGACGGCCGGATCTGTCCGGGCGTTGGGGCTGAAACCGGCGTTGTTGCAGAAGGTGCAGCCCCCGTACCCCCGCGTGCCGTCGCGGTTCGGACAGGTAAAACCTGCGTGGACGGTCACCTTGTGAACCCGGCAGCCGTAACGCCGACGCAGGTAGCAACTGAACGGATAGTAACGGGGCGAATCGGTCATTTCTTGCTCGTCAAGCCGATGCGGGTTTGGCCCGCAAGGCAAGAAGGTTCGGAGGCTGTTGTCCTCCCCTATGATAGACCACCGGCGGTATTCTGTCACCGGGATGGGTAGAGATCGGTGGTCGTTTTCTCCGGCAAGACGCCTTGGTCGTGATGAAGCGGCTGGCTCGGACGGTTGTCGAGCAGGCAGGGTGGGTATGGGGCACCGGCAGGCCGGTGTTTTCACGTATAAGCTCGTGCTTGGCAAGAACCGCTCGATGCTGAACGCCGGTGAGCGCACTTCACCGTCGCAACAGCGAAACCAAACCTCTGCAACGGCGATGCATCAGACGCTGCATCAACGAGAATGACCAACTGTCGAAGGTTCGTCGTTGGTCAGTGGTCCGCTCGGCAAGGCAGCTACTGTACGCGCAGGCCGGCGTTGTTCGCGAATCGCCTCCGTCCGGGCAACATGGGGGGCTCGTTTGCCGGAGAAACTCTATTCGTTTGGCCGCCCTATGCCCAGGCAAGATCGCAAACGGTGGTGTTGCAGCCGAGTTCAATAAATGGTACAGTACTTAAACACGACACGTGACTGCCGGACTTATAGGACGAGCAGGTGCCCAATGCGTAAGTCGCCCACATATATACACTTCCGTGTCCAATGGCAGTTGCTGGGACCAGACTCGCCGGGTCAGCGTTTCGAACGTCAGCGATTTCAAGACTTCTTGGCGACGCTGAATGCGGATCCCTTACTGGGTGATTATGACGACTTCTCTTATCGGGCCGATCGGTGCGAACTTGCGAAAGTGCGGGAGAGCCGTTCGGCCGGCGTTCAAGCCTTCAACAAGTTGGTCTACGCCAACGATCAACTCACGGTTGTTGAGGAGTGGGCGGACGCGGGTGCAACAGAGTTCTCTGCGCGACTCGTGGAGATCCTCCGCGCCTGGTTCAAGCATTTCCCGAACACAATGTCCGTCATGCAAAGGTGTTGGCTTCGGGCTCTGTTACAACCCATGCACCACACAGATTCCCGCGTGTTCATCGGGGATCGCGTGCTAAAGCTGGGGAAGCATTTCGCTGGTACCTTCGTCCAAATGCCCCATCAGGTTGGGTTTGCCGTCGGATGCATTCGGCCGTGGGACCAGCAGCAAGTGGTTATCGACACGAAGGTTAATTCCTGGCGAGACAACGTCTCGGTATGGATTGAGGTAGCGAGCACAAACGTGTTGGCGCCGCCTATCAACACCACTAACCCTGAACGCGCGGGAGTCCCATTCGCCATTTGCAGGGATTTCCTTGAAAACGAGGTCATTGGTTTGCTCGCGCGGTTTGACGCGCCAGAGGACGACAACCTGATAGGAAAAGAAGAATGAAATCTGCCTTTCTCGATAGCCGCGTTGCCATGGGGTCGGACATTGTGCGGCGAGCGCACGGTTACCCTACCGATCTCGCCGAGGGTTCCTCGCTCGGCGATGCGTGGATCGAAATGAGGCAAATCCGAGTCCTCGTGGGACAATGGGGGCCGGCCGTCCGATTGTCTGCGCCCGAGCTTGATCTGGTGGTTGATGGACAGGATTTCACCGAAGCTTGGGCGGCCTTCTTGCGGGATGTCACCCGGAGATCGGACAGTGCTTGGTTGACCTTCGATGTTGGTTCCCTGCGGGAAAAGGAATTGCATCTCGCGATGGATGCCTCCGAAGAGGAGACTTGGGCCTGCGCAGACGAAATCGATGAGAAGTGACCATGGGAAAAACCGACTGGCACCCCTCACCTGGCCATATTGTATTTGCTTCGGTGCCATACGCTGACGTGGAAGGCAGCAAAAGTCGATTTGCTGTGGTCGTGTCAAGCGCGGTCTTCAATTCTGCCTACCCCGAAGTTGTTGTTGCGTTCGCCACCCGATCGCTCAACGTCCGGCATCATCGGCCTTATGACGTATGTGTATCTGACCGACACCCGGAGTTCGCGCAGACGGGTCTGACGGAGAGCACAACTGTGCGATGTGGACGGCTCTGGACACTGAACCAACGAGCCATTGCCCATGTTGTAGGTGTGATGCCTTCAGATCTCTTGATCGACGTCGAGAGATTGGTTCGTCAGTGCTTCTGACGGCGGCCGGGTGTAACGGGCGATTGTGGATCTGGGGCTACGGCGTGGATTGTCAATGGAAACGATGGCAACCGATAGGCATGATCGGTCGGCAGGCTCTATTCTCTGGCGTGAGGAGCAGCATAAGGCCGGCCCTGTCTCGGTTGTTGCTCCATTTCGTCCCAGACCAAGCCCTTTGCTAGGGGTTCCGTCCATTCTTCAGTGATCGGTGGTCTTTCTGGTGATCGGACGTGAACAGGCTGAGGGGCTTCCCGTGCTTAGCACTCGCCGCTCAGGATTGACCATTCACAGCCTACTTCTTCGCCTCACGGCATCCGCGTTAGCCTAACCTCCGCTTCAACGGTCTGGCCGACGGCAGGGGGATCGATGGGCAGAAAGCCCGGCAGGGGAGGATCGAGCCTGGCCTTGGTAGTGACCGTGGCCGTGCCTTGCCAGGAGGCTCCGATCGGCGAAGACAGTCGGACCGAGCCGGTGAGCATGCGCCGGAGCGCACCAACGTCCAGGGCCACGCCGGTGGCAACGCACCAGCGTTCGATGGGGATCTCAAAAGTCCTGGTTTGCCCCGGCTCCGTCTGAAACTCAGCCTTGTCGAGTTTCAGGTAGAACCAGGTGCCGATCTGCTCGATGTTCGCGGCAAATGGGGAGGTCTGGTCGTTGATGGTCACGGTAAATCGACCTGTTGCGGCGGGGTAGAAACGGCACAGCTCGTTGAGTCGACCAATCTTGTCTTCGCGTGTGGTCCTCTCCGCCAGTTGATCCAGCGTTTCGGCCTCAGGCTTCAAGCCGTTCACTGCGCACAAAGCCTTGGCAGCGGCCCGACGCACGTCGACCTGTTCGTGGTTGCTCAGGACCGCCAGCCGCCGGGGGCCAATCGCCTCCAGGACGGTCATGCCTTGCTCGCGGCCGGCGGCGCTGTCTGCCATATCCAGAATGGGGCGGAGGTTGGCGACGTTTCCGCAGCCGATGAGCATTGCCGCCGCTCGCCGGATATCCGGGCGCGTGGCCGAGAGCATATCGAGGAATACCGGCAGGTTCTGATCATCGACCCGTCCCGCGAATTGGGCTGCCAGCGAGGCCTCGTCGCCGCCCTTGTCGAGGTGCTCGGCCGCCAGTCGGGCGGTGGCCATGTGCGCGACCTTTTCGCCACTGTCGATCGCCGAGGTGGTCGCAGCCTTGAACACCCAGTAGGTGCCGATACCAAGCGCCGCGAGGGCCGCAAGACCTGCGATGAGCTTCCACGGCAGGGCCGACAGAGCCGGTGATTTGCCCTCCACTTGTCGGGGCTGCGGGCGGCGAACGATGCCGGTGACCTGGTTCGCGCCGCATTCCGGGCAGGTGATGGTATCCTCGTCCAGCGGGGCCTGGCAGATGATGCAGTTGCGGAGTTCCTTTTTCTCCGTGGGGGCCTCGACGCCGATCCACGAGTCCTCGCCAAGGTCGGTCTGCTTCCACTCGAACGGCACGCGCACCTGGCCGATGCGGAACGTCTGGTGACAGCCGGTACAGACGGCCGTCTTGCCCATGCCCTCGGTTTGCGTTCGGTATCGCCGCTGACAGTGCGGACAGGCGACTCGGATCATCATTCACCTCAACGTCTGTCTCTTATACACATCTCCGAGCCCACGAGACAGCGCTGTGTATCTCGTTTGCCGTCTTCTGGTTGAAAACTGGGGGGGGGGGGGGGGGGGGGGGGGGGGGGGGGGGGGGGGGGGGGGGGGGGGGGGGGGGGGGGGGGGGGGGGGGGGGGGGGGGGG
>JAUCQB010000061.1 GCA_030372985.1 Phycisphaerae bacterium
GCTCGGAGATGTGTATAAGAGACAGCGTCCCCCCCTTGTGAAGGGGGGGGGAAGACAGGTTCCTGTACTCCTGAAGGGGGGGAAAAAGCCGGGGTAGCGCTTGGCGTGCCCAGCGAGCAGGGACGACCCCTCACCTCCCCCCCTTGCCAAGGGGGGGCCAGGGGGGGTGGGCTCGTCAAAGGTGTCATCGTTCAGTTCGGTGGGCAGACGCCGCTGAACCTAGCCCAGGGGCTCAAGGACGCGGGCGTGCCGATTCTGGGCACGTCGCCTGAGAGCATCCATCTGGCCGAGGACCGTGAGGCGTTCGCTAAGATCTTGAACGAGCTGGGCTTACGTCAGCCTGAGAACGGCATTGCCTATGACCTGAAGGGGGCGAAGGAGATCGCTCAGCGGATCGGCTACCCGGTGCTCGTACGGCCATCGTACGTGCTCGGCGGGCGGGCGATGGAGAAGTGTCACCTGGAGGAGGACTTGGTCCGCTACATGGCCAAGGCCTTGCAGGCGACCGATCGGGTGGCCTCCGGCGGCAAAGCCCACCCCATTCTCATCGACCGCTTTCTGGACGAAGCCACCGAAGTGGACGTGGACTGCATCTGTGACGGAAAGCGAGCGATCGTCTGCGGGGTGATGGAGCACATCGAAGAAGCAGGCATCCACAGCGGCGACAGTGCCTGCGCCCTGCCTCCGTATGCTCTCAGCCCGGCCATCATCGACGAGATCAAGCGGCAGACCGAGCAACTGGCCATGCGGATCGGCGTTCGCGGCCTGATGAACGTGCAATACGCGGTGAAAAACGACGTGGTCTACGTGCTGGAGGTCAATCCGCGGGCCTCGCGGACGGTGCCGTTTGTCAGCAAGGCCACCGGCGTGCCCTGGGCGAAACTGGCCACGGAAGTGATGCTCGGCAAGTCGCTCGATCAGGCGATGGGCGAGCGAGGGCTGACCGATGCTCCCTGGCCCAGGCACATTTCGGTGAAAGAGTCGGTTTTCCCGTTCAGCAAGTTCCCCGGTGTGGATTGCGTTCTCGGCCCCGAGATGCGCAGCACCGGCGAGGTGATGGGCATCGACTACTCGTTCGGGCTGGCCTTTGCCAAGTCGCAGATGGCCGCCGGGACGGCTCTGCCGACAAGCGGCACCGTACTCATCAGCGTCAACGACCACGACAAGCTGCTGATCGTGCCGGTTGCCCGTGAGTTCAAGGAGATGGGTTTCCTGATCGTCTCGACGCGCAAGACGCGGGATACGCTGCTCGCGGCCGGCATCGAGGCTGAGTTGGTGTCGAAAATCCAGGATCCGGCCGGGCCGTACCTGATCGACATGATCAACGACGGGCAGATCGGCCTGTTGATCAACACGCCGGTTTTCTTCGGCAGCGCCGCCACCGAAAGCCGCATCCGCTCGGCGGCTGTGATGCACAACATCCCGCTGGTCACCACCATGACCGGCGCCCGGGCGGCCGTCCGGGCGATCCGTGCCCTCCGCGAGGGGGATTGGGCTGTCAGGGCCCTGCAGGACTATCACCGTCAGCCGGTCGGCTGACGGTGGGGGCTGGGGACTTGGGCTTGGGGACTCGGGCTCTCCGATAATTGACCGGCATTTGCCTTCGCCAGCCCCCAGCCTCCAATCCCAAGTCCCCGCCGGCGGAACGTCGGCGTAAAACGCGTATCGCCGGGAGGAGATACCCCTTGAGGCATCTCATCCCGGCGATCTCGCGGGAGGAGGAAAGACGAGAGAAAGCACTAGCTGTGCGTTTGCTCTTCATCTGATTATACGCCTGCCGGGCGAGTTGGTTCGGGTCTTTTTCGGATTTTCGGTCCTTGATGAGGTTTACCCAAATTCCCGACGCTTGTCTCAAAACCGGAGCAGGTTAAGCCGTTGCAGGCTGAACCCCCTCGCGGGCGTTCGGGTTTCTGATGGGGGGTGCGGCCCTTGGTGGAGGAGCAGTCCCTATGCGTTGGCGAAACGGGTCTGCCTGCTGCCTTGCAGGAGGCGGCGGGCCGAGAGAAGCAGTGTCGGTACCAGCAGGATGATGAACGGGACCGGAGCGAGCAGGATGAACCATTCAATGTTGCCGAACCGGCCGAGGTCGACGCACCTGGCCAACGCGTCTGACCGGCTCATGACCATCACGATGACCGTGGCCGCGCACACGGCCGCATACAAGGGCGTGAGCCACACGGACCAGAAGAAAACGACCACCGCTCGCGGGCGGATCGGTTTCCAGCCAAACCAGGTGCACGCCAGGACGGTCCCGCCGAGGATCAGAAGCAGGCCAATCGTGGTGAACGCCCACGTCGCCGCTGACATACAGATGCTCTCCAGCAACTCGCGGCTGCTGCCCAGAGGGAGGTTAACGGTGATCTCTTCCCATTCGGCCGTCGGTCGGATACAGAGGACTGTGATCAGGATCGCGAGGGGCACGAAGACGATGCTGCTCCAGATTGCGAATCGCCGGGAGGCTTCGAACTCAGCATGGACCGCGATCCGCTTGAAGAAGTCGCCCTTGACCAGGACTGCCAGATATGTCAGCAGGAACGCCGTGACGGCGGCGACGCGATCCCTCGCGGCGGCCATCGGTGTCGGATGGCGGCTGGAGGGCAGCGAGTACGACACCGGCCGGCCGCACTCCGGGCAACGGCCGCTGACCTGCTGACCGGTCAGCGAGTATCCGCAGTTCTCGCACAAGGCTTTCCGAGGTTCCCAGCCGGGTCCCTCGGCTGGTCCGGGGTAACGCATGCCCGCCCGGATCCAGACCCAGCAGAACCAGACGCAGCCCAACGCAGTGACGAGAGTGAACGACACTCCGTCGTCAAACGACGGGTTGATCCAGATGACCGCACATTGCAGCACCAGCGACACGGGGAATACCACCGTTGTGCTCAGCAGGGTGATCTTGATGCTTCGGATCAGCAGTTGGCGGGTTCGTTCTCCGGCCGCGATGTAGGGCATCAGCAGCAGTGCCGGAATGACCAGAGAGATCTCCGTACCGGCGACGACGGCCACCCATAACAACAGATCAACAACGGATCCGATTTCGGGGAAGCCGGGTGTTCCCCAACCGCCGCCGAAGCTGGCTTCTCTGCACAGTTCCCACACCACTTGGGCGACCGGGGCCCGGGCGGTCTGGGAGAAGGTCATCTGCGCATAGGCGGGGATATCGGCCGATTCTCGCCCGAACCACGCGATCCAACTGTACTGCGGAGCGGTTACCCCGAGGCAGATGCAGGCGACGCCATAGAGCGTCCAGAGCAGGTGGGCGGCGATGATGCCCGGCCAGCGGACGGCCGCAAAGTGCGGGCCCATTCGCTTGGGCAGAATCCACAGCAGCGGTGCCGCCAGCACCGCGATCGGCCAGGGGAGCCACCATGGCCGCACCGGCTCAGCAGCCGGTGCGGTCGGCCAGTGTTCCGGCAGAGCATCCGTGATCTGTGCGGGGTGCTCAGTCACTGCCTCATCCTCCGTTGACTGGTCGGGGCAGGCGAGGTTTGAGGCGTCTGGGGCTTCCGGGACCCGACCGGCAGGAGAATCCATTCTTCAACTTCGTCGAGGCCTCTTCTCCGGGTGGCAAACAACCAGTCGCCGTCGCGCCAGCCGCCCGAGGTCTTGATGCCCCCATCGTCCTGGCCGTCGATGCCCACGGAGTACAACACGTAGCCCTCCGTCTCGTCCAGCCGGTATCCCAGGGGTGCCTGGGAGCGACTGCAGGGGTCGGGAGGCAGACTGGCAAGCGTTTCGGGAACCAGTGAGGAGAGCTCCGCCGGATAGGCTCCGTGCCGGCGGCGGTAGGCTTCTATCGCGTGAATCGTAATCACGGCCGCGGCGCGTGCATTCGCGCGGCGAAGATGCCATACCCCCTGAAGATCAGCAGGTGGTCGAGCCACGAAAGAAAGCCACGGTGAGGTGGGGATGAGCATTGTTGACTCGCGTTCTGCCGAAAGGTCGGTTTCGAACCGGCTCTCGATGTGCTCCGCCATGATTCTGCGAGCGTCGTTTTGAATGTGGTTCAGCCGGCGGAGAGTCTCGAGCCGGTCGTCGAAGAAGGGCGAAAGCAGGTTCTCGCATGCCAGCCAATCCAGGCCGGGCTTGCGGCTGTGCAGAACCATCCAGCCGTTTCCGCCGGCGTCCTTGGTGTAGAGCCGGTCAAGGTAAAAGCTGGTCGACCGCAGTTCGACCTCAAGCGAAGCGGTTGCCAATGCGGCAACGTCGATCTGATGCCGCCGGATCATCTCAGCGACTTGTCGGCGTTGGTCAGCGGAGAGGTCGAACTCCTTCTCCCACAGAGAGACTTCCGAGCAAGCCAGTCCCCGAACCGCCAAGCCGGTGAGTACGGAGATCAAGATCCGTTCGCGTTCGATGTCTTGGGCGAGTTTTATGACGGTCTCGATGTCCTGCAGGGCGGCCGCGAAGTCTCGCTTGTGTGCGATGTGGTATCGTGCGCGAGATGTCAGGAGCATGGCCACTTGGCGAACGCTGCCGAGTGCCCCTCCGGCGGGTCCGCCCATTCCGGAACTGGAATGGCTCAGACAGTAGGGCTGGCCGATCAGAGGCCGGATTCGAGCCAGGGCAACCGATGTCGCCGGCTGTTCCAGGTAGTTGACGATCTGCTGCAGGTGATAGCGCTCCTGAGGCTTCCACTCTCCGCAGCGGGCGCAATCAGGGTCGACTGCGAAGCTCGGCGGCGGCGGTGTTACCGCGCCGGGTGCTCCAAGGCTGCGTCTAAGCGCCGAGGCCTGAGAAGACAGGGATTCGGCCCTGTCGCTGGCCGGCACCCACGTCATCCCGGCCGGGGCGGTCGTTGGCACCTGCACCATCGGCAGCGCCGGCAGGCTCCCAATTGCGGCGACCATGTCCCTGGTTCGATCGACCGCCGGGTCGGGCAGCGACAGCACGGCATCCCAGGCGGTCGGGTCTGTGCCGGACAGGTCCAGCGGCCTGCCCGGTTGGCCGGTCCACCGGGTGTACGCGAAGTAGCCGAACCACGGCACCAGCACGACGGCCAACGCCAAACGAACCCACCAGCGCCGACGGTGAAACCAGTCGCGGACGAGGTTCAATGGGTAGGGAGCATAGGGATTCATGGCTCTCGCTGCCGGAAGATACATCGCCCCCAATAGAGACGCAAACCGCTGTCCGATGTATGGCTCCGAGTCTGTTGAGAAGGCTGAAGGCTGAAGGATGAAGGATGAAAGCTCGTATGTCGACACCCCCCGCCGCTTGACTCAGCCTTCCGCCTTCATCCTTCAACCTTTCGTTTTCCCACCCCCCTCAACCATTTGCAGAGCGCGTCTGGTGGAGGGCTCTGACCCGGCGGATGGCGGCGAAGAGGAAAGTGAGGGCCGGAAGGGAGCAGATCGCGGCCGTGAGATCCTTCGCGGTGCCGGCACCTTTGCGCCTCAGTGTTGCCGGCCCTTCGGGGCTGGGGATCGGGAATGTGAAGCATCGTATTGACCGGGTGCTTCTCGGTCCCTACATTGACCCTCGCGTGCTGCTGCGATTGCGAGATGATCAAGCCTGTTTGGCCGACAGCTTGGGCCGATTATCCGGCGGTTCAGCGGCGAGCGTGTGTTTTCAGACAACTGACCACTCGGTTGCGGGGTGCTTCGCCTTCTCGAAACGCGGGGTACCGGTTGCGATGACGAGGCGGTCGGGAGCCGTATCGAATGCCCAGGATTGACGCCGTCGAGATCTACCGCGTCCACTTGCCGCTGGTGTACCCGTTTCGCACCGCCTACGGAACCGATGATGCCGTGGAGCCGGTGCTGGTGAAGCTGCGTTCCGGCGGTTTTCACGGCTGGGGCGAGGCACAGCCGTTCATCTGTCCCACCTATTGTCCCGAGTACTCGGCCGGCGTCTTCCTGCTGGTCAGGAGTGTTCTCGCCCCCGCGATCGTCGGCCGTGAAATTGAAACCGGCGATGCCCTGCACCAGTTGATCGCCTGCTTCAAGGGCAACTTCTTCGCCAAAGGAGCCCTTGACATGGCCTGGTGGGACCTGCTCGCCCGCACGCGCGGCGAACCGCTGTGGAAGACTCTCGGCGGGCAGGGACCGGACGTCGAGGTGGGGGCCGATTTCGGCGCGATGGAGAGCATCGACGCCTTGCTGGGCAAGATCGATCAGGCCCTCAAGGCCGGCTACAAACGGGTCAAGCTTAAGTATGCTCCCAGTTGGGACCTGCACATGATCCAGGCGGTTCGTAAGACCTTCCCCGATGCCGTCTTCCACATCGACTGCAACAGCGGCTACACCCTGAAAGACGTGGAGATGTTCAAGCAGCTTGACCGCTACAACCTGGCGATGATCGAGCAGCCGCTCATGCACGACGATCTCGTCGACCACGCCACGCTGCAGAAGCAGATCCGCACGCCGGTCTGCCTGGACGAAAGCGCCACCTCGCCCGACAAGGTCCGCAAGGCCATCGAGATCGGGGCGTGCAGGTGGGTCAACATCAAGCCGGTCCGCGTGGGCGGCCACACGCCGGCGCTGAAGATTCACGATCTTTGCCGGGACGCGGGCATCGGCTGCTGGGTGGGCGGCATGCTCGAATCAGGCATTGGTGCAGCTCATTGCCTGGCGGCGGCTACGTTGCCGAACATCAAATACCCCTGCGACGTCTTCCCCAGCTCGCGGTTCTTTCACAAGGACCTCTCGGTCCCCGATTGGCACCTCTCGGGCCCGTCGAGGATGACGGCCGTCGACGCGCCGGGCATCGGCTGCGACCCGGCCCCGGCCATGCTCGAAGCGTGCACGGTCGAGAAGGCCGTGATCGAGTAGGGCGAGAAGTGGGGCCGACGCCCTCGTCGGCCCGTTGCGCAGGCTGCATGAGAAGTTGCGGACCTTCGCCGGCTTGTCCGGCAAGGTTCGGTCTTGGGCGAAGGCTGCTCCCGCCGGGAAGCGATCCTACCGGGTTTTCTTGACCTTCACGTCGCGATCCACGATAGTTTCCCGCGTCGGCCGTGCGTTGTTTGCGGCCGGGACGCGACCCCTCGTTGATTCAGGACACGATGATGAGCGATTCAAAACCCGCCGTCAGGAACCCGTGGGCCTGGGTGCCCTCTTTGTACTTCGCACAAGGCATTCCCTACGTTGTCGCGATGAGCGTGTCGGTCATCATGTACAAGCGGATGGGGATCTCGAACACGGACATCGCGCTTTACACGAGCTGGCTGTACCTGCCGTGGGTGATCAAGCCGCTGTGGAGCCCGCTGGTCGACCTGTTCCGCACGAAGCGGCTGTGGATCGTGACGATGCAGCTTCTGATCGGCGCGATGCTGGCGTCGGTGGCGTTGACGATTCCGCTTCCGAAGTTCTTCCAGTACACGATTGCGATCCTGTGGCTGATGGCGTTCAGTTCGGCCACGCACGACATCGCGGCTGACGGCTTCTACATGCTCGGTCTGGAGCAGCACCAGCAGGCGGCGTTCGTGGGTGTCCGCAGCACGTTCTATCGAATCGCGATGATCTCCGGCCAGGGTGTGCTGGTTGTCCTGGCGGGTCTGATTGAGGGGGCCAGCGGCCTGCCGCCACGGGAGTTGCAGGTGGTGTCCAAGCCGGATGCGGCCCAGGTGGCCGTCGCGTTGCCGGGCTCCCTCGCGGTCACCCCTTCCGACGGACCGCTGGAGATCGTTGCTGAACCGGCGACCTTGGAGATCGGCACGGTGGCGCAGAGCAAGGAGGAGGTCAACTCCATCCTGGCCAAGGTCAAGCAGACGAACTTGGGCAACGGGTTCTATCCGGGCGAGCAATCACCGGAAGAAGAAGCGTCTACACAGCCCTCGCGTCCGACAAGCGGGCCCATCGAGAGACTTGAGGAGTTTCTGCGGACGCATTTTGGCTCGAAGGACAAGGCCAGCATTGATCGCGCCGGGAACATCGGCGTGGTGGCCCTGCATCTGTCCAGGCCGCCGGAGCCGGGCCAGAAGGTCGCGGTCGTGCTCGACCGGGCGTCCGGCAACGTCAGCATCCGGCTGGCGGAAGGCATGCGGCTGGTTTTTGACGACGGCAACTGGAACAAGCCTGCCCTGGCGGTTTTCCAGATTGATCCGATGCTCAAGACCGAGGAACAGGCGGTCTTCAAGGCGACCTCCGGCAACATTCGGCTGGCCTGGTCCGTCACGTTCTTCGTTCTGGCGGCCATCTTCATCACCGCGTTCATCTATCACTACTTCATCCTTCCGTATCCGGCGGCCGACGTTCCCAAGGGGGGCGGGGCGTCCAGCGGTTTCCTCGCCGAGTTCTTCCGCGTTTTCGCGGTGTTCTTTGCCAAGAAACGGGTTGTTCTCGCGGTGGCATTTCTTCTGCTGTACCGCCTCGCCGAGGCCCAACTGGTCAAGCTGATCTCGCCCTTCCTGCTCGACGCCCGCGAGGCCGGTGGCCTGGGTCTGACCACCGCCCAGGTCGGCATCGCTTACGGAACGTGCGGCGTTGCGGCCCTGATGGGCGGGGGCCTGCTCGGCGGCTACGTCATCTCGCGGCAGGGCCTGAAGTTCTGGCTCTGGCCGATGATCATCATCATCAACCTCGGGGGATGGGTCTATCTGTTCCTCGCTTACGTGCAGCCGCAAAGCTTCCCGTTGATCTGCGCGGCCGTCGCGGTCGAACAGTTCGGCTATGGCTTCGGATTCACGGCCTATATGCTCTATATGATCCTGATCGCCGAGGGCGAGCATAAGACCGCGCACTATGCGTTGTGCACGGGCTTTATGGCCCTGGGGATGATGCTGCCCGGCATGTTCAGCGGCTGGCTTCAGGAACTGATTGGATACCAGCATTTCTTCGTCTGGGTCTTGCTGACCACGATCCCGGGCCTGGTGGTCGCGGCGATGCTCAAGATCGACCCGGAGTTCGGGCGGAAGAAGGCGGCAGCCGCGAAATGACGGCCGGCGAATCGGAGTGCCTCAGCCACGGCTGACAACAGCCCGGCAGTTACTGCATGGGATAAGACGGCAACCGCGTTACGTGAGGTACCGTGCGGAGAGCTGAAGACCGACCCGAAAGGCGCGCCAAGAGAAAGAAACAAGTCATCATGCACAGGCCGGAGTGACATCCGGCTTCCTGCGGTCATGTCTGTTTGGTGATGTCGTCGATGATGGCCTTGATTCGTGCGGTTGCGTCGGCGCGGGCTTTGGGCAGGTCGTCGCCGGGGGCGCGAGTCAGAACGTAGAACTTGATCTTCGGTTCGGTGCCGCTGGGGCGGGCGATGACCTTGGTGTCGTCTTCCAGGGTGAAGAAGACCACATCGGCGGCGGGCAGGTCATAGCGACCGGCGGTCTTGCCGGTGCGGGCGTCGCGGATTTCGCCGGTGGTCAGGTCCGCAACGGTGGCCACCGGGATCCCGCCGATCGACGCGGGCGGTTGCGTGCGCAATCGCTGCATCATGTCTTTGATCCGTGCGGCGCCGTCGGCACCGGGGAGTTCCAGACTCTTGGCCCCTTCCTGGAAATAGCCGAATCGCTGGTAGAGCTCGTGCAGCAGATCGTAGAGGTTCTTGCCGCGTGCTGCGGTGACGGCCGCCAGGTCGGCAATGCAGCAGGCGCTGGTGACGGCATCCTTGTCTCGCGTATAGGTGCACGGCATGTAACCGTAGCTCTCCTCGGCACCGAAGATGTAGGTTTTGCTCGGCTTGCCCGCAGTCCCCTCCTGCTCGAACTGACAGACCTTCGCGCCGATCCACTTGAAGCCGGTCAGCACCTCGATCACCTCAGCCCCGTAGGCCCTGGCGATGGTCTTCATCATGTCGCCCGAGACAATGGTGGTGATCAGTGCACCGTTTTTCGGGAATCGCCCGGCCTTGGTCAGCTCCTCGCAGATATAGTAGGTCAGCAGCGCGGCCGTCTGGTTGCCGGTGAACAGCTCGAACCCGCCTGAGGGGGCGCGAACGGCGATGCCCACGCGATCGGCGTCGGGGTCGGTTCCGATGACCAGGTCCGCCCCTACCCTTTTCGCCAGAGCCACGGCCATGTCCAAGGCCGCCCCTTCCTCGGGGTTGGGCGACTTGACGGTGGGGAAGTTGCCGTCGGGTGCGGCCTGTTCGGGGACTTCGATCACCTGCTTGAAGCCGCGGCGACGCAGGGCCTCTGGCGTCAGCACGCTGCCGGTGCCGTGCAGACCGGTAAAGACGATTTTGAGTTTCTCACCCTGCTGGCGGCAGACCTCGGGATTCAGGCACGACGTCTGCACCGCCTGCAGGAATGCCTCGTCGATTTCCCTGCCGATGATCTTGAGAAGTCCCTTGGCCTTCGCCTCGGTGGGGGACATGACCTTCACGTTTCCAAAGCCACCGACCCTGGCCACCTCGGCCATGATGTTCTTATCGTGCGGCGGAACCACTGAGACGCCGTCGGACCAGTAGGCTTTGAAGCCGTTGTACTGCGGCGGATTGTGGCTGGCGGTGATAACCACGCCGGCCGTGCAACTGAGGTGACGGACCGCAAAGGACAGCTCGGGCGTCGGCCGAAGCCGATCGAACAGGCACGCCGGGATGTCGTTAGCGGCCATCACGCAGGCTACCCGCTCGGCAAAGACGTCGCTCATGCGGCGGCAGTCGTAGGCGACGACCACACCGGCTTTGCGGGCGGACTCGCCCTGCCTCAGAACGTAGTTTGCCAATCCCTGAGCGGCGGCGCCGACCGTGTATACGTTCATCCGGTTGAGACCCGCGCCGATCACGCCGCGCATGCCGCCGGTGCCGAACTCGAGACCACGGTAGAAGCGGTCGGTCAACTCCTTTTCATGATTCGCGGCCAACAGGTCGCGAATCTCCTTGCGGTCAGACTCGGCAATAGACGAGTCGTTGATCCAGGAATCAACAGCCTTCTTCACCGATTCGTCCATTGTCTGAAGCCTCGAAGAGAAGTCTTTTAGTCCTTTAGTCTTTCAGTCTGCTAGTCTGTTGGTCTGTTGGTCTATTAGTCTTTTAGTCCGTTGGGCTGTTCGGGGGAAGGCAAGCAGAGCTCGACTGGCACCTGGGAGCCTAAGGTCCTAATCGCCCAGCGCCTTCCTGAAGTACTCGATGGTCTTTCGGACGCCCTCTTCCAGCGGCACCTTCGGTTCATAGCCGAGCAGCTCCCTCGCCTTGGACAGGTCGGGGCGACGTCGGCAGGGGTCATCCTGCGGAAGAGGCTTGTGCTCGACCGGCAAGGGCCGTCCCATCGCCTTCTCGATCGTCTTGACCAGCTCCAGCAAGGTGATCTCCGAGTCGTTGCCCAGATTGATCGGACCGATGTGCTCGCTTTCCATCAGGCGGCAGAGCCCGTCCACCAGATCCGACACATAACAGAAGCTCCGCGTCTGCTCGCCGCTGCCGTACATGGTTATCGCTTCGCCGCGCAGCGCCTGGCAGATGAAGTTGCTCATTACCCGCCCGTCATCCACGGCCATGTTCGGCCCGTACGTATTGAAGATCCGGGCAATTCGGATGTCCACCTTGTTCTGTCGGTGGTAGTCCATCATCAGCGTCTCGGCCACACGTTTGCCCTCGTCGTAGCAACTGCGGATGCCGATCGGGTTGACGTGCCCCCAGTACGTCTCGGGCTGCGGATGAACCTGCGGATCGCCGTAGACCTCCGAGGTACTGGCCAGCAGAATTCGGGCCCGAACCCGCTTGGCCAGGCCGAGCATGTTGTACGTGCCGAGGACATTGGTCTTGATGGTCTTGACGGGGTTGTACTGGTAGTAGACCGGACTGGCCGGGCATGCCAAATGGTAGATCTTGTCCACCTCCAAGGCGATCGGATGGATCACGTCGTGGCGGAGGAACTCGAAACGACCGCTGAGCAGCAGCTCCTGATAGCGATCGCCGAAGTTCTCAAGTCGACCGGTGAAGTAGTTGTCCAGGCAGATGACGTGGTAACCCTCGTCAAACAGCCGCAGGCACAAGTGGGAGCCGATGAAGCCGGCCCCGCCGGTAACCAGAACGACATCCTTGCCCATTCGCCAGTCTCCAGGTGCCGCACTCGCGGGACGTAGCGCCCGCAAATCGGCTCAACAGCATGATAGCTGCGTCGTTGGTGTACGTCGAGGTATTATCGGACAGTCGCGCGAGGCGGTTGAGATGTGCTTGACAGCGTCGAAGGAATGATGGAACTCCGTCTGAGCCGAGGGTTCGTCCCGAAACGCCGCTGTCTTCCCAGCGAGGCGGTTTGAAGCGGAGCCGGTTCGTGATTTTCGCGGCGGCGTGCTTGACTACGCGGGGCGGTGACATCCTAAACTAGTTGAGTGTTACCCGTCCGTGGCCCGCCGCGTTTGACTTGTGTCTACTCGGACCTTCGGGCGATCTGGACGGAAATGGATGGCGTCATGGGATTGGTCAAGACTGTGTTTCACATTCACACCGACTACTCGGATGACAGCAATCTGTCTGTGGATTGCCTGGCCGATGAAGCCGTGGAAAGGGGCGTCGGCTGCGTGGCAGTCACCGACCACGATTCCATCGAGGGGGCCATCGGGCTGGCGGAAACGGCGGGTGACGATCTGCGGGTGATTGTGGGTGAGGAGGTTTCCACCCGCGACGGGCACCTGATCGGGCTGTTCTTGCGCGACCTGGTGGAGCCGGGGATGTCGGTGCGGCAGACGGCGGAGGCCATCCGGCAGCAAGGCGGTCTGGTGGTCGTACCGCACCCCTACAACCGCCTCTTTGACTGCAGTCTGGGCGACCGGGTTTACGACATTCTCGACCTGATCGACGCCGTGGAGGTCGCCAATGCACAGAATCTCTCGCCGCTGCCCAACAGGCGATCGGCGCGGTTCGCCCGCCGCCACGGTTTTCCGGCCGTCGTCGGAACCGACGTGCACCATCGAGGCTATCTGGACACCTGCTATCAGATGATGCCGGACTTCGAGGGACCAAGCGAGTTTGTGACCTCGCTGGAGCACGCCCGGCTGCATGCCCGCGCACATCCGCTGAGCTACTTCTTCCGGACTGCCTGGCTGATTGCCGGGTACAAGCTGGGATTGCCTCTTCCGGCCGGCTATGGCGCAAACGCCGCAAATGTGCCCGCGAGAGCGTCCGCACGGCAGACGGTTCTGTCGGCGGAGTGAGTCTAGCAGCTTTCAGCAGTCAGCGTTCAGCTATCAGCCAAAGCTGACCACTTCGCATATCATGGAGTGAGGGGTCGGTATCTTCTCGCTGACGGTCGTGAGACATTTGGCCTACGTGATGGGTGATGGTACACTCCCGGTTGGAATTGAAAACCGCTTGAATATGGAGTTGCATCATGCCGAACATCATCGCCTGCCGACTGGCCAGTTACGGGGACTACCAGGATCGGGCGTGGACGCACCTGCCGCAAATCGGCATTCGGAACGTTGAGATTCCCGCCCCGTCACTGGAGGAACTGCCGGCCGTGAAGAAGCGGCTGGCCGACCACGGTCTGACGGCGACCTCGCTGCAGGGCAAGACGGATATCAAGGAGCCGAACGCGGCCGACGTGCTTAAGCTTCAGTTCGAGGCCTGCGTGGCTCTTGGGGCCAAGATCCTGTTTCTCAGCCTCAAGGCGGGCGAGACGGACAGATCTGTGGTGTGGCAGCGGATGCGAGCGATCGGCGATCTGGCCCGGTCCTTCGGCGTGACCGTGGGCGTCGAGACCCACCCTGACCTGGCGACCAACGGCGACGTGGGCCTGGAGACGATGAAGGCCGTCAACCACCCGAACGTGCGGATCAACTTCGACACGGCCAACATTTATTTCTACAACCGTAACCGGACGGCCGTGGGCGAACTCAGTAAGGTCATCGACTACGTGGGCTCGGTTCACCTCAAGGACACGCCGGGCGGGTTCGAGGAGTGGACGTTCCCCGTTCTCGGGACGGGGGTGGTCGATTTCCCGGCCGTCTTCAAGATGCTCGGCGATCGGGGCTTTGAGGGGCCCTACACCATGGAGCTCGAGGGCACACAGGGCGTGGAGCGCAACGAGGCTGAGCAACTCGAATACATTGCCGACTCGGCGGCGTACCTGCGGAGAATCGGGGCGCTGGCGTGAATCGCCGATGAGGACGGGGGACGGGGATGCCGGTCGGGGATTTCAAATCACAGATCTGAGAGCATGCTCAATGAGAAGGCGGCGGCCATCGCGCTCAAGACTTACCGCGGTGGTCACGGCTGGCAGGGCGGGGCTGTCTACGGGGCAGTCCGTGACGGCATCCAATGGCTCAAGAGACAGCACGGTGACCAGGCCCTATCTGCGGGTGGGGGTCGCAAGACACTACTCTAGCAGCCAAGTTCGTGAAGGCTCTGAATCGGCCGAACGGCCAGCGGGATGACGGATCGGACAACGGCGGGCGGGACCGGTCAGTGGCTTTCGTTTGGCGGCGGCTCGGCTACGGATTCTGAACTGTAGGGGTTGCTCGTCGGGGGCAACTGGTTCGAGGGTTTGTCGGACTCGTTGCCGGAGTTCTGGATCTCGTCCTCGACGGCCTTGAGGCCCTTTTTGAACTCGACCACGCTTTTTCCGAGCGAACGGGCGACCTCGGGCAGCTTCTTGCCGAAGATCAGGAGGCCGACCACCCCAATGATGATCCACTCGGGCCCGCCGGGTAAGTTGAAGAAAAAGGCGATCTCGTGTGCCGTCATACGGACTGCTCCAAGCTCGGGGTGACGACGCGGACGCGGCAATTACCTGGGACCCAGCCACCCCGAGGCTGTCAGTTTCTCTCCACACACTTCATTGTAACCCAGATTGGGCCCGAATGATACACCAGGATCCCTCCCCTGCCGGGGGTGACGTTCCGGGCGGCCTCCTCCAGTACTCCGACAAATGACCAAGACCCAAGGCCAAGTGAATGACGAAATCCCAAATCCGAATTACGAGAGAGACTCACCTGCAGGCCTATGTCCAGACACAGTTTATGGATGCTGCGTCAGAGAGCCTGTGCGCCAGGCAAAGCGGGCAAGGGACAGCCAGAGGCGTGGCGGGCCCGCGGCCAGCGTCCGGGCCGGCATTTGGTGGCCGGCCCCAGGGGAGCATCGCCCCGAAGTCCGTGGGGGAAAGGGCACATTGGCGGGGCAAGCGGCGGTTTTCCGTGCTTTGGGTAGTTCATCTGGCGGGATTCCGACTCATGGGCTGCAGGCAGGACGATCGGTACCGGTCGTCTGGATGGTTCAGATCCCTTAAGACATTGCCGATTACTAGGTTGCGCGATTCGTTGTTTGGGTACGATCCTGGTGTGAAGCCAAGCGGCTGGCGCTCGTACACCGGCCTGTCAACGAGATGAGGTCGTTGGCGGCGAACGCTTCCGTTGTAAGGGAGATGATCTGATGACCTGTGGCAGAACCCTCGGCATGTGCGCGGGGCTTATCGTGGCCGGTCTTGGTGGCTGGGCGATTCTGGATCTTGCCGCGAACGCTCAGACGCTTCCGGCGAACGCCCCGGCAGAGGCCAAGCCATCAGTGCGCCTGCCCGAACCTCAGAATGTGACCCTGATCGGCCGTCTAGTTGATCTGCACAGCTTCATGACGGACAAGTACCCGGATGCCGACCGCGTCAAGACCACAACCGATCGACTCAAGGCCGGCGTGCCGGCTGGCCTGAATACGCCCGCCGGTCTCATCCTGCTTGGAACGGGGTCCAAGTACCTGCCCGATAAGCTCGTCCCCTGGGCGTACGAGGAAGTGGAGGTCAAAGGCAAGCTCTACTACCTGCGCGGCGCTCGCTATCTGGACCTCACCAGCATCAACAAGGCCAAAGCCCGGAATACCACCGGCCTGCCAGTCAAACCGCCAACGGTTCGCGGTAAACCCGCCACGACGCCGGCCAGTTCTTGATTGTTCCTCGACCGACTCGATCAGCAGCCATGGGGCACTGAGGCCCCATGGATATGGGTTGGGTCTGCCAGTCCAAGACCGGCTTGTGGTATACTGATGTCATCGTCGCGGGGAGCGGAGGAGAAGCCCTTGAAGAATGACCATCGAGAGGTCCGGGTCCGTCGCTGCGCATGCCTTCTGGTATTCCTGATGGTCAGCGCCGCCGTGGCCGGCACCTGGGTATCCGATAACGCCGGTCTCCATCACCTGACCGTGGTCGGTATTGGTGTCTCTCCCAGTAATCCCGGCATCATCTATGTCCAGACCCGGTCCCTCGGTGTCTACAAGACAGTCAACGGCGGGCAGACCTGGTCCAAGACGGCCACCTTCAACGCCGACAAGGGGCCCGGTTTCGATCATCTCCTGCATCAGGGCCCCGCGGTTCACCCGACCGACCCGAATACGGTCTGGGTGGCCAGCAGCGGCCAAGTGTACAAGACGACCAACGGTGGGGCGTCGTGGTTTCTCTCCAGCACCGGCACGACGTTGTCGGGGAACTGCAACGGTGTACAGGGCGTGGTGGTGGACCCGAACGACCCCAACCATTTGTTCGCAGGCACGATCATCTCCGGATGTGAAGGCGGGGTGTTCGAGTCCACCAACGGCGGGGCCAACTGGGTCAACATCGCGGGATCGCTTGCAGGTGGCGGCGTGGGCAACGACGCCTGGCCGATTGCTCTGGACGCGTCGGACGTGAATCGTCTTTATTGCGGCTCGCCGCACAACTCGGTGTATCGCTCAATCAACGGCGGCCACACGTGGATCAACTCGCCGCCAGTGACGGGTGATGCCAGCAGCTATGAGGCGGTCGTCAATCCGCTCTTCCCTAACAAGATCTGGGCCAGTGCGGCGGGTGGAACCTGGCTGAGCACCGACTATGGCGCCACCTGGACGCGTCAGACGCAACTATTCAACAGCATGGTCATTGCGGCGATCCGTTTTGCTCCATCGAATCCGCAAATCGCTTATGCCATCGCCGGCAACGCGATTTGGCGCAGCTTCGACAATGGCGCGACATGGACCGCCGGACCGGCTCTGCTCGGCGGGGCGCGAGCCGTCGAGATTGATCCGACCGACCCCGACGTGGTGTACGTTGGCACGTGGGGTCTGGGGATGTGCAAGAGCATCGACGGCGGGCAGACCTTCGCGGAGATCAACGCTGGTCTGCCGCTGACGACATTGTTCTACGGGCTCCAGGCCTTCGCGGTGGGCGACGTCCGCTACTGCATTCTCAGCGGCGACGTCATCTATCGGCGTCTGCCGGGACAAACCGACTGGGAATGCTACTCCATGTCGCCGGGCGACTTCGTTCGTATCGATCGATACCACCCCAACCGGTGGTACAGCACGGCCTTGCAGGGAGGGCTGTGGCGATCGCTGGATTTCGGGCTGACGTGGCAGGAGATTTACCCCGAGACTGGGCCTACCGAGGTGTTCGGCTTCTGGCCCGATCCGCGAACCTGTGACCGGATCTGGATCGGGGACAGCGACGGCAACAAGGTGCTGCGAAGCGACAACGGCGGCGACACGTGGACGCTGGCGGGGACGATCCCGGCCACGCCCAACGGGTTCACCGTGTTGTCAGACCTCACCGGCGATCCGTTCGACCCGAACGTGGTTCTGGTCGCCGCCTGGCCGACCTACACCAGCAACAAGCAGTACGGCTACGTCTGGCGCTCGGCCGATGGTGGCCAGACATGGACGCACGTGCGCGACGGGATGTTCTACGGCGACTGGCGCATCGGCGACGGCGACTGGTACATCTCCAATGACGCAATGCACCAGCGGATCAACGTGTACTGCAACTACCGGGTGAACCTGGATCACCACACGTTCGGAAACGGCTCATACCAGTGCCGGATGCGGCTCATCAACTCGTACAACAACGACCCGGTCAATTGGGTCGGGTTCAGCGTTCGCCTGAGCGACGTGGACAGCAATTGGGGTTCGTCCGGATGGCTGGTCTTCATGAGACGCAACGGCGAAGTCGCCCTCTGGAACCAAACCGACAAGACGGTCTTGAGTTCGGTCGCGGTTGCGGACCCCACGCAGTGGACGACCATTCGGCTCGATGCATGGGGCAGCCAGTTCGAGCTGTTCGTCAACGACGCATCGATCGGCACGTACACAGACCCGAATCATCGCTGGGACGGTCCGGGGTACTTCGGACTGGTGACCTGCAAGACCGAATCCGATTATGACGACGTGTCTATCATTGCCGAGACCAATTACACCGATGATTTCGGTGTGTCGGTGCAGTATCCGGCGAGCATGGGCCGGTGGTTCGCAACTGACGTGCACAATCCGGGTGTCTTCGCCCTGAGCACCCAGGGTGGCGGCGTGTGGCGCACGGCCGATCACGGGGTGACCTGGCAGCGGATCACGGACACGGCGGGAGAGGGAAAGGTCAACTACCGGCCGATGATCTCCAGAGGACACAGCGGCAATATCTACGTTTGCCGAGGGTCGGGCAACATGTGGTACGTCGACAACTTTCATAGCCGGGGAGCCGTGAAGCAGCAGCTCGGCCAGACTCTCTCCTACAGCAGCCTGGCGGTCACGGAAGATCCGCTCAATCCGCAGCGGCTTTTTGCGGCCGTGTACGCTCAGGGAATCCTGGTGTACGAAGCCGGTGACATCATCGGCGAGTTGGCGCCGCCGATTCCCGTTCGCATGGACTTCGACCAGGACGGCGACGTGGACCAGGTCGACTTCGGGCGAATGCAGGCATGCCTCACCGGAGCGGGTGCGCTGCAAATGGATCCGCTGTGCGACCGTACGCCCCTTGACAACGATGACGACACCGACGCCGATGATCTGGGCATCTTCCGCGACTGCATGAGTGGCCCCGGCCTCGAGCCCGAGCCGGCATGCGGCTGCCCGACGCCGTGAAACCTGCTGAATACGGCCAACCGGCTGATCCTTGACCCTGCCGGGACGATCCTCTATCACCTGACCTTGTCGGCCCGATCCACCGCATCCGAGGAGAGTCCGCATGAACTCTTTCGAGAACCCGTCGCTTGAAGAGGATATCTACCAAAGCCGCCCGTTCTGGCGGTGGCTGGCGCTGATCGCCGCTCTTCTGGCGTGGGGTTTCGACGGCGTCGAGCAGGGCGTGTACACGATCATGACCCGCGAGGCCCTGAAGGATCTGACTCCGCAGGTATCCGACCTGCTGGCTCAGGCAGATGATCTCAAAAAACAGATTGACCTTGCGCCGGAGTCGGCCAGGGGCGAACTGCGCGCCCAGCTCGAACCGCTCACCAGGCAAATCGACGAGGTGGTCGGTCCAAAGTTCAGCCTTTCGCTGGCCATGTGGATGTGGGGAGCGGCGGCCGGCGGCGTGTTGTTCGGGCGGTTGGGCGATCGCTTCGGGCGCGTCCGGTCGCTGCTGTTGTCGGTGTCCATGTATGCGGCGTTCACCGGGTTGTCGGCGCTGTCCGGGCACTGGTGGCATTTCATCGCCTGTCGGTTTTTCGGAGCGATGGGTCTGGGCGGCACCTGGCCGTTGTGCGTGGCCCTGGTGGTCGAGACCTGGCCGGAACGACTGCGTTCCGTGCTGGCGGGGGCCATCGGCGCGGCGGCGAACGTGGGCTACTTCGTCGCGGCGACCTATTCGCGTCTCATGGTCGGTTACAGTTGGCGATGGGTGATCGGCATGGGCTTTTTCATCGGTATCACCAGCCTGCCGCTCATCTTCTTCGTGCCCGAGCCGACCAGATGGAGACTCTCGCGGGCCAAGAAGGAGCATTCGTCGCTCGGTGACTTGTTCTCGCGCAGCTATCGCCGATCGACGGTGGTGGGCAGCCTGCTGTCCACGGTGGCGTTGCTGGGAACGTGGGGCAGCTTCCTGTGGCTGGCGACTTATGTCGATCAGATCACTGAAGGGACCCCCGATCACGGCAGCGGCAGGACGATTGTCGCGCAATGGGCGGCGTACGGTCAGATGGTCGGCGGCTTTCTCGGCGGGCTTGCGGCGGGCTGGCTGGGCAACCGCCGGTCGTGGCTGCTTCTGTGTTTGGGAGCCTGGGCGACCGTTACCGGCCTCTTCTTCTTCAACACCCATTACAGCAGCATGCTGCTCTTAATGGGTGTTCTGGCCGGGCTGTTTGTCACCGGTTTTTTCGGCTGGCTGCCGAAGTTTCTGCCGGAACTCTACCCGACGCGCATCCGGGCGAGTGGGCAGGGTTTCTGCTACAACATCGGCCGGGTGCTGACCGGTCTGGGAGTGTTCGGGGCGGGTTATCTGGTCAGTGCGTTTGGCGGCGACTACCGCCCGGCCGCCATGACCATCGCGACGGTTTATCTGCTGGGTCTGCTCGTCATCTGGTTTGCTCCGGACACCGGGGGCAAGATGCACGAGGACGGCGTCGGTGCTCCGCTCAAGGGACCGGTTCCGGAGCTTGAGGCAGCGGCCGCTGGACCGGAGGAGAACGCGTGAAGACCACCAAGCTCACGGACGTTCGCTCATTCGGCGCATCGCTGCACTTCCTTCCGGTTCAAACGCGTGTTCCGCTCAAGTTCGGGCCGGAGACACTGACCCATGTGACCTGTGCTCGGGCTTGTGTGAAGGTGCGCGATACTGCGGGGCGGACCGCGGAGGGCTGGGGCGAGACGCCGTTGAGCGTGCAGTGGGTCTGGCCCGGCAGTCTCACTTACGAGCGACGGCACGAGACGCTCAAGCGATTCTGCGTGATGCTGACCAGGGCTTGGGCGAAATTTGATGTCTCGGGCCATCCGATCGAAGTGGGCCATGCTTTCCAGCAGGATGTGTTGCCGGGTCTGTTGGCCGAGATCAACCGCGAGTGTCCCAATCCATCGGAGTACATGCCCTGGCTGGCGGCCCTGGTGTGCTGCTCGCCGTTCGATATCGCGCTGCATGACGCTTTCGGCAAGCTTGTCGATCGGCCGGTATATGAGACATATGGCGGCGAGTTCATGAGCCGAACGCTTGATGATTTCCTCCAACCGGCCGAGGGGGCGAAGGTCAGCTTTGCCGGACAGTATCCGTGCGACTACCTGTCGTCGGATCCGCCGCGTCGGTTGTTGGCCTGGCATCTGGTCGGCGGGCTCGATCCGCTGGACGCCTCTGAGCTTACCGGCTCGGAGCCCGAGGACGGCTATCCGGTTCTTCTGCCGGACTGGATTCGCCGCGACGGGCTGAAGTGCCTCAAGGTGAAACTCCGCGGCAACAACCAGGCGTGGGACTACCAAAGGCTGGTCAAGGTGGGCCGCATCGCCGTCGAGCACCGCGTGGATTGGCTGACCACCGACTTCAACTGCACGGTGACCGATCCGAATTACGTCAACGAGATCCTCGACCGACTGATGCTCGATGAGCCGCGCATCTACGGGATGATTCTGTATGTCGAGCAGCCGTTCCCTTATGACTTGGAGGCCAACCAGATCGACGTGCACAGCGTCTCGGCCCGCAAGCCGCTGTTCATGGATGAAAGCGCTCATGACTGGCACCTGATCCGTCTGGGAAGACGGCTGGGCTGGACCGGCGTGGCCCTCAAGACCTGCAAGACGCAGAGCGGCGCCCTGCTGGGTGCCTGCTGGGCCAAGGCACATGGCATGACGCTGATGGTGCAGGACCTGACCAACCCGATGCTGGCTCAGATCCCGCACGTTCTGCTGGCCGCCCACGTGGGTACGATCGCCGGCGTCGAGACCAACGCGATGCAGTTTTACCCCGAGGCCTCCGCGCCTGAGGCGACCGTGCATCCCGGTTTGTACACTCGCCGTGAAGGCTGCGTCGACTGGTCCACAGTCCGCGGCTCCGGCTTCGGCTATCGCCTCGAAGAAATTCACCGCGATCTGCCCGCCCCGGCCGCTACCTGCGGCATGTAGGGCAGGTCAGAGCGAAGCGCCGACCTGCCTTTCTGGGTGATTGTTGACGGCTGACAGGCATGTAGGGCAGGTCAGAGCGAAGCGCCGACCTGCCTTTCTGGCTGATTGTTGACGGCTGACAGCTTCTGCTGAGCAGGTACCCTCCGCGACAACAGCCGCGATGGATTGACAAGGAATGATCGCAGGAGGAGAATGACACCATGCACTGGTTCCGGCGAGCGGCGGTGCCTCGAAGACGGTGAAAGACCATGATCCGAAGAACCGTCATCGTTGTCCTCGTGTGCCTGACGTTGTGTGTCGTAGCCGTCTGGCTGGCCAGCTACGGCCACGTCTTCCAGTACTCGTTCTCTGCCTTCGGCAGATCGACTACCCTGCTTCACGCGTCGGACGGGCTCTTCAGGCTATTTCAGGTGACGGCTGACGAGGCCATGTATTTCGATGACTTCGACGACAGACAGGGAAACCCACTCAGGAATCTCGTGCGTGTGCGGCGAAGGCGGGACGGAGAGACTTGCTACGTCTGGTTTACTCCTGATCGAAAGGACTTGGCAGCCGTGGGCCATGGCCGGTTTGGCTACCGTTCCTCCACGTGCTCGTGGCCACCTGGCAATATTGTCTACCCGACCACGCTGCCCGGCAGAGTTCTTCCCGCCGGCGCAACTGGCGTTCTCCCCACCAGGCCAACGCAGACAAGAATGCAATTGCAGTCTCTGCGCGTGCCTGCCTGGCTGCCGGTCTTGGTCTTGGCTGCCTATCCGGCGGCCGCGATCGGCCTGAGGGCGTATCGCCGCCATACGCCGAAAGGGAAACCGTGCTGTCGCCGATGCGGATACAACCTCACCGGTAACGTGAGCGGCGTCTGCCCGGAGTGCGGGGAGAAGATATGAGACGACGGCCACGAGTCTGCCGCTGGCTCAAGTGGTGCGGACTGGTTTTCCTGTTGGCGATCCTCATGACTTGGGTCATCTCGTTGTTCTGGAAGGGAGGTTACATGAGAATCGGGTTTGTCGAGAGCCCCGGCGACTCCTACAGTCCCGGCGGCTCCTACATGGTTCACCTGAGCGCTCTGCTTCTGAACGACGGTTGCCTGATCTGCTTCCGGGCCCTGAGTGTCGAGCGCAAGGTTGATGTGCGAAATGTCCAGACGATCTGGTCCGCCCGCCGATACCAGAGTCCACCACACCTTCGTTGGACCCCATACGTTCGAGTCACGTCCGACGTCGTGGACGCGTATGTGCCGCTGTGGATACCGTTCCTGCTCGTCGCGGTTCCAACCGCGTGCCTGTGGTGGCGTGATCGCCGCCGCATACCGCTCGGTCACTGCCAGAAATGCGGCTACAACCTTACAGGCAACGTGAGCGGCGTCTGCCCCGAGTGCGGGGAGGAAACGGATGCACAGGTCATTCGGAGATCGTAGGATATCGGCATGGCTCGATTGCAGGGACGACGGCCGATACTCAAGTGGGCGGGACTGGTCCTGGCGTCGCTGATAGTGGTGGCATGGGTGGTATCGTTATTCTGGACAGTCGGCTGCGGCAGACGCGGCTCGTACGCAGACGGCAGACACTGGATTGTCTGCCCGACGAGCGGACTGTTCCTCACGGGTGGTTGTCTGAGCTGCTACCAGGCTCGGAACACGAAGGAAGTGGCCGGCATTCAAGGGTACTGGTCCGTCCGTCGCCGCCCACCAGGGCAACAGGCTTGGGCCCCGGAGGTGAAACGCGACCCCTTCTTCCTCTATGCACAGGTACCCTTGTGCATCCCCCTCCTGCTAGTTGTCATCCCCACTGCGTGCCTATGGTGGCGTGATCGCCGCCGCATACCGCTCGGTCACTGCCCGAAATGCGGCTACAATCTCACCGGCAACGTGAGCGGCGTCTGCCCGGAGTGCGGGGAGGCGATCTCGGATATGAGCGGGACTCCGCGCTCATCATGATCGCAGAGGAGAGGCAACCATTGAACCGCCAGACGCCGAGAAGGCTGCGTCGAGGGATCCCGGTACGAAGTCCTGGGGCCGGTGGTTGCCTCGACGAAATCTATTGCCGTGCGCCTGGACACCGTCGCAAGCGGAGACAGGCAACACGCCGGCGGGCGAAGCGCCCGTGGTGCCCAGAGTTGCCCGCGCCCCCCGGTGATGCCGCACGACGAAGTAGCCTGCTTTGTGCCGATCATTGCCATCTGGTCGCTTTTCAATCGTCTTTGGTATAGAATCATGGAAGAATGGCCCGGATGCACCTTGAGACCAGTTTCTTCAGTGCGTGCGTGTCGGACCGCTCGGATGCCGGCAGCGTGTATCGTCGAGAACAGAGTCGGCAGTGGTGGGCCACGCAGCGACGGAAGCATGCCTTGTTTGTCTCGCCGGAAGTGCTGACGGAGCTTTCCAGCCCGGCGTATCCTCATCGGAAGCCGGCCCTCGATATGACGGTGGAGACGGACCTGCTGCCATTGACGCCGGAAATCCGCGGGTTGGCCAAGATCCTTGTCAGCGAGAAGGTCATGCCCGGACCGGATGCTTCCGGCGACGCCGTACATGTTGCGGCGGCCATCGCCCATCGCGTGGACTACCTGCTCACCTGGAACGTTCGGCATCTGGCCAATCTGAATAAGCTGGAGCATCTGCAAGTCATTTGCCAGCGGCTGGGCTACATTCCGCCGGTTATCACAACGCCCGATGTGGCGCGGGAGACCTGAGGTGATGTCGATCATGAGTAATGAACATGACAGTCCGTTGACGGGCGACCCGCTGGTCGACGAAGTGCGTGCGATCCGTCGGGCCGTATGTGCCGAGTTTGGCAACGATGTTGATCGTCTCTGCGATCATCTGCAGGACGTCGAGCGAGAGTACCGCGAGAGAAGCGGCCGATTTGCCGGCGTGCCGCGCAGTCTGGACCACGAGCTTTTTCCGGAAGCAGCCGTTGCAGGGCCGGATCCTCTGATTGATGAAGCGAGATCGTTGAAACGGCATCAGGAATGACGCAGGGGTGTGATAGGGAGACACCATTTTCGCCCTTTCAGCGTTACGATACCCTTCGTTTCGCCCATCGTTACTCTTGACTAACCGACGCGAGAGGAGTGCACGTGATGCGACAATACCTGTGGATATGGCTGACCATCACCTCGATCATTGCTGCAGCGGCTCATGCCGAGCCGATCACCACCGGCTCGCTGCTCCGGGAGATGATCGATCTTCACAACCTGGCCGATTTCCCGAACCCGGCCTACAAGACCGTCCAGTTCTCATCCTACGATCACCGCAGCACGGTGCCGGGCGGGCCGGAGTGGTTCGCCAACTCCGATGGCTTCGGCCGTGAGCCGGTGCCCAACTTCGAGAAGGTTATTCGCGAGCCTTCGGGCGGCAAACCGGGCGAGTATCTCATCTGCGACGTGAAGGGCCCGGGAGCCATCGTCCGCACCTGGACGGCCGCGATCAAGGGCAGCATCCGCCTGTTTCTTGACGACATGGACAAGCCGCTCTTCGACGGCCCGGCCGAGGATTTTCTGTATCGCCCGTATGAGCCGTTCAGCAAGGAAGCCGGCATCGAGTCGGATTTCTATCGCAACAGCTTTCAGCAGAACCGGGCCGGCTACGCGCCGATGCCTTTCGCCAAACAATGCCGAATCGTCTGGGTCGGCAACGTGGAGGAGATCCACTTCTACCAGGTCCAGATTCGCCTGTACGAACCGACGGCCGATGTGGTGACCTTCGGTCCGCAAGACGTGAAGAAGTACGCCAACGAGATCCGCGAGGTCGGCAAGGTGCTGGCGGCCCCGGCGGCCAACTGGAAGTATGCCTCGACCACCGCCCCGGTCGAGATCAAGGCCGACCTGGCGCCCGGCGAGGTGAAAGAGGTCCTCAAACTGAAAGGCCCCAAAGCCGTCGAGCGACTGACGCTGAAGCTGGACGCCAAGGATGTCGACCGTGCTCTGCGGCAGACGGTCATGCACGTCATCTGCGATGACTACTCCTGGGGACAGGTCCAATCACCAGTGGGTGACTTCTTCGGGGCCGCGCCGGGCATCAACCCGTACGATTCCGTTCCTTTCACCGTCGAGGCCGACGGCACCATGACCAGCCGGTTCGTGATGCCCTTTGCCACATCAATGCGGATCGTTTTTCAGAACCTCGGGCGGCAGGCGGTCTCGGTCAACGGCTCGGTGCTGCCGATGGATTACCAGTGGAATGACAAGACCTCGATGTACTTCCGCGCCCGTTGGCGGGTCGATCACGATCTGGTCGGGGCGGGTGACGCGGTGCAGGACCTGCCGTTCCTGGCCGCTCGCGGCGGCGGTGTGTACGTGGGGACGACGTCTCTGCTGCTCAACCCGACTGCGATCCCGACACCGGGCGGCGGATGGTGGGGCGAAGGAGATGAGAAGATCTTCGTTGACGACGACGTCCGGCCTTCGACGTTCGGCACCGGTTCTGAGGACTACTACAATTACGCGTGGTCTTCTCCCGACATATTCTTCCACGCTTACTGCGGGCAGCCCCGCAATGATGGCCCGGGCACGCGCGGGTTCGTGACCAACAACCGCTGGCACGTCATCGATGCGTTGCCGTTCAAGAACAGCGTTGCGTTTTACATGGAGCTGTTCCACCATGAACGGACCCCGGGCATGTCCTACGCCCGAGTCGGCTACCACTACGCCCGGCCGGGGCTGATCGACGATCATGTGCCGATCACCGGTGAAGACGTCCGGCCGGTCGACCTGCCGCCCAACTGGCAGCCTGCATCACGCGGCGGCGCGAACAACTCGGTGTACCATCAGGCTGAGTCGCTGGTACAGTCACCTCAAGCTAGGCTTGTGGATGGCAGTCTGTATGCCGGCGGGAAGGTGCTGCGGTGGGAACCGGCGAGCAAGGGCGATGAACTCGTGTTGACCATCCCGATCGCCGAGGCGGGTCGCTACGCCCTGCACCTGGCCGCGGCACTCAACGGCGAGTCGGGCGTGATCTCCGTCCGCATGGGCGACAAGTCGATTATGGGCGGCGAGAGAGGCGTGATCGATCTGTGTGCCCCGGGCCGGCAGATGCTGCGGGAGTTCTCGACGGGGCCGATGGACCTGCCCAAGGGCGATCTCAAGTTGACCGTCCGTTACGAGGGGCCGTCAGAGAAATGTGGCGGAAGCGCCGTCGGCCTCGACTACTTGCGCGTGCAGCGGCGGTGAGGGTGAGCCCACGATCGCGGTCAGGCAGCGACGCATGGGCGGGACGATGCTCGCCACAGCGAGGCCGGTGGTGCTGAAAGAGCAGTCAGCGGTCAGCCGGGTTGCTGCCGCTGGCTTCCTGCTTCGCCAAGGCTACGCAGGGCGGGTGCGGTCGCGGTTCTGAAAGGGGCCGCTCCCTGACGGTCGCGGTTCTGAAAGACGAGCAGCACAAGCGCCGCTCCCTGACGGTCGCGGTTCTGAAAGAGTCCCTGTTATCTGCACGAGAGCTGCGGCATTGCCTGAGCACGTTCATCTTCCGCAATCGCGGTCGGCCGGGACGTCGGGGCCCGTCAGGCAGGTCCGGAAGATCACGAAGTCATCGGCGTCGACATCGTCGTCGTCGTCCAGACGGGCCGGGACGCACTGAGAGAGGTTCTGGGGGGTGCCCGTGCCGCTGTAGCACGCCTGGAAGAGGCCGAAGTCGTGCTGATCGACGTCATCGTCCAGATCCATGTCGCCCTTGGCCGGCGGGATCGTGCCCCAGACCTCGAACTCGGGGATGCGGGCGTAATTGTCTACGCCGGCGTCGGAGATATCAAGGCGGACGAATCGAATGGGCTGCGGCTCGGCGAATGCGAACAGGGTGGTGTGGAACTGGTAAGGATTCGAGCCGGTAAACCGCGTCGTCCACGGACCGTCCATGCTCGCACCGGATTCGATCGTGAAAGCCTCCGTGTTGTAGTAGCTCGGCTCGCCACCGGCGCCGGCGTGCTTGACCACCACGCAACTCACGTCGGCAATCGCCCCGAGGTCCAGCGCGAGCCAGTGGTTCGGCGTTGTGCCGGTCGACGTCCACTTGGTATTGAGCAGTTCATCACGGGCCTTGGCGCCGGTCCAGTCGGGGCCATAGACGCTGTCAGTCGCGTCGGCCACGGCCGTCAGAGCGAGATTGACGTCTCCCGGAAGCGGTCCGCCGCCGCCGGTCTGGGCGCTCTCGACGTTGATCAGGCGGACCACACCTGAGTCTACCCGAATGGTCAGCGTGTGCGAACCGGTCGAGAGGTTCTTGGCAACGGGCAAGGCCCACAAGTAGGTGAAGCCGTTCACGGCGAGGTAAGCCGTGGCAAACGCACCACCGTCAACAGAGTAGTACAGTCTGGGTCCCGAGTCGCCCGACACGACGATCTTCACCGCTGCAGACGGGCCGGTGAAACCGATGCTGACCTGTGATCCGGCCGTGGATGACTGGATAAAGCTGGGCACGCCGAACTCGTTGTAGTGTGCCGTCCAGCCGGATGGGAGCGGGCTGACCGTGACCCAATCGGTGATGATGCTGCTCGTGACCGGGTAGTCGGTCAGCGGTGAGGGCAGGTTGTGTGCAACAGCGGCCGCCCCGCGAACGCGTTCGCTTTCGAGGTAAGAGACAATCGCGTTGGAGTAGATCTGCGAGCCGGTGGCGTTGGGATGCACGCGGTCCGGCGCCAAGTCCGTCCACGGCGTTCCTGCCAGCACGTACTCGTACAAGGCCCAGCCGACGTTGACGCTGGACACGCCGTGATGATCGCAGACGTTGTAATGGGCCTGCACGCTGTTGGGATAGTATCCGGCGAGGTAGGCCGGCTCATTGTAGTAAGCGATGGTCTCGATGAAGCACACGTCCGCCATCGAGTTCTGCGTCCAGCTTTGGCGGACCATCCCTTCGCTGTTGCGTTCGATGAATGACACGGGGTCCTCGGGCAGGTCGTTAACCGCGAACTCGATGAAGACCAGGTCGGGATTCTGGGCCAGCACGTCGCGGGCATAGCGCATGGCCCCGATGAGGCTGCCGGTGCCGCTCCAGCCGGCGTTGACCTCCGTGACACGGCCGGGGTACCTCGATTGGAACCATGCGGTCACATTATCGCGATAACCGGTCATCTCCGTGACACTGCCGCCGATGTAGGCGATCTTGACCGACTGGCCGCCGTTGAGCTTCGCGAAGACGTTGGCCAGACCGTTGCCGCGATGAATGGCGATGGGGTAGTCGACGGCCAGAGCGGCGCTTGTGCAGGCAAGCACGAGCGCGAGGATCACGCAGGAACCTGCTCCGTTGCCAACGCTGTGCCGCTGCCTCATGGTTCCTCTCCGACTCATTCTGCCGTACGCTGTTATTGGACTACTGCCTGTAGCGCCTCCACAGACTCGGCAACTATTATACCAGAAGCGGGATACAGGAGGGAAACAGGACCGGTATCCACACCAAGCGATTCGACCGTGTCGGCCATTCACTGGCTCGACAGCTTCAGCCGCAGGCGGTTGAGGGCGATCTTGCGGGTGCGGTCGCGGATTTCGTCGCGGGTGAGGAAGTCGCCGATGCGGTGTTCGGTCACTTCGCAGCCGGACGGGTCGGCCAGACCGATGTAGACCAGCCCGACGGGCTTGTCGGGGGTGCCGCCGGTGGGGCCGGCGATGCCGGTGACGCTGATGGCATAGTCGGAGCCGCTCAGGCGGCGGCAGTTGACGGCCATCGCTTCGGCAACCGGCCGGCTCACGGCTCCGTGTCGAGCGATCATCTCGGCGGGCACGCCCAGCAGCCGCGTCTTGGCGGAATTTGAGTAAGTGACCACGCCGTCGATGAAGCACGCGCTGCTGCCCGCCACGTCGGTCAGGCTCTTGGCGATCAGCCCGCCTGTACACGACTCGGCCGTCGAGACGGTCTTACCTTTCTCGATCAGCACGCTCACGACCGCGCTCCACAGCGTGTCCCGATCCTCTCCGAAAACCAGTGTGCCGAGTCGGCTGCGAACGTCGGCGGCTGTTTCGTCGAGAAGCGACCGGGCCGCCTCGCGTGTCTCGCCATGTGCATGAATGCGAATGCCGATGATGAGTTGCTGCGCCGTCGTTCCCACGGCCGGGTTGCGGCCCCGCTGCATCAGGTCACGGATCTTGTCGCCGACGTCCGACTCGCCCGCCCCGAAGGTCAAGATCGTCCTGGCCAGCATAACACCCTGCCCAGTGGCGGCCCGCAGGTGCGGCAGGACATCGAGTTCGTACATGACCTTCATCTCGCGCGGGACGCCGGGCATGACGAAGACGGTTGCCTTGCCGACCGATGCCCGGATTCCCGGAGCGGTTCCGCAGGTGTTGTGGATCGGTTCGCTGCCGGCCGGGAACATCGCCTGAATCCGGTTGGATTCGGGCATCTCACGGTTTCGCCGGGTGAAGAAGTCGCGGATCTCGCCCAGGAACTCCGGTCGCAGCCGCAGTTCGACCCCCATGGCTGTCGCCAGGGCCTGCCGGGTCAGGTCGTCCTCCGTCGGTCCCAGACCGCCGCTGATCAGCACGACGTCGGCCAGCTCGCACGCCCGCGCGATCTCCCGCCGGATGGGCTCCAGTTCGTCTGACACGGTGACGTGGGCGATCACACGCACCCCCACCTCCGCCAGCCGCAGCGACAGCCACGCGCTGTTGGTGTCCACCGTCTGTCCGAAGGTCAACTCGCTGCCAATGCTGATGATGATGGCGTTCATGCCGCAAACCATACCGGCAGTTGCAGTCGAGTTGAAGGGCGCGCGCAGGAAGCTCTACTACCGGAAAGACGTTGGTCGCTCATGTTGAGGCGGACGCCACTCTCCAATGGGCATGGAAACACCGACGTGGATCGCGATGACCCGAGCATCTTCCTCGGTTGCCTCAGCGGGCCCGGTGTTCCGGCCGACCCGGCCTGCGCACTCTGATCCGGCGTGATTTTCTCGCCGTGGGCGGCTACAATCTGCGTAATTGACAGCTTTCCTGGGGGGTTGCCCGCACGCCACCGTGGCCGTGCCGGGTAAGTAGTTGGCCGCGGAGATGATATGGATGAAGTCTTACACGTTTGTATTTGTCGGGCTGCTGGCCGTTCTGATTACTGTTGGATTGATTTTCCTGTTCGTCCCGACGTCGCCGCCGACGCCGCATGTCTTGCCCGCTCCGACGAACATCGTGTTCCTGATCGGCGACGGCATGGGTTTCGAGCAGGTGAAGGCGGCGGGCTTGTTTCTCAACGGCAAAGAGGGCACGCTGTCGTTCGAGTCCTGGCCCCATCAGGCCGAGGTTTCCACCTATTCAGCAGGTTCCGAGGTGACCGACTCGGCTGCCGCGGCAACCGCCATGGCCACCGGCCGCAAGGTCAACAACGGCGTGATCAGCCGGGCGATCCCCGGCGATGACCGCCCGCTGGAGACGATTCTGGAACGTTTCGCCTCCATGGGCCGCAGCACCGGACTGGTCACCACCACCGAGATCACCCACGCGACGCCCGCCAGCTTTGCGGCTCACACCGTAAGCCGCGGCAAGAATCCCGAAATCGCTGAATGCTACCTCAATCAGACCCGCCCCAATGTGCTTTTCGGCGGCGGAGGGACGCTCAAGGGCGATGCCGCTTCGGCGGCCGGGTACACTGTCGTGACTGATCGCGCGGGTCTCGATCAGTTGGACACCGAGTCGGTCACGCACGTGGCCGGCCTGTTTGGCGAAGGCCACATGCCTTACGAATACGATTATCTCGCCAAGAAAGACCTGCAGTACGACGTCCTCCCGCGCCTTTCGGAAATGTCTCGCATCGCGCTGCGGATTCTGAGCAGGAACCCGCAGGGCTTCTTCCTGATGATCGAGGGCGGGAAGATCGATCACGCCGGCCACGGCAACGACCTCGCACGGAACGTGCACGAGACCATTGAGTTTGCCCGCACGGCTCAACTGGTTATGGATTGGGTCGGCGGACGCCGCGACACGCTGGTCGTTGTCACGGCCGACCACGAGACGGGCGGCCTGAAGGTCGTCTGCGGCAATGGCAAAGGCGTTCTCCCGACCGTGACATGGTTGACCAAGGGCCACACGCCGGTGCGCGTGCCCGCGTATGCCTGGGGTGTCAACGCTCACCACGTTTCCGGTATCATGGACAACACGCAATGGTTCCAGATCGGCCTGGGCCTGGCACCCTTGCCGGCACCGAGCACCATGCCCGCCGTCGCCGAGAGAGAGGCCGCCGCGATGTTTGCGGCAGGTCGATGACGGCTCCAGCAGTCTGCGTGGCGTAAACTCGATATTTCGCTGATTGACGAGCAACGCGCGAGGAGTATCATCGCGCGTCGCAGAAGCAGCGTGGCGCGGCCCAACAATGTGCCCAGAACATCGGAGTATCATCGCGCGTCGGAGAAGCAGGCAGAGCGCATGGGACGCGAAGACCCGAAGCAGAGAGCGCTGCGAGTCTGAGCAGGAGAAGATGGCTGCAGGGACGAAGGGGGTGAGAAGGGTGAATGTCGTGTGAAGGGTGAAAAGAATGAAGAGAGTGTGAAGGGTGTGAAGGGTAAGAAGGTGGGAGTCGGGATTGATGACAGGCGTCTGACGGATGAGGACCTTCCTGCCGCCGCCGGATTTCGCAGAAGGTGCCGGATTTCACAGACGCCGTCGGATTTCGCAGAAGGTGCCGGTTTTCACAGACGCCGTCGGAGTTCGGAGAAAGGGGACTGTCATGAGAGGCAAAGCCGCCGAGTCGTTCGAGGAGCTGCACGTATGCCAGCGGGCCAGGGAGTTGACCAACGCCGTGTATGCCCTCACACGCGGGCCGTTGTTTTCTCGTGACAGCGGCCTGGTCGACCAGATCCGGCGTGCGTCGGTGTCGATCATGTCTAACATCGCCGAGGGTTTCGAGCGAGGCACGACCACCGAGTTTGTTCAGTACCTGTATGTTGCCAAGGGCTCGTCTGGAGAAGTCCGGGCGCAGCTCCAAATCGCGCTTGACCAGGGGTACGTGCAGGCCGTCGAGCACGAGCGATTGCACGATCTCTGCCGCGCACCAGCGGGATGATCTCCAACTTCATCGCTCATCTTCAGACCTCGGACTACTCAGGTGAGAAACACGCTTGCCCCAAGCGCCGGGCCATCGAGTCGGTACAGCAACAGCAGTTGGCCCTGAGGGCTGCGCAGCTCGCCAGCATGCGTCCTGCCGATCGCCCGCCGGGATAAGGTGGCGGTCCTCATAGGGGTCGGGGTCTTCAGGGGGCGTCGGGTCTTGGCAGGGCATCGGGCTTCGCCGCGTGTTGGGCCTTCAAACGCTGTCGACGACTCTGTAGTGCTGTGTCGTCAACAAAGGAAATGCTCGCGAGACTCCTTGCCTTCTCGCCGTTCTCGCCCTCGTACTCTTCTCACCTTCTTACCCGTCCCGCCCTTCTCGCTGTTCTCACTTTCTCACCCTTTCTCGCCGTATTGGCGTCGGCTCCGCGACGCAAAAAGCCATATCTATTCTCACCTTTTGGCTTCTCGGTTCTTCAGCAGAATTTCTGGGTGGACTGGGCTGCGCCCCAGACCCCGGGGTTTTTTCGGGAGGCGTCCGACCCGGCTCATTCCACATGGTCGTCTTCGCCATTCTTCGTGTCTGTTCTGTTGAGCGCAGCGATCTGCTCTTCTTGTATCCTCCGCCTCCAAAGCCCGGCGCCTGCCGGATGCTTGCCGTGGTCCACGGCCACAGATGGACTGTTCGTTGGTGCCCGATTTGGCGAGCGCTCCCGCATTTGGACACGAAGGAAGATGCCGCTTATGCTCTCCGCGCTCTTGGATCTGGAGTACAAGCGAGGCTACACAACAGGGAGGCGTGCTCATGGCATGCAAGTGCGAAGCGGACCTGTTCGTGCCAACGGCTGCCGGCCTTTCGTTTCTGATCATCTTTGCGACGGGTTTGTCTCGGGCAGAGTCGCCAGCGAGTCAGTGCCTGCCGGGTAACTCGTTTGATGCCGCGCCTTATGCGTTTAAGGATGTCGAGCTCGACGGCAAGTCGATGGCTCTGCGGTGGGCCGAGCCGAGGAAAGTGCGGCGAGTGGTGGTGGATTTCGATGGCCGGCCGCCGTCTTCCGAGAAGGTGAAACTCCAGTACTGGCACGGTACCTGGGATGGCAAGCCCGATCCGATCCGTGCCGAGACCGGCGCAGGCGGCGCCGGCTGGGACCGCATGGACGACTGGACCAACGGTCAGTGGCGCGATGCCGATGCGAAACTCGATGCCAAAGACGGGGTGTGGACCTTCACGTTCAACCCCACAGGTGACAAGGAGTTCACCGGTATCGGCCAGGCCGGCGTGGGCTACCGCAAGACGTTGAAGGTGCGCTTGCTCAGCGAAGAGCCGTTGCCGGCTTCGGCGGGGTTACAGGCGTTCACGGACGCGGTTTGTCAGCCGCTGAAGGTCCGAGTGATGTTCGGCAAGCCCGCTGAGCCGCGGATCAGCGTCGACAAGGATGATGCCGGCACGATCGAGATGTTTAACGGAGCAGCGGTTTCCACCGGCCCTCTAGGTTCGGCCAAGGTCGGAGCGGCTCATTCATGGACCCTCCCGGCCGGCGCGGAAGGCGGTCTCGAACTGGATCTCGTGATGGCCGTCGACCCCGTTGATCCGCGCTACGACCGCACAATCGTCACGCTCCGTTCGCGGCAACGGCCTTTTTCTTTCGCCGCTGACGAGGTGGCCCGAGGCGACAGAATCCTGGTTGACGATCTTGGTGTGCTCGTCGTGCGGGCCGATGATGGAATCACCCTGGAGGCCTGCCGTCAGGCCCGCAAGGAGTTGCCCGGCCGTACGGTCTATGATCGCGTTTTCGACGAGCCTGAGCAGACCTGGCAACGTGCCTGGAACGATATGCCCCTCAAGCGTCCGTTGTACTTTGTGCACGGCCTGCCCGGCAACCGAAATGCCATGCACCAGTTGCCCAACGGCAGTCTGCGGATCACCGGGCGTCCGGAGTGGTTCAAGGTTCCGCGAAGCCCGAAGGACACGGATCGAAAGCTGTGGGATGGAGAGATCCTCCATGTAGATTTCGGCCTGCCGCAAGGCGGTTCTGAGGCCAGGCGGGAGCTCAAGGAAGGCTATCTGCCCTTGCTCAGAACCTGGTGGCAGGACGGCGACGTTCATTACGAGCAGTGCACGATTCTTGACAAACTCGACGGGAATCTGGAGACGGTCGCCCTCGATGATCCCACGGTGCTGCTCGTTCGTATCCGGATGGTCAACACCAGCAGGGATGCCGGCGGCAAGGCCCGTCTGCTGTTCAGCACGACCGACAAGAAGCCCGAGACGTTGGTGCTGAGAAATGACCGGCTATTTGCCCAGGACGGCGAGAAGGAGCGGTTTCGTTTCTTGGTGACCAGCGGCGGCAAGGGCGCTGTTTCGCAGGAAGGGGCGTCCGTTCGCTGGACGATGGAACTGGGTCCCGGTCAGGCGCATGAGGTCTACTGCCTTATACCATCGGTGACGCTGACCAAAGAAGCGGAGATCGCCGCGCTGCGCGAAAGGGATTTTGACGCCGACAGCAAACGGATCTGCGAATACTGGCGGGCGATCACGGCCCGAGGCGCCCAGATCGAGACTCCGGAGCCGGCCATCAACGACTTCTACAAGTCCCACGTCCGCCACCTGCTGGTCAACTGCTACAAGGAAGTCGGCTCCGACCGCCTGCACGCCCACGTGGGCACCTTCCATTACGGTGTCTTCCCGGATGAATCCTGCATGATGATCAGCGACCTGGACCGCCGAGGCTATCACGACGAAGCTCGGCGATGTCTCGATTCGTTTCTGGAATACCAGGGCACGGTGCAGATGCCGGGCAACTTCAAGTCCAAGGAAGGCCTTTTTTACGGGTCCGGCGGTCACGACACCGGCGGCTACAACAAGAGCCACGGATGGGTCATGTGGAACATGGCCGAGCACTGGAAGAACACCCGCGATCGGGCCTGGATGGAAAAGGCTGCCCCCAAGCTGGTTGCCTCGTGCGACTGGGTTACTCGCGAACGCCGGGCGACGATGAAAACAAACGCCGGCGGCTCCAGGCCCATCGAGTACGGATGGCTGCCCACCGGCTCGCTCGAGGACGTCACCGACTACTGGTACTGGATGGTCACAAACGCCTGTACCGTGTGGGGTTTCGACGCCTTGGCGGCCGCCCTGGCCGACTTCGGTCATCCGGAGGCTGCCCGACTCCAGGCGGACGCGAAGGCCTATCACGAAGACTTCATGCAGGCGATGGAGGAGGCCCGGATCCGCTGCCCGGTGGTGCGGTTGCGAGATGGAACATACGTCCCGAAGTATCCTTCCCGGCTGTACGAGCGCGGCCGTTGCCACGGCTGGTTGAGGGAGACGCTCGAGGGCTCCATCCACCTGATGATCACCGGATTGATACAGCCCAACTCGCCGGAGGCCGGCTGGATCATCAAAGACTTCGAGGACAATCTCTATATCTCGGACACCTACGGCTACGCCATCCCGGCCTTCAACACCTTCTGGTTCTCACGCGGCGGCTTCTCCATGCAGGCCAATCTGCTGGGCGGCCCGCTGGCCTACCTGTGTCGGGACGAGATCAAACACTACGTACGGACGTACTTTAACAGCCTCGCCTCGGCCTACTATCCGGAAATCCGGATGTGCAACGAGCACTCCCTGCCCGAGTTGGGCTACCCGGCCGGCGACCACTTCAAGTCCTCGGACGAGGCCCAGTCCACCTACTGGCTGCGGCTGATGTTCGTTCACGAAGCCGGCGAGGACCTGATCCTCGGCCAGGCAATCCCGCGGTGCTGGCTGGCGGACGGCAGAAGCGTCGGCATCGAAAGGGCGGCCTCCCACTTCGGAACGCTGTCGTTTCGGCTGACCTCCGAGATCGGGCAGGGGCGGATCAAGGCCGTGGTCGATCCCCCGATGCGGAACCCGCCGAAGAACATCTATCTGCGGTTCCGACATCCCGATGGCAAGCCGATCAAATCGGTGACCATCGCTGGGCAGGCGTACGACAAATTCGACGTCGCCAAGGAATGGGTGATCCTCCCAGGTTCCATGCCCGGGAGTCTGGAAATCGTTGCCTCATATTGACGTGGACGTGGATTCCTACGCTAATAACAATTGCCAGGGGCCCGGTCCGCGGCCGGGCTTCAGGCGGGCGACCCGCACCTTCGGAGGAATGCCCTTGTTGCTTCGATTGTCGATGATTGGATGGGTGGGGGGGGTAGCTGCGGGGCTGATTGGCTGTGGCCCGGCAGCACAGGTTCGACTCTTCCAGCCCCAATACGCGGGGGCCGAGCAAGACATCCGCCTCCAGACCAACCTTGTACGCTGGGCTCCTGGCGATGGGATGGCTCGCTTCCTGGCCGAGTTCCCGCTTCCCGGGGCGGTCTCCGGCCGCCCGACTTACCTTCTATATCTGCGCGTGCCGATGGACCTTCCCCCGGAGACCCAGCCGGCCGAAGGTGCACAGGCGGTTTGCGGGTTCCTCATCCAGACCCAGGGCCGCAACGCCGGTTTGGAGACCCTGACGGCGGCTCGCGTGTCCATGAAGGGCAAAAGCCTGGCGCCCGATGCGTCCCGGGATCTTCAGGTTGAGCTTACCTTCGAGGGGAGCACCACGTTGACAGGCCGGCTGAAGGCCAGGCGGGATGATCGCTACCTGAAGAACTTCGAGAGCCGCCGCCGACCCTCGGACGTCCAAGCGCTGCTGGAAAGCATAAAACCCGCCAATTCGCCTTTCCGAGAAGCCCCCTGACAGACCTCGTCCTGCCTGCGGTTCTGTTTTCGACCGGGCGTTCTCTGCAACGCCGGGTTTAATACCCAACCGCACCGTCAACGGAGGCCGAGGGGCCTGATCCGGCTGTGTGCCGGCGGGCAAGCGGTTGCCGGCACCCCGGGGGCGGCGAGTTCAAGCGGTATCAGCCGTGCCCATGGGTGTCGATGTCCCTTTTCCGCACCTTTCAGGCAGTCTGGTCGTGCCGTGGCGGCTTGGCCGTCAACGTTCTCGGTGACATCTCGGCACGTTTGCCAATGGGGTAACCGCCCGGAGGTCTGGATATGTCCTACGGGCAAGACCGATGTCGCCCGTCTGCTTGACATGGGCCCGATAGCCTTGAATACTTTAATAGACGTGAACCCTGGCGAGGGCCGTCTGCCTGCGACGCGCTTTCAAAACGAGGTCCTGCCAACCGAGCTGATAACCCCCTGAGGATTGCAGTCGACAGGTGGTGTGCGACGCAGTCCGCCCCGATGGCCGAGTGGATGGTTCTCGACAAGTGCTAAACAGGAACCCAGGCCAGCCGCCGCGGCCCGAAGCCGGCGACCGGCGGACTCCAAGGAGAAGCCGATGGCAGCCAACAGACCGGTGTGGGGGATTGATCTGGGCCAGTGCGCGTTGAAGGCCATCTCCCTTCGTCCCAGTGAGGACAAGGAGAAGGTCGAGGTCGTCGACCATGTGTACGTCGAGCACTCGCGCATTCTGTCTCATCCGGATGCCGACCGGCCCGCCCTCGTGGCCGAAGCGATGAAGAAGTTCGTCGACCAGCACGACCTGAGCAAGGAGACGCTGGTCGTCTCGGTTCCCGGCCAGCACACCCTGGCTCGGTTCACCAAGCTCCCGCCGCTGGAAAACAAGCGCAAGATTCCCGAGCTGGTCCACTTCGAGGCCCAACAGCAGATCCCCTTCGACATGGACGAGGTGATCTGGGATTACCAGGTGTTCGAGGACCCCAAGGCCGGGGAAATCGAGGTGGGCATCTTCGCGATGCGCCGCGATCTGCTTCGCGAGCAACTGCAGCATCTGACCGCGCTCAATCTGGAACCGGCGGTGGTCCAGTCGTCGCCCCTCGCCTTGTACAACGCCTTGCGATACGACGGCATTTGTACCGACGAACCCGTCTGCATCCTCGATATCGGCACGCAGAACACCGACCTCATCGTGGTCGTCGAGGGGCGGAGCCTCTGGACCCGCAATATCCCCATCGGCGGCAACGCCTTCACCGAGGTCCTGCTCAAGACCTTCAAGCTGTCGTTCGGAAAGGCCGAGCGTCTCAAGCGCGATGCCCAGAAACACAAGTATGCCCGCCAGATCTTCCAGGCCATGAGACCGGTGTTCGCGGATCTGGTCGCCGAGATTCAGCGTTCGATCGGGTTCTTCACCTCGTCCCGCCGCGGCGTCCGTTTGAACAAGATCATCGCGATGGGCAACGCCTTCAAGCTGCCCGGCATGGTCAAATTCATCCAGCAGAACCTCGGCATGGACGTCGTCAGGCCGACGTCGTTCAACAGGCTGGCGGCCGGCAGTGCCCCCAACGCCTCGGAACTGGCCGACAACCTCCTCAGCTACGGCGTGGCCTACGGTCTGGCTCTGCAGGGGCTCGGGCTGTCGCAAATAACCAGCAACTTGCTCCCAACCGAGATTGCCAAGCAGGTTGTCTGGCGTCGCAAGACTCCGTGGTTCTACGGCGCGGCCGCGTCGCTGGTCCTGTCCGCCGCCATCGTCTGGGGCCGGAACTTCGCCGACGCCGCCGCGGTCACCGCCGGTCGAGGCACTGAGCCCGCGCCGACCTACCAGGTGCAGTACGACCCCAATGACAAGGACCGTCAGAACCCGCTGCCCGATCCCGCTGCCGAGGCGGTGGTCAAAGGCAGTTTCACCGCTCAGTCCCCCATCGGCAGGGCGAAAGAGATCGCCGCGGTCGCCGATCACTTCAATGAGGTCCTCAGCCTGATCGGCAGCAAGAATGATGCTCGGGCGGCACAGGCGAAGGAAATGGTCAGCCTGGAGGTTAATGAAGCGGTTTGGCCAAACATCCTGTACATGATCCACAGCGCCTTGCCGCAGCCGGATCCCGAGATGAAGGCGGCTCTCGACCAGGGCCCCGAGGCGGTCAAGAAGCTGGTGCAGAGCAACCCCGCATACGAACGTGGCAAGAGGAAGGAGATCTATATCCTCAGCCTGACCTCGTCGTACTCGCCGGATGTCCTCACGGAGTTCAAGGCTCTCAGCGTGGACAAGGCGGCTGCGAAGTTGCCGGGCGCCGCCTTCACAATGGACGCCGCCGCGGCGGATGCGACGGCCGAGCCGGCCCCGCCGAACCTCGAGGGCTTCCTCATCGACTTTGTGATTCGGTCCCCCAACCAGCAACAGTTTGACTACATCAACAGAGAGTTCTTGGCGAAACTGCGGGAGGCGGTCGTTCCGGGAGTGGCCTACGTTGCGAAGGTGCGGGTGCCTCAGCGCGCCCAACTCAAGGATGGCGGTATTTCCGGATCGGCCGGCGCCGCCGGCCAGCCGCGGGCGGCCGCGACGCCCGGCGTTCAGACCGTTGAAACGCTGCTCGATCCCGTGACCGGTGAATCGATGAGGGATGACTGGGAGTACGCCGGGACCGTGGCGGTCGTCCTCGGGGAAAAACCCGCGCCGACGGCGGCACCCTCGCCGGATGCCGCCGGGGGCCAACCGGAGGCAAAGCCGGACGAGCCGGGCCTGTAGCTGTGTTCTGAGCATCCGCAGCGGACGCCGCCGGCCTTGCCCGCGACCGGATTCGATGCGCCGGCGGATGCTCGGGCGAGAGAGGGTGGAGACACCATCATGCAGTGGATCAAAGCTCATCTGATGATCGTGATCGTGGGATCGATCAGCGCGCTGTCGATCACCGGACTGGTGCTCGGTTACGTGATGAGTCCGGTCGGGGCGAATCTCGAAGCCGACAGTCGGGAATTGTCCAGGCTCCAGGGCATCAAACCGGTCAATCCCAAGATCATCGATGCCACTCGGAAACAACAGCAGGACGATGCGGCCCTGCTGCAGGAATACTTCCGCAAATATCGGGAAGCCAAGCAATACACGCCGCTCGATGACATGGTCTTCGCTGATAACATCACCGACTCGCAGCGCCAGGCGGCGATTTTCCGTTTCCAGGACAAGTATCTCACTCAGCCCAAAGTGCTGCTCCAACTGCTGAAAGCCAAGGATCAGCCTACCGCGGATGAGTTCACCGAATACGAGCGGGAGACCAGGGCGAAGCAGGAGAAGGTCGAGAAGGAGCTCGGCACCGGCGTGGGAGGGGTGGTTGCCCCCGCCCCCTCGCCCATGGCGCCGGCAGCTCGAGCACCGAACCTTGTCGGTCCTGCAACCGCGGAACAGGACGCGAGCCGCAGCCTGCGGACGGCCTACGCCGTGGCCCGGGCAAAAGAGATTTACTCCTACGCCAGCGAAGAGCAGAGCCTCGATTATCGCATCGCGGAGGTCAAGCCCACCGGCGGCGCCACGCCGCCCATCGAAGATCTGTGGTATGCCCAGGTGGCTCTCTGGATACAGGAGGATGTTTTCCGGGCCCTCGGCGGACTGAACGAGGCCGTGGCCGGCGAGTTGCCAGACGAAGCGAGGTGGGTCGCTCATCTTCCCGTCAAACGCCTGATCAAGTTCACAATGGGCAATTATGTTCCGAGGGCGGCTGCCGGGGAAGGGGCAACCGGCGGTTTCGGCCCGCCAGCAGGCGGGGCGCTTGGTGGCGGGACACGGTCCTCTTTGGATCTGCTCACGGCCGGGTCGAACGCCGTCTTCACGAAGCGCCTTTCGAGCGAAACTGTGGATGTTGTGCGGTTTCGGCTTGAGCTGGTTGTTGATGCCAGACGAGTGCTCCACGTGCTCGACGCCATCTCCAAGGCGGGCTTCTACACCCCTCTCACGGTTGATCTCAACGAGGTGGTGATGGCACAGGACGAGCATTACATCTACGGATCGGCGCCGGTGGTCCAGATGGCCACGACTTGCGAGGGAAGCTTCCTGCGAAGCTCGTATGACAAGATCATGCCGCAATCGGTCAAACAGGCCATCACCGAGGGCCGCGCCGGAGGTCTCGGAAAGGGCGCGTCCGGGATCGGCGGGATCAGGATGCCGGGCGGCTTCGTCCCGGGGATTCGCGGCGGCCCCTCTCGCGGTGGTCGAGGCGAATATCGGGAAGATTATGAGCGCGAGTCGCTGCCTCGAAGAGGTGGACGCAACTGATGTCGGTTACACCGTACGGCGGTTTTCATTGGATACACCGGGCCGACTAAGGAGGTCCGACCGATGGCAAAACAGAATGTCACTTACATCGAACGGCACGTCGAGAAGATCGCCGCCGGAACGGCAGGCGCGATTCTTCTGTTCGTTCTCGTTACGAACCTGCTGATGAACCACAATGCCGCTCAGATCGGCGGCGAAGCAGTCGGGCCCAACGAGTTCTACAACAAAATCATCGAGCAGGCGGATGTCGCGAGACGGCAACTCGACGGAGCCTCCGAAGTTCCGGCGGACCTCGCCGCCAAGTCCGATCAACTCCGTCAACTGTTGATCGCGACCGCTAAGCCGCCGCCCAAGGATCTGCCCGTGGCTGCGTTACCGCTCAACCCGGCGCTGCCCGACGTCGCCGGAGGCTCCATGCCGACGCCGGTCAATGTCCAGGTGCGTCTGGCCGAGATTCTTCCCCCCACCCAGCCGATCCTCTCAAACGGAAAGGCGTTTGCCAGACTGATGACTCCCCGGGTTCAGCAGCCCGGTGTCGCTCTCGATGTCTCCGCCACCGATGACCTGATGAACACTACTGATCTGCACTGGGTGACGGGTGCGGCCGTGTTTCCCCGGAAAGCCCAGCGCGACCAGTTCGCGGCGGCGAAGTACCTCTCCGATCGCCAGGAGGTCATTGTCGCCGAGGTCCGCGTGGAGCGACGCGAGCAGATGCCGAACGGCCAGTGGGCTGATTCCCTGGTCGTCCAACCCTATGCCAGTCGACGCATCGCCGCCCGCGCCATGGTGAATACGCTCACTGAGGGGAAGGATGTGATCCTGCCGGAGGAGGAGTCCCGGTACATCGCCGATCTTCGACAGCTCCTCTACAACAGGGAAATGCAGGCCGCGATTCTCCGCCCCGAGTTCCAGTCTTATCTCGCGGACCCGAACCCGCCGGACGACGACACCATCGAGTGGCAGATTCCGCGGACCCTCGCCGCCCCCAGTGGCGCCCAGATCGACATGACCGCGCCCGAGTTCGCGGTCCAGTTCTTTGAGGAGGAGGACAAGACTCCCGGAGCCCGTCCGGGCGGCAGACCAGGCGCAGGTTACGCGGCGGGCGGTGAGGCCGGGGCTGACGCGACGCTTCCTCCCGCGGTCCGGGTTCAAAGGGCGGTCAAGCAGGCCGAAGAGGCCATCGCTCAGAAGAAATGGCTCGATGCCCAGAAGATCCTTGACGAGATCATCGCCAGCAGCGATCTGACCGACGCTCAAAAGAAACCGGCCGACGAACTGCGAAGACGCAACTTGAGGGCTTTTGAAGACGCGGAGAAAAGGGCCGCTCGCATCGACCTGGCGCAGGGTGAGGACCTGCTCGGCCCGGATGATGATCCTTTGTGGTTTACCGACATCAGCGTTCGACCGGGAAGGACCTATCAGTACAGGGCCTGCCTGGTGGTGTTCAATCAGTATGTCGGTCTGAGCAGCCGCCTCGAAAACCCTGCTGACGTGGGCAAGCTCCTGATCCAGGGACAGTGGTCCGAGTGGTCGAAGGCGATTACCGTGCCGGCCGCCAAGCATCTATTCCTCACCGACGTGCCGAGGGATGGCGGACGCGTCAGCATCGAACTCTGGGAGTGGAAGTCCGGCACATGGCTGAAGGCCGGGGCCGATCTGTCTCCCGGCCAGGCCGTCAGGGCGGCGAGGAACCCCAAAGACACCATCGACTACGGTGGGGTTCTGGTCTCAGCCGATCCCTTGCGGACCTTCGTGCGCCGTACCGGCGGTTCAAAATCGGAGACATTCAAGTACGTCAGCCAGGAGACCGGAGCGGCGGTGGTCGTCAACGCGGAGGGGCAGATCGAAGAGCACTTCGTGGCCGAATCCGCCGACCGCAGGATAGAGGTGAACCGCTCCATCACTGAGGAACGCAAACGTCGCGAGGCCCTCAAGCCGCAGACCGGCGCGGTTCCGGCCGGCGTGCGGCAGGCGCCCCCGATTCGAACTCCGCCGGGCGGGCGGAGCATGCGTGACCGGGCTCTGGACGAGGATCGGCCTCGGGAGAGTCCCAGAGGCGATCGAACCCGTGGAAGACGGTGATTGACCTAAGCTTATTATTGATCGAAGCTTACCGATGATCGGAGGGGCGTTTCCTTCGGCTCCGGTCAACTCCCCGATGAGCGGGCTGGGGACTGGCGGACTTGAGGGAACTGCTGTAAGCTGAGCGACCTGAGCGGACTGTGCTGCAGGCGGGCCAGGAGGTCGACGGAGCGGCGAGGACTTGCCGGTTCCTCAAACCACCTGTGCCCGGTCGCTGCCGCAAGAGGCGTGTGAGGCCTTTGTGGAGCGAGGCGAGGGCCGAGGCTCAGGATTGTCGTGCGGCATTGCCACCGCCTGCGGTGGCCACTGTCCCTCCGGTGGCCGGCGATACCTGCCCGTGATGTGCGCCCTCCTGAGTGGGATGCAGAGGAGACCCAAACGTGAAAACGGCAGATAACACGATGCGGCGGATGGCGGCGTTGGTGGTCGTTCTGTGTGCGACTGTGCCTGTACTGGCCGCCACTTCCAGTGAGCTCCTCGACAAAGCTGTCGACTTGTTCCGTGAGGGCAAGTATCAGCAGGCCCAGGAGGTCTTGTTGGAGATAGACCGCGAGCAGCTTCCTGCGGAACGTCGCGATCAACGGGACGAACTCGCCGAAGAGATCACCGCCGCCGTGAATCAGTCAGGCAAGGCCGCGCAAGACCTCGATGATGCCGTCGCGGCGCAGTCGCGGAAGGACTTTGACACGGCCGAGAAGCTCTTCCAGGCGGTCGTCGACAACCGGTACGCCGCCGACGCCCAGAAGCGCAAGGCGGCCGAAGGTCTGGCGCTGGTTAAGAAACAACGGGAATTGGCCGGCAAGATCGGGGCTGCCCCGACCACCACCCGTCCTGTGGGGACTCCCGCGTCCAGGCCTGCCGATGGACTCAGGAAGGCCCGTGAGGAACGGGCTCGTATGGAAGCGACGGCGAAGATCAAGGCCGGCGAGGATGCGACCGCCAAGGGGCAATACGACCTGGCGGAACAGCATTTCGAAGAGGCCCTCAAGCTCGTTCCGAACCATCCGGCTGCGATCCACGGCCTGCAACTGGTCAAGCAGCACCGCAGCGTTGAAGGCCGGCCCAATCTGATCGACGAGACCGCCAATCGCAAGTTGCTTCGCTGGAAACGGACCGTCAGCCTGTACCAGCAGAGCGTCCGGGACGTTCGCGCCCTGATTAACGACCGGAAGTACGAGGAGGCGCGTCGCCGCGTCGCGGACACCGGTCAACTGCTCGACGCCGGAAGGCAGGACGCCAGCCCGCCGTCGGAGTACGAGGCCCTCAAACGCGAACTGGAAGGGCTTGTCCGGGTCATCCAGGTCGAGGAAAAGGACGCCCTCGAGGCTAAGGCCATCGAAGGGCGGAAGGCCACCCTCGAGATCGAACGCCAGCGAGAGTGGCGAGTCCAGCAGGAGAAGATGGAGCGCATCGGCGAGCTCTTTAATCAGGCCGATCAACTGAAGCGCCAGAAGGAATACGAAATGGCTGCGGAGTTGCTCAGAGAAGCCATCGCCATCGATCCGACCTATGAGCGCGCCAAATGGCAACTGGAAGCCATGGAGGACGCCGGACTGATCGACGACCAGCGGCAGAACCGCGAGCATTTCCTGAATCAGGCCCAGGATGCGATCCTCGAAGCCGATCGCGCCAAGACGCCGGTTGTGACCGGTAAGAAAGACAAGATCATCGCCTTTCCCGACGAAGAGCAATGGCGATTGATCAGCAGCCGTGATCCCTACGGCGTGGACGGGGTGGGCGGCGAAACCGAGGGCGACCGGATGGCCTCCAAGGCCCTGAGTACTCCGCTACCGGCGGACGTGCAGTTCGCACAGGGCACGACCCTTCGTCAGGCCATCGACCGGCTCAAGGAAGTCGGAAAGATCCCCATCAACGTCAACTGGAGCACGCTCGGCATGGTCGGCGTTGATCCCGATGGAACCGAAGTGGGCGATCTGAATGTCGGCGGCGTGAAGCTCGAAACCGCTCTGGAGATGGTCCTCGACTTGGCGGGCGGAACTGTCGGTGATATCGAGCTCGGCTTTGACGTCCTGGAGGGCATCATCCTGGTGTCCACCACAGAAGAACTGAACCGCAAGACCGAGGTCCGTGTTTACGACATCCGCGATCTGCTTCTGCGCATTCGCAGCCTGTCCATCGATGAGAGCGGAATGGGAATGATGGGTGGCATGGGAATGATGGGAGGTATGGGGATGATGGGTGGCATGGGAATGATGGGCGGAATGGGTGGCATGGGCATGGGTGGCATGGGTGGAATGGGCGGCTATGGCATGGGTGGCATGGGCGGCTATGGCGGCGGCATGGGCGGCTATGGCGGTGGCATGGGCGGCTACGGTGGTGGTGGCGGGTATGGCACCGGGGGAGGGACCGAAGGCGAGGACGAAGACGAAGAGGATCGTGAGGAACAGATTGACAACTTGAAGGAGTTGGTACAGAAGCTTGTTGAGCCAGGCACGTGGGAGGAAGAAGGCGGCGGCAACATCGGCTCACTCGATGTCTGGAACGACCGCCTGGTTGTTCGGCACACCCGCAGCGCCCACCGGCAGATTCGCGATCTCTTCAGACAGTTGCGTGAGGCCAAGGATCTCCAGGTGGCCGTCGAGGCCCGGTTCATTACCCTCACCAACAACTTCCTTGAGGAGATCGGCGTCGACTTGGACATCATTCTGAACCAGGGCAACGCAGGCCTCGACCAGAGCATCATTCCCTCGACCAGCGGGACCGGCGGCTACCAGCAGGCGGTCAATCCGGTTACCGGCACGGGCCTTCTCCAGACCAGGCAGATGACGCAGTACGGTTTCCTTCCGGCATCCGTCAATGCGGGTGTCCCCCTGGCACAACAGGGCGGGTTTGCCCAGCCATTTGGAGCCGCCGGTCTTGTGCCTCAAGGAAGCCCTCAGAACTGGTGGGACAGCCATACGACGGCCATTCCGTTGTTGAACAGCACCATGGGCCTGGCCTCGCCCAGGCCAACCGGTATCCCGGGTGGCTACGGGCCGCAGGCCTACCCTGCGTTCGCCATGTTTGGCAGCTTCATGGACAATATTCAGGTCGACTTCCTTCTCAAGGCCACACAATTGGACTCCCGAAGTTCGCTGGTCGACGCTCCGCGGTTGACCGTCTACAGCGGTCGCAAAGCTGAGATCCAGGTGCAGACGTCTTCCTACTTTGTCTCCGCACCCGGTCAGTTGCCGGTTGGTGGAACGGGCATCAACGGCCAGGCGGCCATCGGCCGTCCTCCTCAGGTGTCCATGGCTCCCTCCGGACGAACCTTCTCGGTCACGCCCACCGTGTCCGGGGATCGCAAGTATGTGACCCTGGAGTTGATTCCGACCGTCTATTCCAGTGAACTCCAGGACGTCGTGGATGCGACGGGACCCATGAAACTCCCGAATATCAGCACCACCTCCATTGCCACGACGGTGACCGTTCCCGATCGCGGCTGGCTGCTGCTGGGCGGTCTCAAACAGGCCGGTGAAACCGAGGTCGAAGCCGGTGTTCCGATCCTGAGCAAGATCCCGATCCTCAAGCGAGCCTACACCAACCGGTCGCGCGTGAAGGACGAAAGGACGCTGCTCCTGCTCGTGAAACCGACCATCATTATCCAGGGCGAGATCGAGGAAGAGGCTTTCCCGAATCTTGTCACCGTCAACCAGGGCGGCGCCGGTGGCTGATCGCAGCGAAGGCCCGGCCGGTCCTGAGCGGGGCCCTCTGCCCGGTGTATTTGCCGTCGCAAGCCGATGACCAAGAGAGTCCCCATTCACCTGCCGCTCTTTCAGCGGTTTGACTGCCATCAGTGCGGCTACTGCTGCCGGGGCCTGGTCGTCAACGTCAACGCCGAGGAGCGCCGTCGGATCATCTCCGCCGGCTGGGTGGGTAAACTTGCCGGGATACGGCTGTTCGAGAGCTATCGTCTGCTCGGCCGCCGTTATTATCGACTTGCTCATCGTCCGGAGGGGGGCTGTGTCTTTCTTGGCCAGGACGGACTCTGCCGGCTGCACGCCGAGACCGGTGTCGCAACGAAACCTCTGCCCTGCCGCCTCTATCCGTTTGTCCCAAGTCCCGGCGCGGATGTCGTGCGTGTGGATCTTCGCTTCGATTGTCCCTCGGTCGCCGCAAACAGGGGACGCCCCCTGAGCGTGCATCTCGCTGACATTTCCGCCCTGGCTGCTGAGATCGGCGCTCGTCCCATGACTCGCCCCCCCGACTGGCGAGGTCAGCGAAACATGACTCCGCGCGAGTTCACCGCCCTGGCGGCGACGTTCGAGGGCCTCTTGCGGCGGGAAGGCTTGCCCATCCGGTCGCGCTTGCTGGCCGGCTGCGGGCTCCTCGATCTGGTCTACGGGCTGCAGATTGCCAGTGTTCGCAATGACCGGTTTGCCGAGCTGATGTCGTTGCTTGCCGAGGCGACCTTCGAAGAGGCTCGAAAGGCCTCCCCCGATGCGCCTTCCGCCGCCATGCCGGCCAGGGCCGGAAAGTTATTCCGCCAATGGCTGTTTCTCCATTCGCTGGCCGACGATCCCCAGGATCTCGCCATTGGCCTGGTGGGCAGGCGGCTCCGTTCATGGCGGCGATACAGGCAATCGCGCAGGTTCTCGGCCGGCACCGGCCCGGTTCCGGCCTGTCGACCCGACTGGCCGTCGGCGTGTTTCGAGGATCTGTTCAGGGTAGCCCCCGCCCCCGACGAGGCCCTCGAGCCGGTGTGTCGGTCGCTGCGGGTCAAGCTGGAGACTCACGCTTTCTCGGGTCCGGCCTACTTTGGATACGAGACCCTCGCCGGCTTGACGGCCCTCTGGCTGATGCCATCGGTTGTTGGCTGGTTTGCCCGGCTCCGGGCTGTCGCCGAGGGGGCGACTGCCCTGACGACGGAGTCGGTGATCGAGGGGCTTCGCCAGGCCCACCACACCTTTGGTGTTTCCCCGGTCTTCCGCCAAATCAGCGAGCGGTTTCGCCTCCGGGCCCTGGCCCGGCCGGGTATTCCACGAGCCATCCTGGCCCAATACGGCCCCTGACGAGGGACCGACAGCCGGATTGTCGCGACCAACGGATTGCCAACCACGTGCGACCCATGGTAACATCTGCGGCTTGAATGGGCCGGCGGCGGGGCGTTTGGACCCCCGCGACAAGAGGCAGCAGGTTCTTCTGGGCAACTTGTGCCGCTCGGTCGGAGTGCGGATTCTCAGGCGCGCTGGATCCGGCGCCGGTTGGTTTTCGTCCACGAAAGGATGGCCTCAGATGGCACGACCCGTCACACTGTTCACCGGTCAATGGGCGGATTTGAAGTTCGATGTCATATGCAAGAAGGTGAAAAAGTTCGGCTATGATGGGATCGAACTGCCTTGCTGGGGAGACCATTTCGAGGTCAGCAAGGCCCTGGAAGACCGCAGCTACTGCAAGCGCAAATGGGAAGTGCTGCAGAAGCACGGCCTTGCCTGTTATGCGATCAGCAACCATCTCGTCGGCCAGGCGGTCTGTGACCTGATCGACGAGCGCCACAAGTCCATCCTTCCACCGCACGTCTGGGGCGACGGCAAGCCCGAGGGCGTTCGCACCCGCGCCGCCGCCGAGATGATGGACACCGCCCGCGCCGCCCGCAAGTTTTTCGAGGCCGCGCCGGCCACTATCAAGAAGAACCTCAAGCGTGTGGTGGTCAATGGTTTCACCGGCAGCAGCATCTGGTATTTGCTCTACTCCTTCCCGCCGGTCCTGCCCGGCCAGATCGAGGCCGGCTACAAGGATTTTGCCAAGCGTTTCATCCCCATCCTCGATGTTTTCGAGCGGGAGGATGTCTACTTCGGATTGGAAGTGCACCCCACCGAGATCGCGTTTGACATTGCCTCTGCCGCACGGGCCATCGAGGCGGTCAAAGGCCACAAGCGATTCGGCTTCAATTACGATCCCAGCCACTTCGGCTACCAGGGCGTTGACTATGTCCGCTTCCTTCGGGAATTCCGCGACCGCATCTTCCACGTCCACATGAAGGACGTCTACTGGTCCAGCACCCCGACCCGGGCGGGCGTCTTTGGCGGCCATCTGGACTTCGGCCATCCGGACCGCTCCTGGGAGTTCCGTTCCCTCGGCCACGGCTGCGTCAATTTTGAAGAGATCATTCGGACGCTCAACCAGATGGGCTACGACGGTCCGCTCTCGGTTGAATGGGAAGACGCCGGTATGGACCGCGAGCACGGGGCCGCCGAGGCCTGCGCGTTCGTCCGCAAGGTCGACTTCCCATCGTCCCAAATCGTCTTCGACGCCCAGTTCGCCAAGAAGTAACCGGCGAGCACGGACGTAACACAACCAAGAGCCCATGGCACGATGTCCATGGGCTTTTTCTTGGGGTGCTGCCGTTTAGCAGAGCCTCCAAGCGGAATAGTGTTCCGCGATCGAGGAGCCTGTCCCGGCGCAGGGCGTCATCCTTGGCCCCACGCTTGCCCTGGTCTTAGCTCCGGCACAATGATGGCCAGTCCGGCAGCCCGGACGGCATGCTTAAGGACTACAAAACGAGATCCCTCGACAGGCCCCGGGCCGATGCCGGGGCCTGCAAAACTGGCAGCGCTAACTTGGCAGGTTGGTGTTCAATCTCGCCTGTCCCACCCGAAGCCGCCTCGCCCCAAGTCCGTTTTTTTCCGTCGCTTGCGAGTATCAGGATAACCGCTCTCGTTGAGTGGCACGGGGCTTGCTTGATATTCCAGAGGCACGTTGAAACGGCCAAAGAAGTCTGGTGCGGAAGCTGGACCTCTCGCAAGGGGGGCGAAGTGGCCGGGCCTGTGAAACTTTTTCGGCACCGGTTTTGACGCGTCGCAGACGACGATGGTCGCCGCTTTTCTCGCGGCGCCCCGGAGCTTCCAGAGGCAATCAGCGACGCAGATCGTTCCGACCTTTCTGCTTCATGCACCAGGCATGGGCCGGCCGGTTTGACCGCGCAAGCATCTGGCCTGCGGATGGCCACGCGGGCGTGCCTAAATGGTGACATGGGTCCCGAGTGACCAGGAGGTGTCGCGATGTTTTCAGGAACGATGAGTCCGTTTGCGGTCATGAACGAGTTGCGGAGGGAGATGGAGCGAATCTTCGATGGCTATGGCCTTCGTCTCAACGGCGGATGGCCGATCCAGCCGACCGCGTTTCCGGCCCTCAACGTCTGGGAGGACGGCGATGCACTCTATGCGGAAGCCGAGGTCCCCGGGGTGAGTCAGGACGATATCGAGATCTACGCTGTCGGCAACGAGTTGACCATCAAGGGAACGCGCAAGCCCCGGGGAGACGATGATGCATCATATCACCGACGAGAGCGGGGGACCGGCGAGTTCACGCGCGTGGTCACGCTCCCCGCCGAGGTCAATGCCGACAAGGTCGACGCGTCCTTGAAGGATGGCGTGCTGACCGTCACGCTGCCGAAAGCGGACGAGGCCAGACCCAGAAAGATCAACGTCAAGACGAACTGAGCGTCGGTTGCGAACGAACGAGAAACAAGGTCTTTTGTAAGGAGGATGCGCCATGAGCACCGCGTTGACAGTCAAGAAGGAAAAGGACGAGCTTGCCCAGGTTGAACGGGCACGCGATCGTCGCACCTATACCCCGAATGTGGACATCATCGAGACGGCGGATGAGTTCCTTGTCCTGGCGGACATGCCGGGTGTCGCGCCGGATGCGATCGACATCCAGTACGAGCAGGGCGTCCTGACCATGAACGGCAGGGTGGAGCCCCGGCAGCAAGAGGATAAGACCAGTTATCTGCTCCGTGAGTACGGCGTCGGTGACTTCTACCGGTCCTTCCGGATCGGCGAAGGCATCGATACCGACAAGATCGAAGCACGGTTGAAGGATGGAGTGATGGAGCTGCATCTGCCCAAGAGCGAAGCCAGCAAGCCAAAGAAGATCCTGGTGAAGGCTTCGTAGCGGGATGTGTCGATTCGTCCACAAGGGCATGAGCGTCGTCGGAAAGGAGTCTGCCCCATGAACCTTATTCCATGGCGAAACAAGCGTGCGGCCGGAAACGGCCCGAGAACCGAGGAGCGCCCGCTGGCGCGTTGGCGTGGAGAGATGGACCAGCTTTTTGAGCGGTTTTGGCGGGATCCCTGGAGCACCAGCTTCGCCGACCTGCTGCCAGCCGGTGTTGGCGTCGGGCTGCGGCTGAATCTGGCCGAGTCTGAGAATGACGTGACTCTGACGGCCGAACTGCCGGGCGTCGATCCCAAGGACGTGGAGATCAGCGTCACCGGCAACATGCTGACGCTCAGCGGCGAGAAGAAACAGGAGAAAGAGGAGAAGAAACGCAACTATCATTACGTGGAGCGCAGCTTCGGCAGCTTCCGTCGCAGCATTCAACTGCCCAGTTCGGTCGATCCGAACACGGTTGATGCGACCTACAAGAACGGGGTTTTGACCGTGACCCTTCAAAAGCGGCCGGACGCAAAGCCCAAGCGGATCGCGGTGAAGACCGGCTGATCCGCAGGTGCGGGGAACCTGCAACGGAGACCCGTGATCGAGGTGTGGGCATGGCGAGGGACTATTATCCCCAGCGTTGCATACGGCAACGCCGGGGAATGCAGAATGATGAATGTAGAATTGAGAATGAGCCATGTTCTGCCATCGCCCATGAACCTCACCAACGGTGAACTCCGGAGACAGCGGTGATTCGGCACAAAACGCCCGATCCACGAGGGTCTTCCTGCACACCTCCGGCGAGTCTTGTGCAACTGGGGGGTTATCTCATCCTCGGTGTTGCCGTCGACGCAACGCCGGAGCAGATCAAGCAGGCGTATCGTCAGAAGGCATTGCAGTCTCACCCGGATCACGATGGGCCGGATGCCGAGCCGTTCCTGGAGGTGCAGGAGGCCTACGCCGTGCTGAGCGATCGCCGATTGATCATTTCTCCGTGACCGTGAACTTCGGCGGGTCGCTGTACAGCTTCCACTGCTCGGCGATGCCGGCGGCTTTGGTGTCGTCCTTGTGCAGCAGGATTCGGTAGTTGAACTCCACCGACTCGCCCTTCTTCCAGGTGTGGGAGCCGTTCTTGCCGGCGTCCTTCGTGAAGTCCTTCAGGCCAAAGGGGTTGGCGGTGTACAGCCCGTAATCGCGAATGTGCCAGTGGGTCGGGTGCCCGTAGTTCTTCGGATGGTCCATGACCGCGAGGCCCACCACCTTGTCGCTGACCTTCCCCACGTAGTCGCACCACTCGGCCGGCTGGCCCCAGGTGTCGTCTCCGCTCTTGCCGGCGCTGTTGTACCGCTTGCCGCCGCCCTTTTCGTCGATGGTGATGGCCGTCCGCAGGGACAGGATGCCGCCCTCCTTGGTATCGCCGAAGGTGACATCCTTCTGGTCAAACTTAAAAACGCTCCTGACGTCGATGATCCGAAGATCCTCGCCGGCCAGGAACATGTACGATCGCTGTTCGGTGAAGTCCTTCTCGCCCTTCTCGTTGATCCAGTCGATATCCGCGATGACCTGACCAAAGACCGGCCCGCTGGCCTGGCCGACGATCTTGGTCAGAACCTGGTGCGGCACCTTCTCGATCGGCGCATCCTTCACTTCGTTCCAGTAGTTCGAGCCGGGCTTGCTCATGTCCCCGGTACGGATGTCGCCGTGAGCGCACCAGAGCGAGCGGTGGTGCGGATGATCCTGACGCTTGGCCTCCTTCTCTGCAGGGTTGTCCTTCATCGGGAAATCCCGAGTCATCGGTTCGCCCGTCGGGCCAATCACCGGATACAGGTAGACCTTGGGATCTGCCTTCTTGAATATCAGCGACGTGAAGGGCTTGCCGGAGATTTTGACGTCCACCTGTTCGTCGCCGGCTTTGCGGACACGCGTGGGCAGGCCGCCCGGTTCAGGATTGACCCCCGTGCCGGCCACCAGGAGTTCCCACGTGTACGTCTGTCCCGCCTTCAGCGGCTTGTTCTGCCACCACCATACGCGGTCTTCTTTGTCGATCTGGACGATCAGATCGGCGTCCTTGCTGGAGAGGTAGTAGTACTGCTGCGGGTCCAGCGGCTTGGCCGGCTTGAACCACATCGGGCCGGCGGGAATGTCCTTGTCGCCGACGGTGATCGTTACCTTGTCCGCCAGTGCCGTCGAGGCCGTCAGACCCATTCCTGCAACCAACGCCGCGATCCACGCGATTCTCATCATCTTCTTCTCCGTCATGTGCGTCTTTGTCTCCTGTTGTCTCACGAACATAAAGTCATGCGGGCAGTGCCGCTTTCAGTGCCTTATACGCATTCTCGCCCACCGTCGTCGGGTCGGGTTGATAGTCAAAGGGCTCAACCGAGACCCACCGATCAAAGCCGGTTTCCGCCAGGGTTTTCAGGATCGACTTGAGGTTCAGCGGCTCGCCGTCACCCGAGGCCAAAGGCATTCCCACCCCCTTGCCCGAGGGATGGTTGGCGTGGAAATGCCTGGCCCGCTTGCCGAACCGACGGATCGTACCCTCGATGCCGTCCGGCATCGAGGACATGGCCTTGATGTCCAGCATGATGTCGATATTCGGATGGCCGATCTCATCAGCCAGGCGGGCGGCCTCCTCGGCCGTGTTGATGAAGTTCGTCTCCTTGGGGCTTAAGGCCTCAAAACAGATGGTTACTCCCCGCTTGGCACAGGTGTCGGCCACCGATGCCAACACCTCCGTGGCCCGCTTCCAGCCTTCCTCGAAGGTCGTTGGGGGGGTGATGCTGCGTTGGTTGGGTGAACCGAGGGTCATGACTTTGCCGCCTACGTCACCGCAGAAATTGACCAAGCTCCTCAGGTAATCGGCCGATTTGCGGCGGACCGCCTCGTCGGGCGTGGTGATGTGCAGGCCCTTGGGCGACACGAACAGCCAGTGCAGCCCGACCACGGATACCCCGGCATCGGCCGCCGCCCGGGCAATCGCCTTCCGCCGCTCGGCCGGGATCTGGTCCACGTGCTCGGCGATGGTAAAAGGGGCAAGCTCGACCCCTTCAAAACCGATCCGGGCCGCGATGCTGAAGACCTCCTCGATCGGGACGTCCCGCCACGGTTCACTGCAGGTCGCTAGTCTCATCTGAGCCTCCATCAAATCGGGCGGTACATGTTACAGGAGGATGGTCTTCGCGGGCAAACTCGGCGCGCGGATTGCGGCTGTTCCGGCACACCTCTCTACCCCTTTGATACCCCTGAGCCGTGCTTCAGACGCAGACCTCCGCACCTTTTGGGTTAAAAAGGTCCTCGACGGCCCCGGACCAGGAGGCCGATGCGCAAGAAAAAGCCCCGGTCGGTTACTCCGGGGCTTCGCGTGTGGCGACCGATGATGGCCGATCAGAGCAAAGAATCCACTCAGACTGATTGCTCCGCGGCTCTTACTTCTCCTCCGTGGGCTGCGTCTCGACCCTGGCGGGCGTCAACTCCCGGATCCGGTTCTTGGCCCACCGAACGTTGGACTTGTTGAACTGCTCCTTGTCGATGGCCTCCTGGTACCAGTACAGGGCCTTCTCGCGGTTGTGCAGGCGGTAGTCCCACACGGCGGCCATCTGGAACCGGGCCGGCAACTGAACGTTCGGGTCCCAGTCGATGGCTCGCTTGTACCACAGCAGGGCGACGTCGTTGTCCTTCTCCTCGAAATACTCCTTGTGGATCTCGCCGATGTAGAACGCCGCCTGGGCAATCTTGTCGCTGGTCGGATACCTCTCGACCATTTCCTTGAACTTGGCCAGGGCCTTCTTCATGATCGACTGGTTGTAGAAGATGGGGGTGCCATGACCACCCTCTTTCAGCAGCGCCATGCCTTCTTCAAACAGCTTGTTCGCCTCGGGAATGGAGTCCCTGGGCCTCAGCGTTTCTACGGGCGTCGCCGCGTCCGCGATGTAGTCGTAGGGCTTGACTCGCTGCAGGTCGGCCAACTCGCTCCTGGCCCACATGGCCTTGTCGGCCATTCCGTGCTCGTTGTAATAGATCACCAGGGCCCGAAGCAGCCGCACGTACTGCGTCCGGTGCGTCACCAGTTCCTCAACGATATCCAGTTCGTCCCGGCCGGCGATCGAGATGTCCGGAACGTTGACCCCTGTCGGGTTCTCGATGGTCGTCATCGGTCCCGGCGGCCGTTCGATCTTTTCCGAGGACAGTGAGTCGGTCTTGCATCCGGCAAACAATGTCAACGTCAGTGTCAGACTGACGACCGCCCCGAGCCGGGGAAGAAGCATCGTGCTGTGCTGTCGCATAACTACGCCTCCTGCGTCTGTGAGATTGTCTTCCAGATACTTTTTCGGTGCAAAGCTCCTGACCGCTATAACAAAAGAGTACGCTCGCCCGGCCGGAACCGTCAAGCAGACGCTGCTCGTCGTGGCGCGGCCTGGCGCTTCGTATAGCGTTACCACTGCGCTTCTTCGAACGCGCCCAGCGGGCCTTTGGGCTTGGGCTTCGGCCGGAACTTCACCACGCTGCTGGCCAGATTCAAGTCGCCACGGGTGGTCACCTTCAGGTTTGTGAAATCGCACTCGACCACGGCAACCGGATGCCCCGTCATCTCAACGAGTTGAGCGTCGTCGGTCAGCTCGCCCTGGAAGTCCGCCCGCTTTTCGTAGGCCGCCAGGATGAGGTCACGCCGGAAGACCTGGGGCGTCTGTGCTTCCCACAGCCCCTGGCGGGAAACCGTCTCATCGATGACCTTGCTCTCGCTGACTCGTTTGATGGTTCCACGGAGCGGGGTCGCGAGCAAAGCGGCACCAGACTTGCCGGCCTCGGCGAAGACCGCGTCGATCATCTCCTCGGTGGTGCAAGGCCGCGCAGCGTCGTGCACCGCGATCAACTCGGCGTCCTCGCGTACGACGGCCAGGCCGTTGGCCACCGAATCAGCCCGCGTCACTCCGCCCGTGACCATCTTCACACCCATGAACCCGAGATTAGCGCCGTATTTGTCCCGGATCTGTCCTTCGTCCTCCGGGGCTGCTACCAGGATCGTCTGGCAGACGTCATCCCGGTTGACGAACAACTGGATCGAGCGAAGGAACAGCGGCTGGCCGTCGACCTTCGCGAAGATCTTCTTCTCATTCCCGCCGAACCGCGTCCCCTTCCCCGCCCCGACGATGATGACTGCGACCTTGGACATCGAAGAGCCTCCCAACCTGCTGTGAGCCCTATGAACATTCGCCTCTGCGAAATTGAATCTATAGATCACCATCAATCTCGGCAAGCCGCCGTATGTCCCTGTCGACTTCCAGCCTTCGCAGCCGAAGTGGCTGATTCGGCGGTGTAGACGACCTGCCGGTGCCGCCCATCCGGGACCTGAAATCTCAAATCTCCGATCTGCAATCCGCTGTGCGCTGCCGTCGGCCTTCGTCTGAAGCCAGGTCGAGGGCCTCGTCCGCCAGCGCCGGCCCCGGAATCCCATCCAGGGGCTCTTTGCAGAGGATTCCCCTCCTCCTCATCGTCGCCTCGCGGCCGTTCAACTGCTATGATGAGCCATCACTGACCGGAATCAGCCGAACACCTGGAGTTCATGATGATGAAATCACCGAAGCCGTCCCGTTGGGTCGTCTTGCTTGCCGCCGTGGCCTGTATGGGCGCCGACGCACCGTGGTCCGAAGTCGCCCCCGGCATCACCTACCGGGAATACACCCTTGACGGCCCTGTCCGCGTCTTTGTCGCCCGCGCCGACCGCTCGATGAAGAGCTGGACCGTTGACTCGATGACCAGCCTTGGCATGATCAAAGGCGGATTCGAGACCGTGCCCGACATGGCCGTCCGCTACGACGATTCCGTCACCTTTGACGGCCGCCGCTACGACGTGAAGGTTGCCATCAACGGTGACTACCTGGACGTGAAAACCGGCACCGCACTGGGCGGGCAGATCATCTCCGGCTGGTTCGTCAAACGGTTCGGCGAGTATGTCGGCAACAGCGGATTTGTGTGGACGCTCGACGGCAAGTGTTTTCTCGGCGGCAATGTTCGCAACGGCGCTCCGCTTCAGCGAGTCATCTTCGCCGACAAATCCGAGATGAAGATCAACAAGCTGAACGAGCCTCGCGGCGACGACGAACTCGCCCTCTACACGTCGCACTACGCCGACAACACCGGCACGAGCGACGATGGCGTCGAAGTTCTCATCAAGGTCTCCGCACCTCTTGCCATCATGCCTCCCTCACCAGGCATCAAGTGCCAGGTCGCCCAGATCCTCGAGAACGCCGGTTCGACGCCGTTGCCGTTCGACCACGTCGTTCTGTCCGCCCACGGCCAGGCCGCCAGGGAACTGCGCAAACACGCCAAGCCCGGCGATGCCCTCCACATCGACCTTCGGCTCCAGGACTTCGGCAACGAAGGAATCGGCCAGGCACCAGGCGACTGGACCAACGCCTATGCCAGCATCGGCGGTCCCAAGACCGTGCTGGTCAACGGCAAGGTGCCGCGCGACTGGGAGGCCAAAGCCGCCCGCTACGCCGCCGAGGGCAGAAAGCACGGCTCGGTGATCAAGGACCCGCGCACGGCCATCGCTTTTGACGACAAATACGTCTATTTTCTGGTGATCGACGGCCGCTCCAAAGAGAGCATCGGCATGACCTTCACCGACGTGGGCAACTTCTGTAAGGACGAACTCAAGGCGACCAACGCCATTCTGCAGGATGGTGGAGGCTCCACCACGTTGTGGATCGACGGCAAGGTCAAGAACAATCCCTCCGGCAAAGCCGGCGCCGACCCGGCCGGCCGACTCAGGCCCATCGTCAACGGCTGTTTCATTGCCCTTGTCCTGCCGCCCGAGCGGTCCGAGGCCTTCCGACCCGGCCAGCGAACAGCGTGCAAGAACGAAGGACGCCTGCGTCTCGGTCCGGGCACACTGTATGGCCAGGCCGCCGCTGTCCCCGCCGGCCAGGAGGTCAAGATCCTCCCCCACGCCCTCAACGGCATCCTGGCCAAGGGCACCCACTGGTGGTTCTGCGGCCTCAACGGCGCCAAGGGCTGGGCATCTCAGGATCAACTGAAGCGCCCATAGCCTCCGCCGTCGTGTCCGTGACGGCTTCAGGCGGGTCTGCCCAGCCCGACCCCGGCTTCCGGGTTGTGCATACCTTGGTGGTGGTACAATGCTGTCTACGGCCAGCGCCCCATCGTTGCAGGTCGCGGAGGGAGAATGCTGAGCCTGGCGACCGCCTTGCGAGGGCCTCACATACATCCTTTCGTTCCGGAGCACCGCGCGTGTTGTGGTCGTGGAGGAGACGATGGGGGATGGTCTGCCGACGCAACGGCGGCCATCGGTTGGCCGAAAGGGGGTGTGGCTGGCGGCATGGAAAAGCCCGTTGCGCCAAACGAACCCAACGGCAAATCGCTTTAACCCATTGCTGCAAAAGGTTTTGCGCCGGAAAGGTCTTTTTTCAGGGGGGCTTGTTCGGGCCCCAATCAGGTTCGATTCGATGCCGAGATGTGCTAGAATTCCGCCCTTTGCGAGATACTGACGGGAACGCACCATGAAATCGATCGCCGGACAACTGACATCGCTTTTCTCCGCCGCCATTGAACAGGTCTTCGGCACCCCCGGACATGGGACCGACCCGATGATCCGTCCCTCGGCCGATGCGAGATTCGGAGACTACCAGAGCAACGTGGCCATGGGGCTGGCTAAGCGGTTGGGGGCCAAGCCCCGCGACGTGGCCCAGAAGATCGTCGACGCCCTGGCCGCTGAACCGCACGCCGCGGTGATGTGCCAGCCCTTCGAGATCGCCGGGCCGGGCTTTATCAACATTCGCCTGCGGCCGGAATGGATGGCCGACGTCCTCAACGCCGTCCCGGCAGCCGGTGACCGCGACCGCCTCGGCATCGACCCGGCCGAGACGCCGCAGACCGTCGTCGTCGACTACTCCAGCCCCAACATCGCCAAGCAGATGCACGTCGGCCACCTTCGCAGCACCATCATCGGCGACACCATCGCACGCATCCTCGACTTCGAAGGCCATCGCGTCATCCGCCAGAACCACGTCGGCGACTGGGGGACCCAGTTCGGCATGCTCTGCGCCTACCTCAAGGAAAAGATGCCGCAGGCTCTGACCGATTCGGCCGGGGTCCACCTGGCCGACCTGGAGGGCTTCTACAAACAGGCCAATGCTCTCGATAAGGAGGACGCCGGTTTTCACGAGAGGGCCCGGGCCGAGGTCGTCGCCTTGCACAATCACGACGAAAGTACTCTGAAGGCTTGGCGGTACATCGTGAACGAGTCGCGCAACCACTACATGCCCATCTACCGGCGGCTGGGTGTCAGCCTGCGCCAGGACGACGAACGCGGCGAAAGCTTCTACGCCGAACGCCTCTCCGGTGTAGTGGCCGAAATGGAGCGAAGCTATGGCGGCGGCACGGGCGTCCCATCCCCGTCCCTTGACGAGCCGCGTGGGTTCCTTGGGCTGAGCCTGTCGAAGCCATCCCCGCGGTCTGTTCCGCAGGGTGCCCCATCCCTTGCGCCGCAAGGGGTGGGGGATGTTCCACGCCTTCGCGTCGAAATCTCCGACGGCGCCCTCTGCGTCTTCCACGAGACCCCAAACGGCGAGCCCATGTTCAAAAACCCCGACGGCAAGCCCGTCCCCATGATCATCCGCAAATCCGACGGGGCATACCTCTACGCGACCACCGACCTGGCGGCCATGCAGTTCCGAATCCGCGAATTGGGTGCCGACCGCATCATCTACGTCACCGACGCCCGGCAGGCCCAGCACTTCGAGATGGTCTTCGCCACCGCGCGGGCCGCCGGTTGGACGCTCCACGGCGGCCGGTCAACGCCCGTCCAACTCGACCACGTGACCTTCGGCTCGATCCTCGGTGACGACCGCAAGCCGCTCAAGACCCGCAGCGGCGAGAACGTCAGGCTCTCCGATCTGCTCGACGAGGCCGTCAACCGGGCCGAGAAGCTGATCCGCTCTAACGAGGCTGACCCGGCCAAGCGCCGCGGCTTCACCGAAGACGAGATTCGCGACATCGCCGAGGCCGTCGGCATCGGGGCCGTCAAGTACGCCGACCTCTCGCAAAACCGCCAGAGCGACTACATCTTCAGTTGGGACAAGATGCTCGCCATGGAGGGCAACACCGCCCCGTACATGATGTACGCCTACGCCCGCATCCGCTCGATCCACCGTAAGGGCGCCGAAGAAAGTCGCGATCTGGCCGCCGGCCGTGTTCACCTTGTCGAGCCGGCCGAGCGCCTCCTGGCCCGCCAGGTCCTCCGCCTGCCGGAAACGCTCGAAGGGGCCGCCGTCGGCCTGCGGCTCAACATTATCACCGAATACCTTTATAATCTGGCAGGAGCCTTCATGAGCTTCTACGAGGCCTGCCCGGTCCTCAAGGCCGAGACCGACGCCCTCCGCGCCTCGCGCCTGAGGCTCTGCGATCTGACCGCCCGAACCCTGCGCATCGGCCTGGACCTCCTCGGCATCCGCGTCGTCGAACGCATGTAGGGCATGGTCGAAGGTCGCCGCAGCGACCGAGACCTGCCGCGGGTGCTGGCGGCGAGTGAAAACGCAGGCGGCAAGACAGGGCACGGTCAGAGCCGCCAAACGCGGCGCAGACCTGCCGCAAACGGTGATGGTGGGGCAGATCCTCAATGGGCCGGTGCCTGCGGAACGACAAAACTGTCGGGCGGTCAAAGGGGACGCGGCGGTCAAAGGGGGGCGGTCAAAGGGGACGCAGCTCTTTTCCTCGGGTGGTGGAAGCCTCCTGAGCACGGTACGCTTGCCTTCGCGATCTCTACGGCTCTGCGTGAGGATCGAGCACGGGTGGGCCGGCAGCCAGTGGCACCGGGCGAGAGGAAGGGCCGACGAGGTCGTCGGCCCCACTTGTTTTCCATCTGCGTCAATCCCATGATCTGCGGGCCGGGGCTTCGCGTTCTTCCCGTCTCGGCGTTTTCGATTAAAGCGGTCAGCACTCAGCATTCAGCTATCAGCAATCAAAGGGGTGGTTTTTTACCGCAGCGGACGCAGAGGGGCACAGAGGCGGGGACAGAAAAAGGGTTTGTGCCCGGCAAGCTGCAAGAGGCGGATGTGAATGCCCCAAGTCTCTGAGGTCTTGTTGAGATCCTTGGCCAGTTGATGTGCATCCATTCACGGCCCCGGTTTTATCGGACGGCGCATCTCTTTCCACAGCTTCGCTTGCCTCCCGCCCGGCTGAATTCTACGTTTGTATTTGGGATTACGTACCCGCCCCAGGTGACGGGAAAGGGCTTCCATGCCAGGCGGCTTCCTCAGAACGCTCTTCGACGACGCTCGTCGCGGCGACGACCGCGCCGGCCACAACCTGGGTCTATCCCTGCCGTCCGGCAAACCGCCGGTGCTGCGACGCCGAACCACCAACCTGATTGCGTTGCTGGGAATCGTGGCCATCCTCTACGGCACACTGATGCCGTTTGAGATGGACCGTTCCAAGGCGATCTCGTGGAACCTGCAGTGGGCCATGTCGATGCCTGGCGACGCGGTCGCGAACGTCCTCGTCTACATTCCGATCGGGGCATTCCTGCGGCTGATGTTTCGTCGCCGGGGCTCGCTCGCGGTGGTTGAGTGGACGGCGAGCCTGGTCATCGCCGGCGGGCTCGGCTACCTGACCGAGGTGGCCCAGACGGTGGTGGTGTCCCGCGTTCCGAGCTGGATCGATGCCCTCTGCAATTTCACTGGGGCAGCGGTCGGCATTGCGCTCGGCCCGCTCCTGCAGCGGGTGCTTCGCAACGCTCATGCATGGCTCTACCGCGAGCTGCAGATTCGCCCGATGGCCATGGCCGCGATGACGGTGATGATCTGCGTGTGTACCTACGCCTTGGCCCCGCTGGACATCAAGCCCACGCCGGGGCACGTGGCCGCGGGGCTGGCCCACCTGCGTGCCGTGCCGCAGCGATGGCTGTGGCTGCCGGGTGACGAATCGGTCCGCCCGATGGCGCTGATGGATAAGGTAATCTCGGCCGGTGCGTACGGCCTGCTGGCCTTTGTGCTGCTGCTCTCGGCCAGGGAGGCCGGACGTTCCATGTTCCGCTCCCTCTGGTACGCATTCACTCGTTCAGTAGCGATGGCCGTGGTGGTCGAAACCATCCAGTTGTTCACCATCTCGCACGTGGCCGATCCTCGTGACCTGCTCACGGCGTGGCTCTGTTGCCTGCTGGGTTGTGTTGTCGGTTGGACGGTCGTGGGCACTTCTCCCGATCTGCACCGGTCGCCGATGACGCTGCTCCGCGGCGTGGTGGCGGTCATCAGCGGCGTGGTGCTGGCCTGGGCCGTCGGCTCCATCGTGCTGGGCACGCCGGCACGAACACCCACGCATACGACCTGGTGGCCTGCGATCGGCAACTTCAACCGTTCGTGGAGCAGCCTGCTCGGCGACTACACCAGCGGCCTGCTGCAATACATTCTGGTGGGCGGGCTGATCGTGCTGTGGAGCCGGGCGACCCGGCATCGTCCCAGCATGGCCCTGGTGGTGACCGCAACCTGGATCATCGCAGTCACGTCCATCAGCGTGACGGCGTTTCGAGGCTACAACATCGACACCGCCCAACTGATCCTGGGAGTCGTCGGCGGTGTTGTTGCGGTTCGCTTCGACCGGGCCATCTTCGGCAGGCAGCAGGTGTTCGACTCGGCCTCGCCCGGTGACATCACGGCGAGAACACCGCTCGTGCCGGGCACCGCTGCTGCCTCCACTCCTCGAAGACCGCGTCAATCCTGATCACTCCCAACCACCCGGCACAGCCGATCGTGCCGTTGCTGCGTCAGTCGTTTGCCCCCTGTCATTCTCCTGCGGCCCCACTATGATGACCGGGCGACTTGTCCCTGTAGTCAGGGACGCAAGGCGGGGGTGATTGTTCTCTGGGAGCTGTGATGGCTGATACGGGCTCGGGTCGTAAACGAATCATTGTCGTTGGCGGGGGCGTGTCGGGCATGGCGGCCGCCCACCGGGTGGTTGAGTTGGCCGCCGCAAGGGGCACGCCGATCGACATCTGCGTCCTCGAAGCCCGAGATCAGCTCGGCGGCTCGCTGGTGACCAACCGGCACGACGGCTTCCTTGTCGAGGCCGGGCCGGACTCGTTCATCACCCAGAAACCCTGGGCCCTGGCGCTGTGCAAACGGCTGGGCCTCACCGACGAGATCATCCCCACCAATCCGGCCTTCCGACGGACCTTTGTCGTCCGCAGGGGCCGCCTGCATCCGATTCCCGAAGGCTTCTTGCTTCTGGCGCCGTCGCGGATTATGCCCTTTGTGACCAGTCGGCTGTTCTCGTGGCCGGGCAAGCTCCGCATGGGTCTGGATCTGATCCTGCCCGCCAGAGACCACGGCCGGGACGGCGACGAGAGCCTGGCCTCGTTCGTGCGCCGGCGTTTCGGCCGCGAGGCTCTCGAACGCGTCGCTCAACCGCTGGTCGGGGGCATCTATACCGCCGATCCCGAGAAACTCAGCCTGCGGGCCACGATGCCCCGCTTTCTGGAGATGGAAGCCGAACATCGCAGCCTCATCCTGGGTATGCGGCGCGGGGCCAAGGCCATGGCCCGGGCGGCTCAAGAACGGAAGACCGTTCAAAGCGTCGACAGCGGTGCACGATACAGCATGTTCGTCTCGCTGGCCTCGGGGATGTCGCGACTGATCGACGTACTTCGCTCGCGTCTGCCTGCCGACGCCATCCGGACGAATGCCGCCGTGACCCGTATCGCCCCGGTCTCGGGTCGATGGCAGGTTTCGCTGGCCGACGGCGCCACCGAGATCGCCGACGGCGCGATCCTCACATGTGCGGCCTATCACTCGGCCGAGCTGGTCCGGCCTCTCGACGCGAGTCTGGCCGATGATCTTGCCTCGATCAGTTATGCCTCGTCCGCGACCATGTCGCTGGCCTTTCGGCGTGACGACGTGCCCAACCCGCTCGATGGCTTCGGCTTCGTTGTGCCGGCGGTCGAGAACAAGACCCTGATCGCGGTGACCTTCAACAGCGTGAAGTTCGCCGGCCGCGCTCCCGACGGCTGGGTGCTGATGCGGGCGTTTCTCGGCGGGGCGATGCAGCCCGACGTCTATGACATGGACGACGCGCGGCTGCGCGACGCGGTGCTGCGCGACTTGCGGGATCTTCTTGGCATCGAGGCCCCGCCGCGGTTCGTTGAGTTGTATCGCTGGCCCAGGTCGATGCCGCAGTATCCGGTGGGGCACCTTCACGCGGTGGCGGCAATTCACAACAAACTGGCCTCGTGGCCCGGCCTGGCGATTGGCGGGAGCGCTTTCGGCGGCGTGGGCATCCCCGACTGCGTTTACTCCGGTGAACAGGCCGCTGAGGCTGTCGTGGCGCACCTTGCCGACGCCCGGGTCTTGGCCTCAACAGCATCTTCAGGGGAATCGGGGGCCGCTTTTGCGGGTGGGTCCCGAGGCACAAGGATTGGGCGTTGTTCTCCGTAGGCTCCCGACGGGCGCGCCAAGAAACCTCCGAAGGGGCGTGCGTGATGTGGAGAGATTTCCTCAAACGAATTCACCCCGAAGGCATCCCCTGGCCGGGCTCGGTGCTCTACAACGCCCTGAGCCGCAGCCGCATTTTTCAGCAGCACTATCGTCTGCTGGCCGAGGATATCGCTGCCCATTGCCAGGAAGGAAGCATCCTGGACATCGGCACCGGCCCTGCCCGCTTGCTCTTCTGTCTTCACGAAGTCTGGCCGCATGTGCGGCTTGTGGGAGTCGATGTGAGCCCTGCGATGGCGCGCAAGGCGCGCGAGAATCTGTCCCGCGCCGGCCTGTCGAAGGTCATTCATATCCAAGCCGCAGCGGCTCAGCATCTGCCGTTTGCCGACGAGTCCTTCCACACCGTCGTGAGTTCCGGAACGGTTCATCACTGGAAAGACCCCGTGGCGGGACTCAACGAGGTGTACCGGGTGTTGCGGGCAGGCGGCTGGGGACTGATGTACGATCTCGTGAAGGACACGCCGGCGGAGGTTCTGCGGCACCTTACCCAAGAGCATGGTCGGTTTCGCGTGAGGCTTCTTCGGCTTCACTCCCTTGAAGAGCCGTTCCACACCGTCAGTGACTTCGCCTCGTTGGCTGGTGCCACCCCGTTCAGGACGGGACAGGTGCGGTTCGTCGGAGCCCTGTGCTGTCTGGCCCTCGCGAGAATGGCGCCCCCTCCTGAGGCGCACGCAGACCGGGTACAGGGTGCGGACCCATGCCGCCGACGGCAACCGGACGATGACGGCCGTTTTTGAGATGAGGCTTCCGTTGAGCTTGCCAAACCGGTAGAATGGGACCCGGTATGGCACAGCCGTACGGGTCGCCCGTCCGGCTGTTGCGAAGCGGCCGCAATCAGACGGCCCGTTACGGCTTTGAGGCGGGGGTAACGTATGTGCACATACGGTTCGAAGAAGCGTCTGATCGGATGCGTCCTTATCCTGCTCGCCGGTTCCGCCTGGGCCCAATCTCCCAAGAACGTCATCTTCATGATCGGTGACGGGATGGGCCCCGAGCACGTGGAAGCCGGCCGCATGTACCTGAATGACAACACCGCCCCCCTTTCCTTCGAGTCGCTGCCGTATCATGCCCAGGTGACGACATACTCGGCCAGCAGCTCGGTTACGGACTCTGCCGCAGCCGCCACCGCGATGGCCACGGGCCACAAGGTCAACAACGGCGTCATCTCCGTGGCCCTTCCCGGCGACGGAAGCGAGTTGCAGACGCTTCTGGAAGTCTACAAAGCTCGCGGGGCGCGCACCGGCCTGGTCACCAGCGATGCCATGACTGGCGCCACCCCTTCCGGTTTCGGGGCCCACGAGACGAGCCGAAACAACACTTCCCAGATCGCCGCGGACTTTCTTGGTCAGACCCAACCCAACGTTCTGCTCGGCGGCGGGGGAAACGGCATGACCTCCGCGGCGGCCATTGCGGCCGGTTACACCGTGGTTACCAATCGTACCGGCATGCAGGGCGTCGACGCCAACCTCGTCAGCCTGCTGTCGGGCCAGTTCGGCAGCGGCTCCATGCCCTACGAGTATGATGGGCTTGGTCAGTTGCCGCACCTGGCGGAGATGATTGTCACAGCCCTGGACATTGTCGACAACGACCCCGACGGTTTCTTCCTTCTGGTCGAGAGCGGTAACATCGACCACGCCGCCCACAGCAATGACCTTGCCCGTATGGTCGATGAAGTGGTCGAGTTTCACGAGACGGTCCAGGCGGCCATTACTTGGGCAGCCGGCCGGACCGACACGCTCATTGTCGTTACCGCCGACCATGAGACCGGCGGATTGAACACCATCGCCAGCAACGGCGCGGGCAACCTTCCCACGGTCTCCTGGTCCTCGACGGGCCATACCAGCACCAACGTCGACGCGTGGGCCTGGGGCGTCAACGCCGAGTACATCACCGGCACACGGAACAACACCGACTACTTCCAGATTATCGCCGACCCGCGGCCGACCATTGCCCTGGAACCCACCAGTATCACCAAGAGCGTGGTCTGGGGACACCAACTGTCGAGTGACACAGACTCCTTCACTCTTGCCAACACGGGCCTGGGAACCTTGTCCTATAGCATCCAGTCCGACCCGTCCGAACCTTGGGTCCAGGCGACTCCGAACACTGGCGATTGCACCACTGAGACCGACACGATCTGGCTGGCTTACGATGTGAGCCAGCTCCAGCCGCGCCCCGAACCCTATGTCGCCCACCTTGAGGTATGGGGTCAGGGAGCCACCAACGAATTCCCGCGCCCAACCTTCACGGTCAGTCTTGTCGTCAAGCCTGTACCCGGTGATTTCGACTATGACCTCGACGTCGATCAGGAGGACTTCGGCCACCTGCAGGGATGCTTGTCCGCGGCCGGAACCAACCTGCCGCCGGAATGCCAGGATGCCGATCTCGCGGTTGATAATCATGTTGATACTGCGGACATTGCCCGTTTTCGGGCCTGCCTGAGCGGGCCAGATGTGCAGGCTGACCCCGCTTGCGCGGACTGATCGGCCCCACCCACGCCCGCCTTGCCACCTGACGGGATCTGAATGCTCCGGATACCAGACTGCCAGGCGCCGCGCAACAACCGTGCTTGACCGAAACATCAGACGTTGCGATAGTAAACTATTTGGTGGCTGGGCCGCTCGACAGGAGCGGCCCGGATTATTGTGTCTGGCTTCGACAGGGAGCCCGGATCGCGTCACCCGTCGAATGCCAGGTTACCGGTCCGATGACATGGACACCTCGAGGCTGAAGGAGCCAAGGCGTGGCGGTTCTGGACAACACCATCGCACGGCGAGAGAAGCGGTGGGCGGCCGGCAGCTCCGTCCTTGGGGCAGTCACACTCACGTTTCTCAAGGTCATCGTGGGCCTGATGACCGGCAGCCTCGGCATTCTGGCCGAGGCCGCTCACTCCGCGCTGGATCTGGGTGCGGCGCTGGTCACCCTGTTCGCCGTACGGGCCTCGGACAAGCCGGCTGACGATGAGCACCTCTACGGCCACGGGAAGATCGAGAACCTTTCAGCTCTGTTCGAGACGGTTCTGTTGCTGATTACCTGTGCATGGATCGTCTACGAAGCGATGCATCGACTTGTCGCTGAGCAGATCCACGTGGACGCCTCGATCTGGGCATTCGGCGTCATGGTGGTCTCCATCCTGGTGGATGTATCGCGAAGCAGGGTCTTGTACAGGGCCGCCCGTAAATACAACAGTCAGGCACTCGAAGCCGACGCTCTCCACTTCAGCACGGACATCTGGAGTTCGTCGGTCGTCATCCTCGGCCTGGTCGGGGTGCGACTTGGAGACATGTACCCGCAACACGGCTCCTGGCTTTCAAGGGCCGACTCGGTTGCAGCCCTGGGTGTGGCATTGATTGTCATTTACGTCAGCCTTCGACTCGGGAAACGCACGTTGCAGGCGCTGCTCGATACCGCTCCGGCCGGATTGCCGGAGCAGATACGCACCGCCGTGAACGCGGTTCCCGGAGCCAGCGGTTGTCACCATGTGCGCGTCCGACCATCCGGCCCCGGCCTCTTTGTGGACATTCATGTCTACTTGGATGGCAACACGACGCTGACCAGCGCTCACGACCTGACGGAGGCGATCGAGAAGCGAATCGGTGAACTCGCCCCTGGTGCCGATGTGACCGTTCACCCGGAGCCCAGGCCGCCCGCGAAGATCGGAGGAACGCGACCTTCGCCCGAAGCACCTTCCCCGGTGCAAGAAAGGGAGTGACAGAATGACCGCCGGGCCTTAGCATATTCTTTCCTGTTGTGGAGGATGCAGCGATGCCTGATGAGAAGCTCGGCACACCGGTGCCGGTCGCGCTGGCTATGGTCGTCTGTGATGCGATTTATCAGGATCCTGCAACCAAGAAGTGCACGTTGCTCGGGACCTTCTCGACCATCACCGCCCGTCGCTTTCCTGTAGCCCACCCGCAACTGGCCGTCCATGTGGCTCTTACCGACGGTCGAGGCAACGTACGGATCAAGCTGGCCCTTGTGGGGGACAGCGAGAACCATCCACCGTTATTCTCAGGCGAAGGTGTGATTCACTTCGCTGACCCGCGTGTGGTGGCCGAGCTGAACTTCCAGCTGAGTAACGTGACTTTTCCGAAGCCAGGAGCCTATCGTTTTCAACTCTCTGCTAATAATGAACTTTTGATGGAAAGGCGGCTGCTGGTTTTGCAGGGCGGCCAACCGCCACCTGAGGCGCTTCCCTGAGCTCAATTCGCTGCTTAGCCAAAGGTATCATCCGTTTTGACAATTGCTTACGGGCTTTTCGTCTTCGGGAGACCACCGAGGCTGACAAGCCCGTACAACAAGGTAGGCTGAAGGTCGCGGTGCCCGTTCCACTCCGTCGACCCACCTCATCCCACGTCAAGGTCCTGGATTGACAAGGCTCTCTGCCCGCCGGGTCACGCCGAATCGAAACGAACGGCAGCCTCTGCCCCTGCTGCTGGGCGCGCCCTTTGATCTGAACCCGATCGGGAAACATTTGAGGCGCATTTTTTGCGCTTAGCGTTCGTCGTGCTCGAATTCATGGGAAAGTCAACGAGAGCAGGCCCCATCTGTGGGGCGAACAAATCCCGAAACAAAAAAAGATCAGAAATCGCGCGATTATTCCCAAAAAAGGCTTGCAAGACGGTGGGTCTGTGTGGTATGTATTCCCATCGCCAAGCGTAGAAGTGGATGAATTTGGGTCACTGGCGCGTCACGGATTTCATGATCTTCACCGGGATATACGAACTTGCGGTTGATCCGAAAAACCGTCTGTCGATCCCTGCCAATATCCGAGCCCAGATGGATCCGGAAAGGGACGGGACAGCATTCTACCTGGTGCCCGGCAGTCGCAGAGGAACGTTGGCCTTGTACGCCGACCGCTACTTCGAGCGGTATGCCGAGGCCTACCACGCCTCGTTGACGGCCAACGATGAGAAGGAGGATTTCGAGCAGGTTTTCTATGCCATGGCCACGTTGTTGGACATCGACCGACAGGGTCGAGTTGTCCTGCCGCAACGGGCGTTGGAATTCACGGGCCTGGGAAAGAAAGTGACGGTGGCCGGGCAGCGGGATCACCTGGTGATCTGGAATCGGGAGCAGTTTGGCCGGTTCATTGAGGACAACTGGAGCCGGTATCCCGACCTGCTGCGGCAGGCGAGACTGAAGACCGAGATAAGCAAGCTGAACGGAGCCCACTGAGGGCCGCAGAGCTTGAACGGAGGCCGGTCAGACGAAGGCCGGGTCATTGGCGAGAGCGAGGGAACGGTCAGGGAAGGGGGTTCGACGGGCGCGGATCGGATCCTCTTCCCGACCAGCCCATATTCATAGCTGAGGGGAAATGGAGTCAGGACTCGGGGGTTTTTGAATGGAGCCCCTGCCGGAGTCGCAGCGAGTGGAATAGACGGGTAGGCAGCCAAGGGGGGCGCGATCGGTCACCGGGTCGTATCCGATTCGCGCCCGAGCCCGACGGATTCAGCAGCAGAAGCGAAGGGAGTCGCCGGGCTGAGAGCACTTCCTGATTGGCGGATCAGTCTTCACTGGCGGCTGCGGCCGGCGCCCGGGTGTTCGGCATTGTTTTTTGCAGGGTCACCCAGGACCGGACCCGAAGACGCGGACGGGTCGGTGGTGGCCGATAGGTGCAAGAAACCTGTGCTTTCGACCCGCCCGGAGACGCGGCCAATGCAGTCGGCAATCAGGAAACTGGGGTACAGGTCGCCAGGGACGTGTGACCTTGCCCTCTTATTTCAGAGTCGCGAGGAATCGGCCCGTATCGGGTACCGGGGCGCGGGTTGGCCGTGAATCGCGATCAGATCGAGCATGAGCCGGTGTTATGCGGGCCTCTCATGACCTGGGTGGCCCCCAAGCCCGGCGAGATCGTTGTGGATGCCACCGTGGGTCATGGTGGCCATGCTTGTCTGCTGGCGCGTGCGATTGGGCCGGCTGGCCGGCTGATCGCCCTGGATGTCGACGACTACAACCTGAGCAGAGCCAGGGCGAGACTCGAACAGGCGGGCCTGGCCCAGGGCGGTCCCCACGTCGATCTGATTCGTGATAACTTCGCAAACCTCGCTGAAGTGCTCGATCGGCTCGGTGTCGACAAGGTGAGTGTTGTCGTCGCGGACCTGGGTGTCAGCACCGATCAACTGCTGGGCGGGGCCCGCGGCCTGACGTTCACGGAGTCCGAGCCGTTGGACATGCGGCTGGATGACCGGCTGACGACCACCGCCGCAGACCTGATTCACTCGTTGAGCGAGCGCGAATTGGCCGATCTAATCTACAGTCACAGTCAGGAACGCGGCAGCCGGCGAATAGCCCGGCGGATTTGTCAGGCTCGCCGCGAAGGGCGAATCCGAACCACCGCCGAGCTTGTGAAAATCGTCTGCTCGGCGTTGGGCGCGTCGGCCCGTTGGCGTTCCGGGAGACTGCACCCGGCGACGCGAACGTTCATGGCGTTGCGCATGGCCGTCAATCGTGAGATGGAGAATCTCACAGCCCTGTTGAGGCTCGTGCCGACACGGTTGTCATCCGGCGGTCGAGTCGCAGTGATCAGTTTTCACAGCGGCGAGGATCGGTTGGTGAAAAGGGGTTTTCTTGCACAGCAACGACTCGGCGTGTATGAAATAATAACAAAGAAGCCGATTCGTCCTTCGGAGGAGGAAGTCGGCCGTAACCCCCGGGCGCGCAGCGCAAAACTACGCGTTGCCATGCGTACCGCAGATGTGCAGGAAGTGGCCTGACTGGACGCCGCCGGCGCGGGCGGCCTGCAGTCGGATGGTGGGAATGACGCCTGAAATACTACCGCGGGCATCGCGGTCGGTCCGGCATGAGTTGGTCGGGCCGCAGCGGCGAATCGCGAGCGATGTCGGTCGCCGGCGAACCGTGGTTCAAGGACGAGTTCTTCACGTTTGACACGGAGGTTTCGATGACTCGCGAGACGAAAATCGGTTTGCTGCTGGGCCTGGGCTTCATCGTGGTGTTTGCGGTGTTGCTGTTGCAGACTGGCGATCGTCCTCCGAGCGGCGACCTCCAGATGATGCTGTCCCGGCATGGCAACTCGGCGACCAGCCGGCCTGAGACGCTCGCGCGGCTGCCCGAACCGGCCGCTTCGCAAGGGCCTGCGACGAATCCGGCGGCGGCCACGGCCGAGCACGTCGCGGAATCGCTGACGCGGGCGGCCGAACCCTGGAACAGAGGGCTCCCCAACCCTTCGGTTTTTAATGCCAGGCCGGACTCTCGTGACTTGGGTCCCGGTGGATCGGCACTGACCGAGACGCTGACTTCCGAACCCGGCGTGAGTCCGGAGATCTCAACCATTGCCCCCGTCCGGGTTGCCCCGACCAGCGATGCGGAACCCTCGGTTCGACCGGACAAGCCACGGCTCTCGCCGGAGCCCGGTCCGGCCGCAAGGCCTCCCGACGTGGAATCCTCTCAAACACCGCCCTCCCTGTCGGGTGACCGTGTTCCTGCTGTGGAGCAGGCGGCCGCCCCCGCCACCTACGTGGTTCAGAAGGGTGATAATCTGATGAGGATTGCCAGGAAGCACTACAACGACGAATCCACCAACGTCGTGGAGTTTCTGTTAAAGTCAAACCGCGACAAGATTCGTGACCGGCACTTCGTGCTGGCAGGGCAGACCCTGGTCATCCCTGTGCTGCCGGCCAATCTCAGGACCGGAACCGTGGAGACGGATGCCACGATCACTCGCGGGCCGGTCCTCGCGGAGGACCCGGCGCCGCCCGGCGACCCGCGCGGCAACGCAGGGCTTCGTCCGTTGAACGCGGAGCGGATGGTCCCGCCGATGAGCGCCGTGGTGGACGCCGGCCAGGCAAAGGGAGACGCAGACGTGGTGACGCCGGTGCGTTCCGCCCGGGGTTCGGATGACGCGGACAAGTCGAAAGACCTTCGCAGCGGCGAAGGCCGAGGCTCCGTGACGTCCGGCGCTCGCGACAAGGACGGGTCTGAACGGAATGGCAAACCCAAGCCCCCCGCAGGCCAGGCAAAGACCCCTCCAGGGGGTAAATCGAGCGAGAGTGCTTATCGCTGGTACACGGTTCGGCCGAAAGATACCCTGAGCGTGATTGCCGGCAGGGAACTCGGCGGAGCGAAGAACTGGGAAGAGATCATCAAACTCAACAAGAACCTTAATCCGACGAAGCTGAAAGCCGGCGACAGGATCCGCCTGCCGAGAAACAAGCCGACCTCGGATTCGTCGAAACGGTCGTCGACATGACCATTCCCCGGATGATCGGCCTTCTGATCGGCCTGACCATGATCGGTCTGGCAGTAGTGAGCGCACGGGTTGAGCGGGCCCGGCACGATCGGCGTCTTCAGGAACTGCAGATCGAGCAGGCCAGGGTCAACGAGCGCGTTTCTCAGCAGGAAATGGAGCTGGCGAGGCTGAAGTCGCCCGAGATGATCCGCCAGCGGGCGGCGGAGCTCGGCCTGCTGGAGGAGCCTCAGAAGGACGCACGGAAAAAGCCCGGCACGGCGCAGGGAACAGCGGGCCGGCGCTGACGAAACGCAGGAGGTCTCGCCTTGGGACCGGCAACCGCACAACGAACGCGGGTCGCACAGTGGGCCGTTTATCTGATCTGCGGGGCCTTGGCTCTTCTGGTCGGGCGTCTGGTTCACCTGCGGGCCAAGGAAGCACCGTTCTGGCAACGCTATGCCCAGGAGCGGCAGATCAGCACCATTCCCATGCCTGCCCGGCGGGGTTTCATTTTTGACCGGCGGTTCCGCGTGCTGGCCGGGAGCCAGGATCTTCCGACGGTGTTCGCCGATCCCCGCCCGATGGATGACCGGGCGGAGGTGGCCCGAGCGCTCAGTGGCATCCTGGAAATGCCGGCCCGGGAGATTCGGGCACTCCTGGACGAACCCACGGCGCCCGGCTATGTCGTTCTCAAGCGGTCGGTGGATGCCCGGGTCGTTGAAGAGCTCAAAAAAGCCAAGATCGTCGGAGTCGGCGTGCAGAACGAACCGGTCCGCACCTACCCCATGGGAGCACTGGCCTCCCACGTCGTCGGTTTTGTCGGCAAGGACGGCAAGGGGCTGGAGGGCATCGAGAAGCATTTCGATGCATATCTCCACGCTACACCAGGAAAGCGGGACGTCTACCGTGACGTGCGGCGGCGGGCGGTGCTTCCGGTCCCTGATTCCTCCGTCGCCCCGCGGGATGGTGACAGCGTGGTTCTGGCCATCGATATTGCCGTTCAGGAGATGGTTGAGAAAGCGGTTGCAGAGCAGGTCACGCGCTTTCAGGCCGAGTGCGGCCTCGGGGTGGCCATGAACCCGAAGACCGGCGAGGTGCTGGCCATGACCAACTACCCGACGTACGCGCCCTCGGAAGGCTCGGACGTTCATCCGGAACGGCGGAGGAACCGCGTGCTGACTGACCCGGTGGAACCGGGCAGCGTCTTCAAACCTTTCGTGATGGTGACCGCTCTGGCCGAAGGCGTCACGACGCCCGGCGAGTCCATTTTCTGTGAAAACGGCCTGTATGCCGTCGGGGCTCGGAGGCTGCACGACCATCATCCTTACGGTTTTCTGACGGCGGCGGAGGTTCTGGCCAAATCCAGCAACATCGGCATGGCCAAGCTGGGGGAACGCCTGGGCAACCAGCGGATGTACGAGGCACTCTACGCCCTGGGCTTCGGCCACCCGACCGGGATTGACCTGCCGGGCGAGGACAAGGGTCTGCTCATGCCCTTGCGGAAATGGGACAAGTTCACGACGACGTCGGTTCCCATGGGGCAGGAGGTTGCCGTGACGCCGATGCAGATCGCGACGGCTTTCTGCGTCCTGGTGAACGGGGGTCGGCTGGTTCAGCCGCGGGTGGTTCTGGCGGTGATTGACCGCGAGGGCAGGGCGGTGAAGGACAACAGCCGGGTGATCGACAAGGGTCAGAAGATCAACCCGACGGCCGCCGAGACGATCCGCAAGCTGTTGGTCGGCGTTGTCACCGGGGGTACCGGCAAACCGTGCGACATCGCCAAATGGCAGTTGTTGGGCAAGACCGGGACGGCCCAGGTGCCCAAGATCGGGACCGGCCGATACGAGCCGGACGCCTATCTCGGCTCGTTTATGGCGGCGGCTCCGGCCAGTGACCCGCAGGTGGTGGTTCTGGTCATGGTCCGCAAGCCCAAGCGGAGCATCGGCTACTATGGGGCGACGGTAGCGTTGCCGGCCGTCAAGACGATCATGGAGGGCGTTCTGCCTTATCTGAACGTGCCACCGGACAAAACGGAGCCTCAGAAACAGGCCAGTCTGGCAGGGGAATCCCAAAGGAAATACAATTGAACCTCGACATCGGGTGATGGCCCGGCCTTGCGGAGTGTGCTGTACGGCGTAGCGGCCGCGACCGCCGCGTGAAGCGTTGCAGGGCGCTGGATGATGTGCGCGGTCCTTCAGAATGAGTCGCGCCCGTGTCGCGGTTGACTCGGACCTGATTTCGAGATGGCCAACGGTCGAGCCCGATTCGCGTGGAAGGACCGCGCGGCTCACGTTTGGCCAGCAGGAGGCCGGCACTTTGCGCGGAGACGATGCGTCACCGGCACGGGACGCGACCGAACGAGGAACTGACGAAAGAACATGCCCAAGCACGGATTGAGATGGAGTCAACTGGTTGGTGATGCCGGCTTGGTCGAACGATGGAGCGGCCCGCGTGACCCACTGGTCACGTCGGTCGTGGAAGATTCCCGCCAGGTGAATCCCGGCGCCTGTTTCGTCGCGACGACGGGCCTGCACGTCGACGGCCACACGTTTGTTGAGGCGGCAGTCGCGAGGGGCGCCGTGGCAGTCATCAGCGAGCGGCCGGTCCCCCTGCCTGACGGGGTCGCGGGCCTGGTGACGAGGAATGGCCGCGGATTGGCCGGCCGCTTGGCCGCGACGCTCTACGGCCTCGACAAGGCCCAACGGGACGGTGGTTTGCGGGTTGTCGGAATGACCGGCACCAACGGCAAGAGCACCTTCTGTTTCATGATGCGGTCTGTTCTGCAGGTGGCCCACTGCCCGACCGCGCTGCTGGGTACAATCGAGTACGATTTGCTTGCGCGGAGGGTAACGGCTTCGATGACGACGCCGCCGGCAACCACGATCATGAGTTACCTGGCGGAGGCCCTGGAGGCCGGTGCCACTCACGCGGTCATGGAGGTGTCGAGCCACGCGTTGGACCAGGATCGGTGCGCGGGCATTCAATTCGCGGTCGGGGCCTTCAGCAACCTGACTGGTGATCATCTGGACTACCATAAGGACATGGATTCCTATCTGCGGGCCAAGAAAAAGCTGTTTGACGGTTTGGGCCCCAGCGCGACGGCAGTGGTTAACATGGACGACCCTCGCAGCGAGGCGATCGTGGCAGACTGTCGGGGACGAGTGGTCCGCTACGGCGTGCAGCACGACGGCCAACGGGCGGACGGCCGGGTACCGGACGTGTGTGCCATTGTCCGAGAGAGCAGCGCCTCGGGAACGAGGTTCGACCTGGTTCTTCGCGGATCGGCCACAACCTCAGGACGCGAGGAGTCCTGCCAGGTGCTCTCGCCGCTGATCGGTAACCACAACGTCCAGAACAGCCTGGCGGCAGTGGGTTCATCCATTGCCCTGGGCGTCCCGTTGGCGACCGTGGTGGCCGGGCTGGAGGCGGCCAAGTGCATCCCCGGACGATTGCAGCGCGTAGAAGTGCCTGCCGGAGGCGTCCGCAGGGACCCGGGTTTTACCGTTCTAGTCGACTACGCCCACACCGACGACGCCCTCAAGAACGTACTGTCGGCCCTCAAGCCTCTTGTGCGGCAAAGTCAGGGCCGACTCATTGTGATGTTTGGCTGCGGGGGGGATCGCGACCGCACGAAACGCCCAAGGATGGCGAAAGTGGCGGCCGAGTGGGCGGATCGCACCGTGGTGACCAGTGATAACCCGCGGACCGAGGATCCCATGGGCATCATTCAGGAGATCGTGACGGGTTTCGATCCGTCCGACATTGACCGGGTCTGCGTGGAGCCCGACCGCCGCAAGGCCATTCAAGAGGCGATCAACCAGGCGGGCAAGGGGGATATCGTGCTGCTGGCCGGCAAGGGGCATGAGAATTACCAGGAGATCGGCCGGGAGCGGTTTCCTTTTGATGACTCGGCGATTGCCGCGGAAGTCCTGTCCGGCTTGGGGTGAACGGCCCATGAAAACCGGGAGAGCGGCGACGCTCCGGAGCCGGGCGAGGGGCGAAAGCGATCCGAACGAGGAGAAGGGCATCAGGCCATGAGACCTTTGACGTTCGCAGAGGGGATTGAAGCATTGGAAGGCACCTGTGATCGGCCGATGCCCGCGGGCAGTTTCTCGCGGGTTTGCATCGACTCACGCGAGGTGCAGCCCGGGGACCTGTTCATCGCGATTCCCGGGGAGCGCTTCGACGGGCATGATTTCGTTGAGCAGGCCCTGGCCGGCGGTGCGACAGCCGCGGTTGTTCGGAAAGATTTCAAGCTGCCGTCTTCGCGGGTGGGGCCCAGCCGGGTGACCGACCCCAAGCCGGAAGCTCTTTTGATCCGCGTGGACGATACCGTACAGGCCCTCGGGAGGCTGGGGCGCTATTATCGCCGGTCGGTGGTCGGCGGTTCCTTGACCGTCATCGCGGTGACCGGCAGCAACGGTAAAACCACGACCAAGGCGATGATCGCCCACGTGCTTTCGGGCCGCTGGCAGGGCCGGGCCTCGATCAAGAGCTTCAATAATGCCATCGGTGTGCCGCTGACGATGCTGTCGGTCGAGCCGTCCGACGTCTTTGTCGTCTGCGAGGTCGGGACCAATGCACCCGGCGAGATCGCCACGCTGGCCAAGCTGATCGAACCGGAGATCGCCGTGATCACCGGGGTCTCGGAGGCCCACCTCGAGGGCTTGGGCAGTCTCGGGCAGATTGCCGAGGAGAAGCTTTCGCTGCTCCACCACCTGCGGCCGGAAGGGCTGGCCGTGGTCAACGCTGATTGCGAGGTGCTCCGCAAGACCCTTGAGCGAGATCGGCGGCTGGCGGAGCTCAAATGCGTGACCTTCGGCGAATGGAGGAATGCCGACATCCGGATGACCGGGCTTCAGGTCAGCATGGCCAGGCAATCCGACGAGCGGCTCAGTCAGACGCTTCCGCCGGTTCATCTGGAGTTCACGGTCAATGACCGCTTCAAGTACGAGTTGCGGGTTCCCGGCCGGCACAACGTCCTGAACGCTCTGGCGGCCATCGGTGTGGCTCGACGCCTGGGTGTGGACCACGAGGAGATCGCCGCCCGTTTGGCGACGTTCTCGCTGCCTCCGATGAGGTTGGAATATCAGCGCGTGGGCGATCTGACTCTGGTCAATGACGCTTACAATGCGAACCCGGCATCGCTGGCGGCGGCCGTTGATGTGCTGGTCAGCCTGCCGACCGACGGGAGAAAGGTCCTGATTGTCGGTGACATGCGCGAGCTGGGAGAGGCATCGGAGGAATTGCACCGTCAAGCCGCCGAGAAGATCGCCCGCAGCGGCGTGAACATGGTGATCGCCATCGGGCAGCAGGCCCGGCTGGTCAGTCGGACCGTCGAGACCGTCTCGGGCGGTGCGGTGGAAACGCATGCCTATGCCTCGGTAGATTCCGCCAGGCGGCGATTGGTGTCGTATCTGGATCGCCATGACACCATCCTGATGAAAGGATCGAGGCTGCTGGCCCTGGAGAAGCTCGTCCCGGCGATCCGGGACTGGGCCGCCCCGACCGCGAAGAGGGCGCCGGCCAGGGCGTCCGGCAGGAAGAAGCCGCGGTCATCGGCCGCGTCGTGAGGACAACTGACGGCTTTTCCCGGTTGGCGGTCCCTGGAGGGCCTGTTCCGGCCGGGTCCACATGAAACGGGTTTTGACGTGCTCTATCATCTTTTCGATGCATTGTATGATCATCCCGCCGGGCCTTATGCCTACAAGGATCCGCTCTTCCGCGGGACCTGTGCGATTCTGTTGGGCTTCTTTCTGGTATGGTTCCTGGGACCGTGGTTCATCCGGCAACTGAGACGGTACAGCATCGGCGACCAGGCGGAGTTCGATCACGCCCAGCTCAACGTCGACAACGCCGACAAGCGGAATACGCCGACCATGGGCGGCCTGTTGATCATGGCGGTGATCCTGTGCAACGTGTTGTTACTGGCCGATCTGAGCAACTACTACATCACCATGGGGCTGTTCTGTATGGTCTGGCTGACGGCCCTGGGGGCCGTCGATGACTGGCTCAAGCTGACCCTCAAACGCCGCACGGGAACCCGCGACGGGCTGAAGACGCACGAGAAGCTGCTGTTTCAGATCGCCTTGGCCATGTTGCTGGGCTTCTACATTTACCGGCACGGCGAGTACAACGCCACGACCATCGGGGGCGACCAGATTGATTCGTTCCGCATCCTGAATGTGCCCTTCTACAAGACCGGCTGGAGGCTCGACCAGGTGGCGTTTTTCATCATCACCATCCTGGTGGTCACGGGCACCTCCAACGCCGTGAATCTGACCGACGGCATGGACGGCCTGGCCGCCGGGTGCATGGTGCTCTGCAGTTTCGTGTTCATGATCCTGGCTTACATCGGCGGCGACCGCGAACTCGCCAACAGCCTGCTCTTTCCGCATATCCCGCACACGGCGGAACTGGCGGTTCTGTGCGGTGCGATGATGGGCGCGTGCATGGGCTTTCTCTGGCACAATTGTTACCCCGCCAAGGTCTTCATGGGGGACACCGGCTCGCTGCCGCTCGGTGGGCTGGTCGGCTACGTGGCCATTTGCACCCGGCAGGAGCTGATGCTGTTCATCGTCGGCGGCGTCTTCGTCATCGAGGCCGTGTCGGTCATCATGCAGGTCGGCTATTTCAAGATGAGCGGTGGCAAGCGGATCTTCCGGGTTGCCCCGATCCATCATCACTTCCACCTTGGCGGCTGGACCGAGACCCAGACGGTCACGCGATTCTGGCTCCTGGCGATCGTTTTTGCCGGAATTGCCCTGGCGACGGTGAAGGTGCGTTAAGGGAGCACGACAGGCGGGATCACCGGCTGAGGGGTGGCAGCGCAGGCCGCAAGGGTCGTGTTTGCGTCCCCCGTTGACCTGATCCGCTTCCCATATACCATGAGCAGCCATGGTTCCCTGTGAGATGATACGGATCCGACATTCGGACCGCTACGAGGCGGCCGCGAGGCTCTGGTCTCCGCCCTCGCCGCGCGGAGCGGTCCTGTACCTGCACGGCATTCAGTCGCACGGGCTGTGGTTCCAGGCGTCCGCGGCACGGCTGGCCGAAGCAGGTTTTGCTGTTCTGCTGCCTGATCGCCGGGGCAGCGGTCGCAACGAAATCGAACGCGGGCACGCTTCGTCGGCGCGGCTGCTGCTTCGCGATGTCGCCGACGGGCTTGACGAGCTGCACGTTCGGACCGGCCTGGCGCAGTTTCACTTGCTGGGGGTGAGTTGGGGCGGCAAACTGGCCGCGGCCTTTCTGGGGCATGCTCCCGCGCGAGTCGCAAGTCTCACGCTGGTTGCTCCCGGCCTCTTCCCCCAAGTGGATATTCCGTTGACTCAGAAGATCCGGATCGGCCTGGCCGCCGTCGTCGCCCGGAGATCGCCGGTTGATATCCCGCTCGACGAGCCGGAGCTCTTCACGGCTCATCCTGCCCGGCAGGAGTTCATCCGGTCTGACAGCCTCAAGCTGCGTCGGGCGACCGTGGCATTCATGCTGGCATCGAGGGCTCTGGACGGCCGGGTGGCAGGCCTGGCCCGTCAATCGCGGGGCTGTCCGTTGAGGGTATTTCTGGCCGGCCGGGACCGCATCATTGACAACGAGAAGACGACCGCCTTTATCCGATCACTCCCCTGGCCGACGCGGGAGCTCGTTGAGTATCCCGAGGCTTCCCATACCATCGAGTTCGAGCCCGATCCTCGGCCGTTTTTTGACGATCTAGCAGCCTGGTTGTCCCTGCGGGCCGAGGTGGGGAGCGGGGAGGTTCTCGCGGCGACCTCATGATGGAAGCGTCGCAGGAAGCGTTCTGTGATCACCTACTCACTGCAAAGCGGCTCCAACGGCAACGCCATTTACGTCGAAGCGGGCGATGTTCGCCTGTTGTTTGACGCCGGCATCTCGGGCAAGACGGCGGAGGGTCGCATGCGGGTCCGCGGGCACGAGATACGCGATGTCACCGCTCTGATCATCTCTCACGACCACGCGGATCACATGCGTTGTGCGGGCATCTACCAGCGGAAGTTCGGGCTGCCGATTCACATGAGTGTCCGCACGCACCAGGCCTATCGGGAGAACCTGGGTGCCCTGAAGAATGTACGATACTTCGAGGTTGGACAGTCGTTGCGTTTCGGCAGCGTGATTGTGCACACGGTTCCGACCCCTCATGATGCGGCCGACGGATCGGTGTTTGTGGTGGAGCACGACGGACGCCGGCTTGGAATCCTGACGGACCTGGGGCACGCGTTCGACGCTCTTGGCAGGTTGCTGCCGACGCTGGATGCCGCCTACCTTGAAAGCAACTACGATCCGAACATGCTGGCGGCGGGGCCTTATCCCCCGCATCTGCAGGCCCGAATCCGGGGCAGCGGGGGGCATCTGTCCAACCAGGAGTCTGCGGCACTCGTCCGCGAGTCGGCGAGGCGGCTTCAGTGGGTGGTTCTCTCCCATCTGAGCGAGCAGAACAACCGACCGGAGCTGGCCCTGGAGACGCATCGTCGCGAGGTCGGACCCCGGTTTCCGCTTTACGTCGCATCCCGCTACGACCTCGGCCCGCTGATGCGCTTATGAGGGTTAAGCAGGGCTTCATCCGGCCGTGCGAATCGCGCACCTGCTGAGACGTTTTCGGCAGACCGCTCAGATGGCTCTTGAGCGGGCGTATGTTGCTGTGGCATAATATCATCATGGACGAGCGGATGATTTGCCTGGCACAGGTCGCATCAAGAGAGGGCGTCAACATGCCACGAAATAGACGGGCGGGGCGGCGGGGCGGCATGGGACGCACGAGCGTGTCCGCCGGCGCGTTTACACTGATCGAAGTTCTGGTGGTGGTGGCGATTATCGCGCTGCTGATCGCCATCCTGATGCCGTCGATCCGAGCGGCTCAAGAGGCGGCACGGGCGAGCGTCTGTGGCAATAACCTGAAGCAGAACCTGACCGCCCTTCAGGTCAATCTGGCGGAGAGAACAGCCCGCAGGGAGACCGAACGGGTCAGCACAAACTATGGGTGGGCTGCGATTGCGTATCGCTACTCCAATCGTCAAGAGGGCATCTTCACCTGTCCCAGCGACCCCGAACCTTGGCCGATTCCCGCGATGTACGTGAGAATCCTGGGGGCTCAGAGCGAGCTGCTCTCCGGTGATGCCCTGTACAATCGCCCCAGGTTCGTTGCCGGAACGGAGACCAGTTATGAGCTCGACGTGCAGGACTCGGTCACGGGAAGCAGTTTTGGATTCGACGCATCCAACCCGAACGACATCGATCTGCTTCTTGAGTATCAAGCCATCAAGAAATCTCACAGCGCTCCGGTCAAGGTGAAGAACAAGGAGTCGGGCCTCGGTTTTGACGTTCTGGACTACAGACAACGGGTGGTCTGGGCCAACGTTACCGGTCCGATTACCACGCCGGTGGGAATGCCCCTGCTGTGGATGAGCTACGGAGCCAACGCCTCCGCGGGCCTGAAGGGAGTGAGAGGCAATCCCGCGCTGCTGGTGGAATTGCCCAAGCCCGGCGTCTTTCCTGAGAGGTACCCCGGATCCTCCTACCCTGTGGACGACTTTAGGAAGAGCCTTCGTTTTCGTCATGGGGAAAAGGCTCCCCCATCAGCCGGTCTGGGCGGATGGAACTACAAAACCGACGTGGTGTATGGCAAGACCGGCGGCGAAGGGTATGTTCCCAGGATCCGGATGAACGTCGGCTTCTACGACGGGCACGTGGAGCGGCTCCATTACCTGCAGATGATCAAGAGCCCTCCAGGCAATTTGTGGCTGGGCAACCGCACCCCGGGGTACACGCCCATATTCTGGTGATTGAATTCGAGTTTTGCCGAAGCAGCGGTCATTGAGGGTTCCGGCCGACCAGACTCAAGCCCGCAGCTTCAGCTCATAAGTCATTTCCTGACAATAGGATAAAGCCGGCCATCCGCTGGCCGAGAGGGCGGCCTGTGGAGCCGGGACGGGGGTGAGGGCTTTCTGGAGCCGAGCGTTTTTTCATCACTTGACATGGTCGCAGCAGCCGGTTATAAGGATAGCTAGATGACGGGAAGGCCATTCGGGCCTTCGACAGTCCATTCTAAGGGAACCCGAGGGACGGCGAGAGAGAGATCTTGCTGTCCCTTTGTCGTTTCCGGACGTCGGCGGAAAGGAGACTCAGCCAAGACACGGTTTCCGACAACTGAATACAGGCCTAAACGTTTCCCGCGATTCGCCCTTCTCAGCCCCACAAACGGAACGGGAAAAGCACCAGGTTGGGGAATTGCGCTGGAGGGTAAAAGCGAAGAAGGGAAAAGCAAGAGGGGAATCCCAAGGAGCAAGACGGGAATCCCTCCTCTCAAGTTTGGAGCTGGGGAAAGCCTCCTCTCCCAAAAGAGCTAGGAAACGCCTTGTCTCACGAAGAGGAGTCGGGAAAAGCGCTTTCTCCCTGCGGGGCTAGGGAGCCGCCTTCGGACGCGAGGGTGGGCACGCCTCCCAACGCGAATGGATGCGGGGAACTGCAATGCCGGCTTTGTTCGTCCATAGGGCAAAGCCGGCACTTTATTTGCGCCGGTTTGCCTGGGTTCTGCCGGTCCGGCGCGGACTCCATGCCTGTGACGGTTTTTTGACCTTGTCGGGCAGTTCCGGTAGGTTGGCGGCCTTTGTCGGCCATCCAGTCCACTGCCAGTCGGGCGTTGGCCGCGTGGAGCCATTTTGAAAGGTGTCTCATGAGGTACGTTAACAGGTTTTCAGTGATGGCAGCGATTGCCTGCGCAACAGCCGCAGCGACGTTTGGCCAGATTGTTCCCGCCGTTTCTCAGCCGGCCTCAAAGCCTGGCACGGCGCCGGCAGATGAGGTGGCGGTGGTGGTGAACGGCCAACCGATCATGGAGAGCGACATCGACCGGGTCCTTTCCCAAGGGAGAAAGCTGAGCGCGGATGAGCTCGCCCAACTGCGGCAGCGCGTCAAGCCGCAGATGCGGTCTCTGTTTGATTACATGATCGGCAACGAACTGCTGATCCAGGCGGCTAAGGAGGAGGGGATCGTTCTGACCGAGCAGGACTGGAAGGAGGAGTTCCAGAAGACCTACGACAAATGGGTTCAGGGCAACGGCTGGTCTCAGGAGCAGGCTGCCCAGGAGATCAAGAAGCGGTTCAACATGGACGTTGCCGAACTGGAGAAGGAGATGCCCAAGTCTTCAGGTTTCCGGGCACCGATCCTCCAGGAACGGATCATCCAGAAGAAGTTCGCCGATGAACTCAAGGTCAGCGATGACGAGGTCAAGGCCAACTACGAGCAGAACAAGGCGATCCGTTACACACCAAAGGAGGAGGAGGTGCGAGCCAGCCATATCCTTTTCAGCACGAAGGACCCGCAGACACGCCAGGCCATTTCCGAGGAGGCCAAGCAGGAGCAGCGCAAGAAGGCCGAGCAGATGCTCATCGAGGTGAAGAAGCCCGGCGCCGACTTTGCCGCCCTGGCCAGGGAGCATTCGGGCTGTCCTTCCGGAAAGCGCAGCGGTGGCGACCTGGGTTACTTTGCCAAGCCGAGGATGGTGCCGGCGTTTTCCGAAGCCGCATTTGCCATGAAGGTCGGAGAAATCAGTGATGTCGTGGAGACCGACTTTGGATACCACATCATCAAGGTCACCGGGCGTGTGGCGGCGGGGGAGGCCATGCCCTTCGATGCGGTAAAGGATCAGATCCGGACCCAATTGGACCAGCAGAAGCTCCGCACGGTCGTAGACCGCTACAGGGGAGAGCTCAAGAGCAAGGCCAAGATCGTCTATCCGCCGGGCAAGGAACCGCCCAGCCAGCCCGCCCCGCGATCCCCGATGACGAGGCCCGCGACCAGACCGGCGACCAGGCCCGCGATGCGACCCGGTACGCCGCCGACGAGTCGGCCGGCGGGTCGAGCCCCCATTACTCTGCCCCGGCCCCAGACGGCACCGGCTCGATAGGTGGACCCACGTATTGAAGATTCTCCGCCCGGGTCATGGAATCACCATGATCCGGGCGTTTTTTTGTCCGCGGGGCTCAGTTCACCTCGGCGCGACGAGATTGAACTGATTGAGTGGGATGTCTGTTTTGCCCGTGTAGAACTTGATCGGCTGTGCGCCGGGCGGAAGATGGAACAAAAACACATAGGCGTACTTGCCCTTGAGATCCTCGAACCGGATGTTCTTGAGGCCGGGCATCCGGGCAAACCCGCGGGCGGTCTCGTCGAGGTAGGTCAGCTCGAAGATGGTCTCGCCGCGAATTGTCGCGATGGCATACTTGCCGACGGGCATGTACTGCTTGTTGTTGCTGTCCGTCAGGTAGATGTTTCTGATATTCTCCACCGTGCTCTGCAAGATTTTGCCGAGCGCGCTCCCAGGTTGCAGCCGCTCCACGTTGACCTGCAGGAGACGCATATCCGCAGGCACGTCAAAGCTTTCCAACGGCTGTTGTGAGCCCTCCGCGGGTTCCCAGTCGGCGTTGAGCCTGGTGGTGAGGTTGCTTGCGCTCCGCAGTTTTCGGCCCGATCGCTCAAAATTCGTGCCTTCGCGGTAGTCCGTCAGAGGGCCGGCAAACGGGAGCCGGTCAGAGAAGAAAGGATCCTTGGAGGCCAGGTTGACGCCGTGCACCCGGTCTCGGGGGTTGGGATCCTTCCGAGGCGTCGAGGGGCTTTCGGTGCCGCTCGGGGTCGTGACCGTCTCGTCCCGCGGAGGCTTCGGGCCGCGAGACGTAGACGCCTCGTCCGAGCCTCGCGGCCTGTCTCTGTCCGAGGGTGTTTCGGCGGCGCTTGCGTTGCCGCTTTCCCCTCCTGGAGCTTTGGTTTCATCGTGCGAGGCTCGTATTTCTCCCAGGGCGTTCATCTTGTACTGGATGGCCAGCGGCCGGAAATCAGGACTGTCCGGGACCTCGAAGAGCAGTCGCATCTCGGGGCTGCCTTCCGCACGGCTGTACTGGATGTCCTGTGAAGGAAAGACCTGGAGCAGCCGGTGGGCGTTCGTCGGTTCCGACTCGTTGATGCCTGCCAGCGGATAGACCTTCATCGGCCCCTTGTCACGGTCGCGGCCGAGCAGACGGACCTGGGACGAGGTGAAATTGAATCTCGTGCGGTCCTGGCATTTGTCGACTTTCTCGTTGATCGCGACGGTCACGCACAGCCATCGCTCGCCCTCATGCGGCTTGCGATTGGCAGGGTCGTACTTCAAGATGTCGACGCCGTTCTCGTCCTTGGCCCTGACCCGCCTGTAGATCGGCTCGTCCTTTCGGAGGTACTCGTATTTCTTGACGGTCACGGCCTGGGCCGGCACCGCGGCCAGCGATTCCCGGCCGAGCCCGTCCCGCATGTGATGGATATAGTCGAGGAAGTCAGGATTGAGTTCGGCGAAGCTGTTGCGGCCCTGAAATGCGTATTGCGAAAGATGTGAAATGAGAGCGACCGTCAGCCCATCCGGATTGAGCCACAGGGTGTGGCGGACCATCTTGACACCGGCCCAGTCCACCTCGTTTCGATAAACCACGTTCTGGTCCTTGTCGCCCTTGCCGCCGGCCGGCGTCTGTATCTTGCTGACAACCTCTTTGTTGGATGATTCCTCCACCAGGCTGAAGCGGCTGAAGCCGAGCAGGGTCGGATCGAACGGCAGCATCTGGAAGCCGATGGACAGCATGCCGATGATGATCATCGCGGTGATGAAGCCGAAGATGCCGCCGCCCGCACGGTCCACGTAGATGGGGAAAGACTGGTTGCCCTTGATCAACTGATCGATGATCGTCCGCAGAACAAGAAGCGAGACGAGGAAGATGGCCATCAGGGCGATGGCCCGGCCGTGGTCGGGCTGGTAGGCCAACAACTGCCCCTGGTAAAGGTCTTCGTAGTAGGCGAATGCCAAGGCTGCGGCCAGGATCGTCAGCACGCAGTTGATCAATGCCGAGAACATCCCCTGGAGACCCTGGTAGAAGGTCACGGCGAGGATCAGAACGGTCGCAAACAGAGAGAACCACATCGCGAATCACCCCCTTTCCTTTTTCGAGCCGTCGCTCTTGGGGTTCTTCGGTTTCGGGGCGGGGGCCGTCGGTGCCCGGGGCGGCCCCTGGCTGTTTGGGCCCGCCTCCTCATCGCGCATGACCCGAAGCAACTCGGTCATGCTGGTTACCCCGTTCATGACTTTCTGCAGGCCGACTTCCTGCAGGTACAGCATCCCGTTCTTGCGGGCCATGGCCCGGATGGCCGATACCGGCTGGCCCTTGGCGATCAGGTCGCGCAGTCCGTCGTCGATCTCCAGCAGTTCGAACACGCCGGTCCGGCCAAAGTACCCGCTGCCCTGGCAGTTGGTGCATAGGATGGGGTTGCCCTTCGCGTCGACCAGCCCGCCCGGCGGCGGCCGGAAGAAGTGGTCGATCTTGTCGGCGGGCAGGTTCGCCTTCTTCAGCAGGTTCGGGTCCGGCTTGTACGGCTGGCGGCAGGCGATGCAGAGCTTGCGAACCAGCCGCTGTGAAGTCAGCACCACCAGAGCCTTGGCAACCGTGTCCAGATCACCCGCCAGGCTCACCAGCTTCTTGAGCGCGTCGAAGCTGTCGCGGGCCTGGATGCCCATGTAGATCTTCTTGCCGTCGCAGGCGGCCTTGGCGGCCAGGTGAGCCGTCTCACGGTCCGGGCAATCGCTGATCATCACCACGTCCGGCTCCCGCCGCAGGACGGTCTGCAACTGGCGGGCATAGCTCGCCTCGTGTTTGGTCGAGTCGTAAATGTGCTGGGTGATGTTCTCCAGTTCCATCAACGTTTCCCGCTCGATGGTGAGCAGGTTCTGCATGAAGGCGTCGTGGTTGCGGAGGGCGGCGTACAGCGTCGAGGTTACGCCGCTGCCGTGGGGGCCGCTGATGACGACCAGCCCGGAAGGCTTCCGAATGATCTCCTCAAGGGCGGCCAACTGCTTGTCATCCATGCCCAGGTCGCCGATCCGCAGCCGGTTTTCCTCTCCCACGATGCGCAGCGAGAGTTTCTCATACTGGGTGGTGCCGCTGGTGCGGACCTCGATCTCGGTCGGCCGGGCATTCGTGCCGGTGATCACCGAGGTCAGCGAACCCTGTTGGGGACGCCGCCGTTCCTCCACATCGAGGCCGGCAACCGTCTTGATCAGGTTGATGGCGTGAACCGCGGCATCGCGCGTCAGCAGATCGGTCCGAGGTGTGCCGACGCCGTCGATGCGATAAGCCAGTCTGACGTCGTTGGCGCTGATCAACATCTCCACCTCAGTGGCCCGCCGCCAGAGGGCGTCGAACAGCAGGTTCTGGGTCGCCTCGAAAGCATCGGTTTGGGTGGGGTCAGTGGGTACGGGCACCTTTTCGCCGTTGTGACGGGTCATGCGGACCCGCTCGAAGGCCGTCGCCTTGGCCTCCGTCTTCTTGCCCAGACCGCCCAACCAGCTCTTGATGTGGCGGGCAGTGAAAACCCGGGCGTTGGCGTCCACGTGACCGTTCCGAAGGACAACATAGGCTGCACACGTGCCCACGGTGGCGAGGAACCAAAGCCCGAAGCCGGCGGCAAAGAGCCCGACGCTGTTCCACGGGAGCATGATCCACACGACGAGTCCGACGATGCCGCCGCCCAGGATGATCCCATTCCAGGTATCGCGCCCCATCCGGCGGACGTATTGGGTGTCCTTTTCGACCCATTGGCAGAAGGCCAGCCAAGGCAACATGCACAGGAGAACCAGGCCGATACGCAACGGGCTCATGTAGCCGCCCGGCTCAGGCACTGCGGCCAGTGTGTCCGCCGCGAGCGTAACGGAGGGAATCATGAGGCATAAGCCTGCACTGAGCAAGGCGGCTGAGGTTCGGCGTTGACTGGCGCGCATGGCGGCTCCGGAGGTATAAACGACATCTCGATGCCGGGGTTGCCCACCTCCCCGGCTGGTTGTGGGGACCGCTGTCATCATTGACCATTTTAACTCGCCGGTCCCCGGCCGTCACGTATCCGGGGTGCATTACCCCAGGATCGAGCCGGCACCCGCGCTGATGCCCTTGAGACGCATCTTCAACTCCTGCGGGTTGGGCGAGGCGGCGTAGGCCACCGCGGTCTCAATGTACTCCTGCTCAACCAGCCCCTTAAGGCATTCGTTCATGTCCAACATCCCCTCGCTCTGGCTGGCCCGGATGACCTTGCTCAGCTCGTCGTCCCGCTTCTCGTCGATCAGCTTCCTGACGGTCGGGGAGGCGAACATGATTTCGACCGCCGGAACACGGGCCAAGCCCGGCTTGATGCTCGGCAGCAGCTTCTGGCAGATGATCGCCTGGAGGTTGAACACCAGCGTCTGGCGGACCAGGTCGCGGGAGCCCTCCGGAATCAGGTCCAGGATGCGGTTGATGGTCTGGGAGCTGCTGGAGGCGTGGACGGTTCCAAAGACGAGGTGCCCGGTCTCCGCGGCGTTCAATGCGGCAGTGAAGGTTTCCTCGTCCCGCATCTCACCGATGAGCACCACGTCCGGGTCCTCGCGCATGAGGTATTTCAGGGCGTCGGCGAAGCTGGCTACGTCGACATAGACCTCCCGCTGGTTGACCAGGGCCTTCCTGTCCGAGAAGAGATACTCGATGGGGTCTTCGACGGTGACGATGTGGCACGCCCGGTGGGCGTTGATGTAGTCCAGGGCGGCCGCGATCGTCGTCGACTTGCCGGAACCGGTGATACCGGCCAGGAGCACGAGGCCCTGGTGGAACTCGGTCACCTTGTAGATCGACTTGGGCAGGTAGAGCTGGTCGAAGTTCAGGATGTTCTTGTTGACCCGGCGGGCGGCGACGCTCAACTGTCCCCGCTGTCGGAAGATATTCACACGAAATCGGTCGGAATCACCCAACTGATAGGCGAAGTCCGACGCCCCCTTTTCGGCGAGTTGCTTTCGCTGGTGCTCGTTCATGATTTCGAACCAGAGGTTCTCGACTTCCTGAGGGCTCAGGGGGTCGCCCTTGATCGGCTTGAGGTCTCCTTTCACCCGGATGTGGACGCGGGCATTGCTCTTGAAGTGGATGTCCGAGGCCTGGATGTCGACCACGTACTTGAGGTACTTGTGGATCTTCGGTTCGCGCTTGGCGGAGGCAGGAGCGGTTCTGTTCCTCTCGGGCACGACGGATTTGGACGGTGCGATCGTCGGGGGCTCGGCGGGTTCGATCTCCTCCAGTGCCGGAGCCGCCTCGACCGGTTCGTCGCCGACATGCGTCCGTTCGTTGATCCTTCGGTAAATATCCTCCTCAGCCATGTGCGCACGCTCCGTGGGTTTGATTTTCTGCTTGTCTAGAGCCGCACCGGGATGCCCCGGTCGGCCATGTACTGCTTCGTCTCTCGTATCGAGTATGTTCCAAAGTGGAAGATGCTCGCCGCCAGGACAGCATCCGCTTTCCCGATCGACACCGCGTCGGCCAGGTGTTTGGGCTCGCCGGCCCCGCCGGAGGCCACCACCGGTATGCTCACCGCCTCGGCGACCGTCCGCGTGATCTCGAGGTCGTACCCATCCTGGGTGCCGTCGGCGTCCATGCAGGTCAGGACGATCTCACCGGCCCCGAGTTCCTCAACCTGCCTGGCCCAGGTCACGGCCTCAAGGCCGGTGGGGGTACGGCCGCCGTGGATGTGGACGTCCCAAACCTCACGGCCGGCCTTCCACACCCGCTTGGGGTCAATGTTGACCACCGTGCAGCATCTCCCGAAACGCCGAGCCGTCTCGCTGATGATGTTCGGGTTCAATACCGCCGCCGTGTTGATCGAGACCTTTTCCGCCCCCGCCTGGACCAGTCTGGTTACATCTTCGATGGTCCGGATCCCGCCCCCCACGGTGAACGGCATGAAGCACTCCTCGGCCACGCGCCGGACCACGTCCAGCATGATGTCGCGACCCTCGTGGCTGGCGGTGATGTCCAGGAAGACCAGTTCGTCCGCTCCCGCCTCCTCGTAGCCCCGGGCGATTTCGACCGGGTCGCCCGCATCGCGCAGATTGATGAAATTCACGCCTTTGACAACCCGTCCGGCATGCACGTCAAGACACGGGATAATCCGTTTGGCCAGCATCCGGCAATCGTTCCCAGCTACGGATCCGGGCAATACAGTGAGGCCACCTGCGGGGACGGCCAAACTCCTGCTTCGGGGGGGCATTCCGGCCGTCGGGGACATTCTATCCGACTCCGAAGTGGCGTTTCAAGGTCTTGAATCCAGTGAGGTTGTGCCAGTCTCGGGATATGTTGCGCTCGGTTATCGGACGGTCAACTCAATGAGGCGCAGCACCTGCTTGGTTAGGCGGCCCAAACAACACTTGGCCCCGTCGTGGGTGACTCCGCAGAGGTTCCACGCCTTCAGCCTCGGCAGGGCCCACCGTCTTGGAGACCTCCAGGTGCTTGGCGGACACCGACCGAAACGCCGCTCGTTTCGGCGGAGCATGTGAAATCGTAAACTGTTTATCTGAAAGACCTTATAAGTCGTTCTCTGCCATCGGAGTCACGAAGGACCCTGGGATTGACCCACAGACCATTGGCAAAACATGCACGCCTGGCCCAGAGCCCGGACGCACTGCGCTCGACCGCGCGGATCCGCCTTGGGGAGCTGTCCATGAATGCCCGAGCCCTGCGTTCAATCGTCGCAGGCCGGATTGGCCGGGACGCCTGGGCCGCTGGCGCAGTCCTCGAACTTGAACAGGTCGGCTTGGTCGATATCGCCATCGGGCTCGATCGATTCGGGGCGGTCGAAGCAGGCACACTCGGCCGGGAGGGTGAAGGGGCCTGCGCCCCCGGTGTAGCAGACCTGCAGGGCCGCGAAGTCAGCCTGATCCACGTCGCCGTCCTGATCGGCGTCGGCGAACGGGTCCCAGTTCAGGCATTCCAGGGGAACAAACGTTGACCGCCGCCACGAGTCGAATTCACACTCGTCCTGGAAGACCGTTTCCTGGTCACAGATCCCGGCCTGGCCGCCGTTCTCGAAGTCGCCGTTACTGATCAGGTTCGATCCGCCGTTTTGCGTGACGACCACGTTGTCCCATAGAGACTCCATGGCCCCACCCGCGTGGGTTCCGGCTTTGAGGATGACGGTCACAACCGTACCGGTGGGTGTAAGGGTCTGCCGCCGCAGGCCCGCCGGACCGGTGTCGGCCGGGGTCAGATGCGTAACCTGTTCCCATGCAAACGCGCCGGTCCCCAGTTCGCGTTTGCGGATCATGTACCGATTATTGGCCGAGGTGTTTTCCTGGAACTGGTCCGCATACTGCATGCTGAACGGCCCGTCGAGGAGTATGAGCTCGAACCAGCTGCTGGGGTTGCCGGCCGACGCGCCCTTCCAGTAATAGGAATACTCCAGTGGCACGCCGGGTTGCACGGTGATCTGCTGGAAAACGCCGCCGCTGCCTGTCCCGCTCCCGTTATAACCGGTCTGGACATCGAGGAACCAGTGAAGAGCCAGCGAGCTGTTGTCCGGCGTATCCAAGGTGGTGCCGAGATTGGGGTGCTGGCTGAACGTGTAGTCCCAGTTGGTGGCGTCGAACGCCTCCGCCTCTCCGGGGTCGAGGTCAGGCGTGAGATTGGGCTTGGTCCAGTCGGCCGCCCAGGGCTGCCAGAGGCAACCGCCCGGCGGCAGATTCTTGCTGACCCGCAGGGCCTGGCTCACGGTTGTGTCGCGACAGGCATCGGAGCGGTTGAGCACAAGGTCATACGACCCGGCCGGGGCACAGGTCAGGTCGAAGCCGGCAATCAGATCGTCGCCGGCCATGGAAACCGAAGGATCGTTGTAGACCGGGACCGGGGAAGACTTCACGCGGTAGATCAGCGATGCGTCCGCTGCCTGGTCCAGGTTCGTACCGCTGACGGTGAGCGACTCGCCGAAGCCAGGGTCCTCCAGTTCGGCAGGTGAAACATTGGTCACGGTGATCGCGGTGGGACAAGTGATCTCAAAGGCTGCGGGAAGAGTCTGGATCAGGCAGGGGGGTGCCGGCGACTGGGTGGTGACAACGCTGTAGAAACCGTCAAGCGCGCCGGTTGTCCGGAAATCGGCGGTCAGGGTTGTCTTCGTCTCATTCACGACAGGATTCTCGCCGACAAGATCGGTCCCTCCGCTGACAGGAACCAGGCGCACCTGGGTGACGAGATCCAAATCGGTGCCCGTAATGGTTACGGTCGCGTCACTGTCGTTGGGGTGACTTGTCGGGTCCACCGGCGCGGCCGTGGTGTGCTGCGGTCCAGGGCACTGGCTGAGTGGGTACCAATAGTTGTCATAGGTCGGGTCCTGGAACATCAACTGCTCGTCGCAGATCGACTGGGCGGCGGTGTCCTCAAAGTCCCCGTTAACCACGAGGTTGTTGCGGTCGTCATCACCTTGCCAGACCCTCACGTCGTCAAAGAAAACCTCCATCGCGCCTTCCGGCGCTCTTCCGGCCTTGAGAACCACGGTGACGGTAGTACCGGTTGGCGTCATCGTCGACCGTACCGGGCCGGGGTATGAGGTGCTGGTATCGGTGAGCTTTTCCCAAACGAAGGTCGCGTTCTCTCGCTTTCGCATAATATGCGGGTTCGTATTGCTCGGGTCCCATTTATCGGCGTCGAGGAGGGTGAAGGGGCCGTCAATCAGCATGAACTCAAACCACGTGGTATTTATGCCGCTGGCTCCTCTCCACCAGAACGAGTACTTCAGTGGCACGTCCGGCGTGACGGTGATTTCCTGATAGACGCCTCCACTGCCTGAGCCATCACTTGGCTGGCTTGGGAGCTGGGAATCCAGGAACCAATGGAAGGCCATGGGGCTCCCGTCGGGCGTGGTCTTTGGAGTGTTGAGACGGGTCGTCTGGCTGAATGAATAGTCCCAATTGGTCGGGTCAAATATTCCGTTGTCTGGATAGAGATCGGGTCCCTCATTGATGTTGCTCCAAGCGGCCGCCCACGGTCTCCAGACGCAATCCTGAGCCAGAGCGGGCGATGCAGCGATTGCCATAGCGGCAAAGGTCACTGTGACAGAGGTTGTCCGTTTCATTGTCTGATACTCCGGTGCCTGGGATTCTCAAACTTGCATGGGGACGCGAGGGGGGTGGCTTTCCGCGATCTTTTGAGCGCCTCTTTCCCCAATGGGCTTAGCCCGTCGAGAGGTGCAATACCAACTCCTCGATTCCCTTCCTCTCCGCAGCTCTCCGCGACCTACCAGGATTGTAGCAGAACCATGTGCCTGATGCCAACTGCTTTCTGGACGGTTTCTCGGCCTTCTCTGCAGCCGCGCTTGCCCGGCGAGGTTTTGGGGCGTACCCTGAATAGGACATAGGTCTTCGTCCCAGTCCGAATTCTGGAGCTGCGTGCGTGGTGGTGGGCGAACCCCTCAGCCCGGGCAATCCGTTGCGGCGGGATCTTCCTCCTGCCCTTGTTCCGCGCGCTTGTACGCTCGTCCTGTTCGGGGCCACCGGGGACCTGACCCGGCGCAAGCTCCTGCCCGCTCTGTACAACCTGGCCTGTGACGGCTTCCTTCCGCCGCGTTTCCTGGTCGTCGGAGTGGCTCGCAGGCCGCTGTCGGATGAGCAGTTCCGCCTCGATATGCTGGCCGCGGTTAACGAGCACTCGCGACGCAAGCCGGTGTTGCCGGAGGTCTGGCGCGATTTCGCCGAGGGGCTGTTCTACCAGCAGGTGCGGTTCGACGAACCGACCGATTATGGGGCACTGGGCCAGAGGCTGGCTCAACTGGAGGGGCCTGTCTCTTATACACATCTGACGCTG
>JAUCQB010000062.1 GCA_030372985.1 Phycisphaerae bacterium
GATACACAGCGCTGTCTCGTGGGCTCGGAGATGTGTATAAGAGACAGCAATGCGTTGCTCGCCGAGGGGTTTATCGTGAGCACAGTGGCTGAGGCTGTTCTGGCCGGTGCGGCGAAACGGCGGACCCGGTCGATGCGGGCGCTCCACTCGCTGTGATAGACGTCGGATTGGGCGTCGTTCGAGAAGTCGTCGGAATAGACGCCTTTCTTGGTCTGGGCGTCCCGGTTCTGCAGTTCGTTGTTCATCTGGAACTGGGCGTCGTTGTACTTGAGGTCCTCGACGTCCTTGATGATCTCGTGGATCTGGTCCATGGTGATGCGGGTCAGCCCGAAATTGAAGACCGTCAAATCCACCGAGTTCGGCGGACAATCGACGCTGCATAGTCCGAGCGTGCCTTCCGGAACGATGGGCAGCTTCGGCCAATCCGCCGGAGCGCCTTCCAACCGTTTGATCTCGCGGGTGGTGGCATAGATGATATCCTTGCGTCCGATGTAGTAGTCGTAGTCGATGCTGCAGCTGGAGCCGGCCACCGGCTCGTCGCCGATGTTGGTGCGGCCGAAGTTGATGATGGAAAGGTTGCCGGGTTCGACCTGTACCGGGGACATGGTCAGGCCGCTCGTGTTGGAGGCGGGAGGATTGCCGCCCACGATCTCGTCTGCACCGTCATCGATGTACGACGTGACCCCGGAGGCCACGTCCTTGAGCCGCTGGAAATCCGAGCGGACCGTGTTCTGCGTGCCGCGATAGATGCGGTAACCGGTCGCGCCGCTGACCGGCAGCCAGGAGAGACGGTTGATTTCCCCGGCCAGCGTATCGCGCGAGACGACCTTGGCGGGATCGTACTGAGTCTCGCCGGTGGCGCTCTGAACGGTGACCAGATAGAAATACTCGTCCGCCGCCGGATGGCCCGAACGTCCGAACCAACCTCCGTCCACGTAGTCCGTCCCCTTGATCATTTGTTTGGTGTAGGTCCAGCGGACGGTGTAGGTCGTGCCGATGGCCGGTTCGTTGCCGGAGCCCAGCCAGTCCACGTAGTTCCCGGACTGCTGCCAATCCGCGCCTTCCTGAAAGACCGTCGCACCTTGGCTCACCTCGAGGATGTCCACCACCGGGTTGGGGACGAGCAGGTCCTCGCCGCCCCCGACGGAGCCGCGTGTGATGTTGGAGACGATCTCGACGATGGCCTCGACCTGAGTGGTTTCCTTGAGGGGCGTGTTATTGAGGGCGTACCGCCGGGTGCCGACCACGTAAGTCTTCTGCTCGCCCCGGACCGACTTGACTGCCGTGGATTTGGGCACCAGGGTCGTGGTGGGCATGTCCTTCTGCAGGCGAAAGCCCTGAATGTAAGCGCGGCCCGCGTTGGTGATCACCTCGACGTTCTCGCCGTCGTTGTCGCCGATAAAGCTGTCGAGTCCTTTCACCAGGTAGCTGCCGGCCTGGTCATAGGTCCGCTCCGCCAG
>JAUCQB010000063.1 GCA_030372985.1 Phycisphaerae bacterium
AGAAGACAAATGCATGCTTCACTCAAACCGGATTTGATGGATAGGCGATGAGATCATCTGAATTGTCGGGTTCGGTGCGAAGATGATTGAGCACAGAGATAACGCAGATCGCTTTCTCTGTTTCCTCCGTTGCCTCCTGTTCAAAACCCGGCTCCCGTTGGTGGTGGTTCGCCAGAGTCGTGAAGGCAACCCGCACGTTGGCGGTCGGGGTTCTGGAAGCGGCCCCTTCCTTACCAACTTTTTGCATCAAGCGTCTTGCCGGGCTGGCTAAAGCCAGCCACGAAGAGAAGATAAGAGAAAACGAGTGGTCGCTCAAAACCGGCCCTACAAGGGCCGGCCTATCAGCCCGCCTTCGGCGGGTAAGCCCCGTCAAACGGGGATGAACGTGAACGGCCCTGCTGGCAATCTGACCTGCTTGATGCAAAAGGTTATTATGGTCGGGGTTCTGAAAGAGGGCGACAACTCAACTCGCCTTCGCTGGGCTGACCGCAGTGAAGTTGAACATCTCTCCGTCGGTGTCGATCTCGACTGCCTGGCCGTCGGTGAACTCGCCGGCCAGTAGACGCCGAGCCAGCGGGTTCTCAATCTCCTTCTGGATCATCCGCTTGAGCGGCCGGGCGCCGTAGACGGGGTCGTACCCGTCGCGGGCCAGTTGGGCCTTGGCCGCATCGGTCAATCGCACGGTGATCCGGCGGCCCGCCAGGCGTTTGCGCAGCAGGTCTACCTGGATATCCACGATCCGGGCGAGATCCTCCTGCGTGAGGCGGTGGAAGATAATCGTTTCGTCGATGCGGTTCAGGAACTCCGGACGGAAGTGCTGCTTCAGCTCCTCCCGCACGTGAGATTCGATTTCGACGTCGATGGCCTGGCTCTCGGCCATCTGCTGAATCATCGCACCGGCGATGTTGCTGGTCATGACGATGATGGTATTGCGGAAATCGACGGTCCGCCCGTGACCGTCGGTCAGCCGCCCATCGTCGAGCACCTGCAGCAGCACGTTGAACACGTCGCGGTGGGCCTTCTCGATCTCGTCGAACAGCACCACGCAGTACGGACGCCGGTGGACGGCCTCGGTGAGCATGCCGCCTTCCTCGTAGCCCACATACCCCGGCGGGGCCCCGATCAGGCGGGCGACCGCATGCTGCTCCATGAACTCGCTCATGTCGATGCGGACGAACGCGGCCTCAGCGTCGAACAGGAACTCGGCCAGGGCCTTGCACAACTCCGTTTTGCCCACGCCCGTAGGCCCGAGGAACAGGAACGAGCCCACCGGCCGGTTCGGATCGCCGATGCCGGCGCGACTTCGCCGAACGGCGTCGCTAACCGCACGGATCGCCTCCTCCTGCCCCACGACCCGACACGCCAGCCGTTCCTCCATGTTGAGAAGCTTCTCTTTCTCGCCCTCGAGCATTCGTGACACCGGCACGCCCGTCCATTTGCTCACCACCTCGGCGATCTCCTCGGCGGTGACTTCCTCGTGAACCAGCATGCCACCCTGCTCGCGGAGCCTGGCCATCTCTTCTTCCTGCTGCTTGATCGCCTGTTCCAGGTCGCGAATCTCGCCGTACTGAATGCGTGCGGCCCGCTCCCAGTCGCCCCGGCGCTGAGCGTCGGCCAGTTCCGTCTGCTTGGCGTCGATTTGTTCGCGCAGCGACTTGGTCCGCTTGAGCATCCCGACCTCTTTCTCCCAGCGAGCGGTCAACGATGCATTCTGCTCGTTCAGGTCGGCCAGTTGTCTTTCGACCTGATCGAGGTGTTTCTGCGAAGCCTTGTCCTTCTCCTTGCGAAGGGCCTCGCGCTCGATTTCGAGCTGCATGATCTTGCGTCGAATCTCGTCGAGTTCCGACGGCATCGAGTCATTCTCGATCCGCAGTCGCGAGGCCGCCTCGTCCACCAGGTCGATCGCCTTGTCCGGCAGGAAGCGGTCGGAGATGTAGCGGTGCGACAGCATCGCCGCCGCAACCAGTGCCGAGTCCTGGATTCGCACGCCGTGGTGGGCGTCATATCTCGGCTTGAGCCCGCGTAGTATCGCAATGGTATCCTCGACCGTCGGCTCGCTGACGTACAACGGCTGGAACCGGCGCTCCAGTGCGGCGTCCTTCTCGATGTGCTTGCGATACTCGTCCAGCGTGGTCGCGCCGATGCATCGCAGTTCGCCGCGGGCCAGTGCCGGCTTGAGCAGGTTGCCGGCGTCGATCGCGCCTTCGGCCCGCCCGGCCCCCACGATGGTGTGCATCTCGTCGATGAACAGGATGACCTCGCCGTCGCTCTGCACCACTTCGCGAATCACGGCCTTGAGTCGATCCTCGAATTCACCACGATATTTGGCTCCGGCGATCATCGCACCCAGATCCAGGGCGATGATCCGCTTGTTCTTCAGCACCGTCGGCACGTCGCCGTTGACCACGCGCAAGGCCAGTCCCTCGACGATGGCCGTCTTGCCCACCCCGGGCTCACCGATCAGCACCGGGTTGTTCTTTGTCCGGCGAGACAAAACCTGCATGATCCTGCGGATTTCCTCGTCGCGACCGATGACCGGATCGATCTTGCCCTTGCGTGCCAGTTCGACGAGATCACGGCCATACCGCTGCAAGGCCTGGTAGGTGTCCTCGGGGTTCTCGCTGTCCACCCGATGATGTCCGCGAACCTCCTTCATGGCCGAGAGAAGAACCTCACGCGTGGCGCCGGCGAGAGAGAGCACCTCCTTGGCTTGTGAGTCAACATCCGCCAGGGCCAGCAGCAGGTGCTCGCATGAGACGTACTTATCCTTGAGCCGATCGGCCTCCTTCTGGGCCTCAGTGAAGACTCGCTGCATCTCGGGCGCGGGCACAATCTGCCCCCCGCTGACCCGTGGCCGTCGCGACAACTCGCTCTCGACGAGCTGGCGGACACGGCCGACATGGACCCCGGCCTTCTCCAGAATCGGGGCGACAACGCCACCGCCGTTGGTGGCCCCCTCGTTGAGCAGAGCCAGCAACAGATGCAGCGGCTCGAACTGGGCGTGCCCAGCCTGGACGGCCCGCTCATGGGCATCCTGAAGAGCCTCAGCCGCTCGAACGGTGAGCTGCTCCTGACGCATGGACAAATACCTCCCAATGCAGCTTGTCCTGCCACCAGAAGACTGGGAATGCAAAGCCCGTTCCAGGCGGAAAAGGGCCTGGAAACGCTGAAAACGCGGTTCTGGCACGAGCGGTTTCGCTGCCTGCCAAATTGGCATGGCAGTCGGAGGTTTAGCGATGAGGATCAAAGACTCGCGATGTCAACGGCCGACTACATGCCGAGCATCGATAACCAGCTCGTGGGCAGGCCCATGGACTCGTACACCCAGTTGCGGACGAACGAGGTGACAAAAGACCCGCTGGCGTAAAGGATGGCATTCTGAGCCAGCGCGAACTCGCTGGCAAACGCTTCAGGGTACAAGTCGGTGGGCAGAAGCCCCCGCCCGTATTCGAGCACCCACACGCCGGTATCCGTCCGAAATTGTCGGGACTCAAAAGGACCCAGCGAGACGCTATCACCGGGCCCCAGAATCGGCGGATTGAGTTCACCCGCCGTGTATGCCGTGAGGTCGCCGAATAACACATAATCGTAGACATCAAAGCCCGCGCTCGGCGCCATCGACCATTCGGTTCCGCCGGTGGCACCGGCCACGACCAGATACTCGTTCGCGTACAGGTAGAGCGCCCCAACCTGACCCGGCACGCCTCCTCCGTTATTGATCACCCAGTTCAGCTCGGGCACGACGGGGTATCCTCGGTCCAGCAAGGCGTCATGAACCTGCTGCACCGCATCCTCACCCGAGGTCGCGGTGATCTGGCCGACGATCTCCTCGAGATCGGAAGGATCGAAGACATACCCGCGGGGCAGGAAGCCGCAACCGGCCGCCAGCGCACCCGTCACGAACACAACCGCCCAGCCAGCACAGTTCCGACTCTTGAACACGTCATCCCCCATCCGGGCGGTCAGTCCGCCACCCGGGCCCAACGAATCTCGCCTTTCCGGAACAGCCTTACTTGGTGGTCACCGGCCCTGCGGGGCGAGTCATCACCCCGGCCGGCGGCGTCCCGCGGGCAGGTCGCTCGGCAATCCTGATCTGCCGAACAAGGTAGACCGGCACCGGCATCGCCGCCGAGCTCAGCTTGCGAGCCTCAGCCTTGATCTCGACGTACTTCTCCAGGTAGTCCGATGGATTAATCGAACTCCCCTCGGGAACCTCAATGTACGCCAGCGTCTTGGCCGGCGTGACCCCCGGCTCGACCACCCGCCATCGTTTGGCTCGACCGCCGGTGCCGTCAAAGATGCCACTGACCCGAATCTCCCCGCGCACGTCAAGCCAGTCCGTCGGAAATTCCTCAATCCTCTTCTTCCGCAGTGCCTCGAGCCTGGCCCGCTCGGCATCCGCCTTGGCGACGGCCTCGCCCTTCAGCCTCCGCATCTCCTCCAGCGCCTTTGCCGCCTCGCTCAGACTGCGAATCTGCTTGAGCCGGGTCTCAGCGTACAGCTTGGCGACCTCATCCTCCGACTGGGCCGCCAGTGGCTCGAGGTCCTTGATGAACTGCTCGAAGTCTCGTTGGCTGGCGGGCTTGGCGGATTCGGCATCAATACCGGCCTCGATCTTCGAGATGGTCGCCCGATGCTGATCGTTCTTGGTGCTCAGCAGGTCGGGCTTGATCGGCTCCAGTCCGGTCGTCTTGATCACGTTCTCGCTCATCGACGGCTCGCTGCCCTTGGCCACCGGCCTCAACGCCGGCTCCTGGGCGGGCTTGCTGGTCGTGGCCCCGACCTGGGCGAGGTTCAGTGCGCCGGGCGGAATCCGCTCGCCGGTTGCGGGCTTGTCAGCGCCGGCCGCAGCACCGGGCCGGTCGACAAAATCACCATGGACCCACACAGTGGCTCCTTCAGGAGGTGATATCTTGTAGCACTTCGCGTCCGCCGTCTCGCCAAGAATCTGGACCTTCTCACCCTTCTTCAATTGCACCTGTTTGGCATACCGGCGCTCGTCAACCTCGCTGCCGGCATAGACCCACGCATCTCCGTTCAGCGTGCCGCTGCCGTCCTCGGCCTTCTCGACGTAGTTCTTGTCGATCACGCTGAAACAGCCCTTGGGAGGCAGAATCTCCACCCAGTTGAACGACTCCTGAACAATGGTAACCGTATCGCCACGATTCAGCTTCGTGACGACGTAGTAGTTCGTGTCCGATCCGCTTCGGACGTTCACGTTGGTTCCCTTGATCTTGCCTTGGACCGCGCGGCCCGTCGCCGCCGGCTGTGTGGACTGTCCCAACGCCGAGGCCACCAGACTTGCCGTGATGACCCAGGACATCCATGCCGCTCGTCGTGTGTGCAGGTTCATTGCACCGCTCCTCAATCCTTTGGATTCGTCACTCATTCCATGTCCGCGCCATCCCGACCTCCAACGGTCCGGACGTGCGGTTTGTTCCCGATGCGAACCGGCGAGCACGGCCACGCGCCGCCGCCAACGCCGCTGCTCTGCAAAGTACATCTGTGGTTATCGGATGTCAACCAAAACCGGTCTGTCAGACCACCCCGCAAGCGGCACAAACAGGCCCCAGTCCACCACTTGCGTGCCGTCACCCACCCGCCAGGCAGTGCTGCCTCCCGCCCCCGCCGCCCGGGATCCACCGACACGCCTGCCACAGGAAGGACGCCCATGGCAGACCCCGACCTCTCCGCCTGCGGCGGTCAGACGTCTGCCTTCAAGAATCATCGGCGGAAAGGCCGTTTCCCCTGTACCCTGTCGGACCGAGTCTCCTTGTTGGCCAGGCATTAACCCGGGTGAAGGGCGTCAACGAACCCTGTATACTGCGCCGAAAGCCGGCAGACGAGGTGCCGCGGCCGACGCTCACCGACTTGGCCTGGCCAAGCCCTGACCAAGGCAATGCAACGCATGACCGAGAAGGTTTACCTGAACGGTGAAATCGTCGACCTGAGCAAGGCCGCAGTGACGGTCTCCAATCCCTCGCTGCTGCATGGTGTGGGTCTGTTTGAAACCCTCCGCGCCTATGACGGGCGAGCCTTTCTGCTCCAGCGGCACATCGAGCGGATGGCCAACTCCGCCAGGCATTTCGACATGCCCGTGCTGGAGATGATGGAGCACATTCCGGACGCGGTGGCCGCCGTTCTCGCCGCGAACAGAGTCAAGAACGCCCGCATTCGGTTCACCGTGATGCCACCCGGAGCTCAGGACGAAAACGAACGGCCCACCCTTTTGGTCGCGGCACAGGAAACCGCCGGCTATCCGACCGCCGTGTACGAACGGGGAATGACCGTCCACCTCAACACCCGGTGGAGGCAATCCAATCTCGATCCGCTGGCCGGACACAAGACCACGAGCTATTTCTCCCGTCTGCTGGCCCTTCGAGCTGCACAAGCCGCCGGCTGCGGCGAGGCGTTGTGGTTCACGCCCGAAAACCGGCTTGCCCAGGGATGCATCAGTAACGTCTTCATCGTCAAGGAAGGCGGCCTTCGCACCCCACCGTTGGACACGCCGGTACTCCCCGGAATCACCCGCCAGTTGGCCATCGAGCTTGCGGCCCGGGCCGGCATCAAGGTGGAGCAGACCGCGCTGACCATCCGTGACCTGCTCGACGCCGACGAGGTCTTTCTGACCAACGCCGTGATGGAGATCATGCCGGTGACACGGATCGAGCGAAAGGCTCTGGGTAACGAGAAACCGGGGCCAATCACCGGGCAGTTGCAGAAGGCCTACGTCGAGATGACCCGGCAACCCGGATCGACAAGCTGAGGCGATGATACCTTGCGATTCCTGCTGACCAACGACGACGGTTACGACGCCCCGGGCCTGCGAGCTCTGCATCAGGCCGTGCGAGGCTTGCCCGGTGTCGAGATCAGCGTGATCGCCCCGGCCGTCGCCCAGAGCGGCATGGGCCATTCAACAACCGAGAGCTTTACCTGCCGCGAGGCCCGTCTCGAAGGCATGGGACAGGTCATTGTGGCGGAGGGCACGCCGCCCGACTGCGTCCGGGCGGCACTGCATCTGCCCGGTCACCCGCGACCCGACTGGGTCCTCGCCGGCATCAACCGTGGGAGCAATCTCGGCGTGGATATCTTCTACTCCGGAACGGTTGCCGCCGCTCGCGAGGCGGCCATGCTGGGAGTGCCGGCCATTGCGATCTCGCAACTGGTCAAGCCCGCGATCCCTGATGACTGGCCCGGCTCAGCGCGTCTTGCCGCCGCGATCATCGCCGCCATCACCCTGCCTGGGCAAACGGCGCCGCCATCCGTAGACCAGGAAAGCTTCCAGATGGTCCGCAAGGCGCTGCTCAACGCCGCCCTCTCGGCCGTGCCCCTGTTCGCAGACCAGCCTGTCGCCCCCGTCCGCGCACGGATCGGCTCCTCCCATCGGCATCCCCAGGTCATACCTTGCTGGAACGTGAATCTTCCCAGGCCTCCCGACAGCCGCCCGCCGCTCGGTGCCTGTGTCGCCCCGGTCAGTTCCGATCCGCCGGCTTTCAGCTTCACCCAGACCCGCGAAGGCAACAACGCCACGCTCCTGACCTGCGTCAGCCGATACCACGAACGCCGGGCCACCCCGGGCACCGACGTTGCACTGGCCTTCGCCGGGCACATCACCCTGAGTATTCTCCCACTTGGATGAGTCCGTCCAGCCAGCGGGCCCTTGCAGCCACCGGAACCGCTGTGTCCACGCAGAACAGGCCCCCAACAATTCGCCGTCCGAACGTCATATCCCTGGGCAGACCATATCCGCGAGTTGAAGCAGGTTGTTGCCGTGCAACGGCTCCGCCTGCCGTGAAGAGAGGAATCACCTGCTGTCGCAGACGCACAACACGGGTTTCCAGTGAATAACCGATTTGACTTTACGGAATGTTTGGTTTATGTTAGGTTTATACGACGGGGCTCATTGGCGAGATGGAGGGGACAATGATGGGGGCTGGAGCGGGTGCTCCTATCGGGGCGGGGGCGGACTGTCGGTGTCGGGGAGCGGCAGGCAAACAGGCAGATATCAGGCAGCGCGGGGCTGGTCGGTGCGGGGTAGAGCCGCTGGTCGCGGCGAGAAAGTCCGGACCGGCAGCCCGGTCCGCTCGACGAGGACGACCCTCGCAAGCGGCCGGGCAGGGCCGACGGAAGACCCAACGATGCGTGGCCCTCGGCCGGCTGACGACGGCGCAGCAGGAGCTGGTCACTCGGAACATCGGGCTGGTCGGGCTGCACCTTCGCAACCGCGTCCCCACTCCCCGCCAACCGACGAGACTGCGCGAGCGCGCGGACTTGTTCCAGGTCGGCTGCATGGCACTGATCCGGGCCGCCCGGAGGTACGACCCGGCCTTGCACGGCTCCTTTTCCGCTTATGCGCTGCCGCGCATCCGCGGTGCGATCTTTACGGCCGTCCACGAACACTTCGCGACCATCCGCGTGCCGCGTGAGGTCATCGTGCGCCGGCGCAGGCAACTCGCACTCGACGGCCGGTCATCAATCCCCCGACCGCCGATCGTGCACCAGTGGCGCGATGAGGCGCACCTCGCTGCTCGCCTCAAGACGGCCGCCGATCCGCACGAGTCGACCGAGCCGACCATCCGCGCGTTGGCACGGCGTCGACTCGAGCGAGCGGTGCAGGCCGCTCTCGAAGACCTGCAATCCCGCAAGTGGCGGCGGCGGAACGCCTGCGAGGTGATGACTCGCATCGCCGCCGAACGCATTCTCGTAGCCCACACCGATCAACGAACGCCCACCCGCGAGCTATCAAGACTCCTGGGTATCTCTTCGGGCCGCATCAGCGAGTACGAGCATCTGCTCCTCGATACCGTCAAGCAGCGTCTGGGGCGGGATGCCCAGGTTTCGCTGCTGCTGCAATTTGCCCGTGAAGATCCCGAAGGCATGGACGGCCCGATCACGAGCGATCGTCGCGCGCAACTGCTACTCGCCGACACGAAGGCGTTCGACTTTCAGTTGGAGGCAATGGATCGGTCAAAGCGGGCTGAACTGCTTTACCGCCTCGTCGAGCAGTCCGGCGAGTAGCCGGACGACCTCATCCGCAAGCTCTACCGCGCAGCGATCGAGAAAGACCGTGATATCGCGATATAGCTCGGATGACGCTGCTCGGCCCGGAATGCCGCTGTTCTTGACGCCGTCCCCGCAGGGACCTATCTTGCCCGCTTTTGACCGGGGCCTGCCCCACAGACCTCACGTTCGACCGGGCGAAAGCCGGTCTCACAGGTTTCGGGCAGGCCATCAGCCGCGAGACATCACCATGCGGGGGCAGCTATGAATCTGGTCACCGGCGCAACGGGGTTACTGGGAAGCCATATTGTCGAGCAGCTTCGGCTGCGCCATCGGCCTGTGCGCGTGCTGGTCCGGCGAGGCAGCGACGTCAGATGGCTCGCCACGCAGGGCGTTGAATTCGCCGAAGGCGACCTGTCGGACAAGGCCGCCCTCCAGAAGGCCTGCCAAGGCGCTCAGGTCGTGTACCACGCCGCCGCCCGAGTGGGCGACTGGGGCCCATGGGAGGACTTCGTCAGGATCACCATCGAGGGCACCCACAACCTGGCCGAAGCGGCGTCGGCCGCCGGGTGCGACCGATTCCTGCACATCAGCTCGATCAGCGCCTACGGCCATCCCGACGGCGAAGGCATCGTGCTTGACGAGACCGCCCCTCTGGGCAGGAACCTGCACAAGTGGAGCTACTACTCCCGGGCTAAGGTCCAGGCCGAGCACGATCTCTGGGCGATGCACAAGGCCGGGAAGATCAAGCTCACCGTGATTCGACCGAGCTGGCTGTACGGGCCGCGCGATCGCGTCACCATTTTCCGCCTGGCCCGGATGCTTCGCGAGGGCAAGGCCAAGATCCTCGGCGACGGCGAGAACCGCCTGAACGTCGTCTACGCGGGCAATGTGGCCGAGTGCGCGATCCTGGCGTGCGACACCGAAGCGGCCGTCGGGCAGGCCTACAACGCCTGCAACGACGGCGAGATGCGACAGAGCCAGTGGATGAACATGCTCGCCGCCGCGCTCGGTGCCCCGCCAGTCACGCACCACGCGCCGTATAAGATCGCCTACACAATGGCATTCCTCCTGGAGTGCTTCGGCCACCTCTTCCGCACGAAAAAGCCGCCGATGATCACGCGATACGCCGTCTGGCTCATGGGACGACGCGTCTATTTCAGCGCCGAAAAAGCCCGCAACCAACTCGGCTGGAAATCGGCCGTTTCCTACGAGGAAGGCGTGAAGAAGACGATCGCGTGGCTTCGCGAGCAGGAGCTCGCGAAGCCTAAGGCTGAAGGATGAGGGATGAAGGATGAGTCGGGCAGAAGGCCAAGAATGAGAAATGAAGGCGGAAGGATGAATAGCGGAGAGAGACAAGGCAGCGAACGGCACACGTGCATGGACCTCAAGAAGCGGACGAAAGCCTTTGCACTGCGCGTGATCCGGCTTTGCTCGGCACTCCCGAGGTCGCCGGTCGGACGAGTTATCGGTGACCAACTGCTGCGTGCGGGAACGTCGGTCGGCGCGCATTATCGTGAAGCCAGCCGTGCTCGCTCGACGGCTGAGTTCGTCAGCAAGATCGAAGGTGGCCTTCAGGAACTGGAGGAAAGCAGCTACTGGATGGAACTGCTTGTGGATGCAGCGATTCTGCCCAAATCGAGGTTGGCCGACCTTGCCGCCGAGGCCGATCAGCTAACGGCTATTCTCGTCGTGTGTTCGAAGAACGCGAAGGCCAAGTCAAGAGCCCGTCCCTGAGTTCTGCCCCACGGGTCCGGCCTTTCTGCATGGCTCAGCTTTCATCCCTGATCCTTCGTCCTTTCCTACTCATCGTTCAGCCTTCATCCTTCATCCTTTCTTCAGTCCTTCGCCTTATCCAGCTCGAACTCCGCGTGGAGCACCTGCACGGCTTTTTCGCCTTCTTCCGCGTTGACGACGCAGCTCACCACGATCTCGCTGGTAGTGATGTTCTGAATGTTGATCTGGGCATAGGCCAGGGCGTTGAACATCTTGGCGGCCACGCCGGTGTGCGTTTTCATGCCCACGCCGACGACGCTGACCTTGGCCAGGCCGGAATCCATCTCGACCGACCGGATGCCCAGTTCGCGGCCCAGTTCCTTGCAGACCAGATCCGCGTCCTTGAGGTCGGTTCCGGCCACGGTAAAGCCGATGTTGGCCTCCTTGGCATGCTCCACGATGTTCTGAATGATGTCGTCCACCACGATGCCCTGTTGGGCGATGCGAGCGAAGATCTTCGAGGCCACTCCCGGCTTGTTGGGCACGCCCACGAGCACAACACGGGCCAGGTCTCTCTTGAGCGTCACACCGCGAACAACGACATCTTCCATTCCCTTGGTCTGAGCCACGATCATGGTCCCTTCTGTATCGGTAAGTGAACTGCGAACGTGGATAGGCACGTTGTACTTCTTGCCGAACTCGATCGACCGCGAGTGCATCACCTTGGCGCCCAACGAGGCGAGCTCGAGCATCTCATCGTAGTTGATCTCGTTCATCTTGCGGGCCTGCGGCACGATCCGCGGGTCGGTGGTGTAGACGCCGTCAACGTCGGTATAGATCTCGCAGATCGAGTCCTTGAGAACGGCGGCCAACGCCACGGCGGTGGTATCCGACCCGCCGCGCCCGAGCGTCGTCAGGGCCCCTTCCTCGGTCACGCCCTGAAAGCCCGCGACGATCACGACCTTGCCCGCGTTGAGCTCCTTGCAGATTCTCTCGGCGTCGATCGAGCGAATGCGGGCCTTGGTGTGCGAGGCGTCCGTGACCATGCCGATCTGCCGGCCGGTGAAACTGATCGCCTGGTGCCCGGCGGCCTCCAGGGCCATGGCCATCAGCGAGATCGACACCTGCTCGCCGGTCGTGAGCAGCATGTCCATCTCGCGCTTGGGCGGGTTCGGATTGACCTCCTTGGCCAGGGTGATGAGCTTGTCGGTCGTCTTGCCCATGGCCGAGAGAACCATCACCACCTGGTGCCCGTCGAGCTTGGCCTTGATGGCCCGCCGGGCGGCACGGTGGATCTTCTCCGCATCCGCGACACTGCTCCCGCCGAACTTCTGGACGATAATACTCATGTTCCTCGCACCGAAAAGCCGCCCTGTTTCTGTTCCGGTCCGGGCGCGCATCGATAACCCGCCGACACCCGCCCCCCGATAAGCCCGGAGAGTCTAGCATAAGACCGGCTCCAGGCAAGGGCCCGCCAAATTCCGGCGGGCTGATACAGCGTATCATCCCATCGAATACGGGCGGGCTGGTGCGAGAATTTCTTTTCGCACCCTTCAGCCGCGGTAATCCTCTCCCGCCTCCCAGATGGGATCGGAATCCCACGTGACGGGGAACCAGATGGGAATCTGGTTCCAGCGGGATGGGAATCTGGTTCCAGGAGACCTTCACCCGAGATCGCCTTGTGGTCCGCCAGGGCGGACCCCACCCGGGCTGTCACGCCTTACCGGATTTGAGGAAGTACTCCATGAGTTCGTAGCCGGGGTCGATGCGGAGACCGGATTCCTCGGCCTCGGCTTCTGTGAAGCGTTCGGAACGATCGGAGACCACGCCCGTGCCGACCATGCAGAACGGCGGCGGGACGGCCGAATGCGTTTTCTTGACCACCGGTGTGGGGTGGTCGGGGGCGACCAGGATGCGCCAGCGGTCGAAGGTCTTGAGCTTGTCGAGGAGCGGCCCGACGACGTGTTCGTCGATCTCCTCGATGGCCTTGACCTTGTTGGCGGCGTCGCCGTTGTGGCCGGCCTCGTCGGGGGCCTCGACGTGCACCACGACCATGTCGACTTCATTGAGGGCCGCGGCCGCCGCCTGGCCCTTGCCGCGATAGTTGGTGTCGATGTAGCCGGTGGCCCCGGGCACCTGGATGAGCTTCCAGCCGATGGTGAGGGCGATGCCGCGGATCAGGTCCACCGCGGTGATGGCCGAGACCCGCAAGCCGTACTTCTCCTGAAAACTCGGCAGCCTGGGCCTTCCGCCCTGGCCCCACAGCCAGATGGAGGTGGCCGGGTTCTCGCCCAGGTCGCGTCTGACAACGTTGACCTCGTGGTTGGCAAGGATTTCCTGCGACTTGGCGATCAGCTCGCGCAGTTCGTCACTGCCCCTGCCGCTGGGCAGGTAGCCGTCGACCTTTTCGCCGGGGATGTCGTGCGGCGGCTGGCAGTTGACCTTCATCGAGATGCTGCCCTTGACCACCATCAGGTGCCGGTAGCCGACGCCGACGTGAAACGAAACACGATCGTTTCCCAGGGCAGCTTGCAGGTCGTTGATGATCTGGGTCGCCTCGGCCTGGGAGATGTGCCCGGCCGAGAAGTCCTCCATGCGCCCGTCGATGATGGTGACCAGGTTGCAGCGAAAGACCATGTCGTCGGCACCGAGGCTGATGCGATTGGCAACCGCCTCGAGCGGAGCCCGGCCGGTGTAGTAGGTTTTGACGTCGTAGCCGATGACGCTGAGCGTGGCGACGTCGGAGCCGGGGGTAAAACCGTCGGGGATGGTTTGCACCAGTCCGGACCGGCCGGTGGCCGCGATCCAGTCCATGTTCGGAATCCGTGCCGCCTCCAGGGCGGTCTTGCCGTCGAGCTGCGGGATCGGCTCGTCCGCCGCCCCGTCCGGTAGTACGATTGCGAACTTCATGTCGGATACTCTTCGTGTTCCTCAACCACCCGGATCATCACCGGTGCTTCGCGAACGATATCGAGCGAACCGATCTCCTTCAATGCCGCCTGCACTTGGCCTTCCTGGGCGACGTCGGTCAGCACGACGACCATAGCGCTGCCATCGCTCGCGGCGGCGGCGGACTCGTGCTGCGTGACGGCCTTGAGGCTGATCTGCCGGTCACCGAAGATCTTCGTCACCATCGCCATCACACCGGGGCGATCCACGACTTCGAGCCGGATGTAGTAACGGGAGCGCAGTTGCTCCATGGGGACATACTTGGGCGGCGCGGTCACGTCGCCGAGCATGCGACACTGCGTGAAGGTGCGACCGGCGTTGCCGATGGCGATATCGACGATGTCGGCCACAACGGCGCTGGCGGTCGGCTTGCTGCCGGCCCCGCGACCGAAAAACAACGTATGGCCAACCCAGTTGCCGTAGACACTGATGGCGTTGAACGAGCCGCCGGTCGAGGCCAGCGGGTGCTTTCTCGAGACAAACGAGGGATGGACCCTCAGGCTGATGCCGTCGGAGGTGCGCTGAGCGATGCCGAGCAGCTTGCAGACGTAGCCCAGTTCCTTGCCGGCCGCCAGGTCGATCGCATCGAGCTGATCGATGCCCTCGATGTGCAGGGCCCCGAAGTCGACATCGCAGCAGAAGGCAAGCGACGCCACCACGGCCAGCTTGTGGGCGGTGTCCGTGCCGTTGACGTCGAGCGTCGGATCCAGCTCGGCATATCCGGCGGCCTGGGCCTCAGACAGTGCCGCGGCGTACGATTTGCCCTTCTGGTCCATCTCGCTGAGGATGTAGTTGCAGGTGCCGTTGAGAATGCCGTAGATGGCGTTGATGCGATTGGCAATCAGCCCGGTGCGCAGCGGAAGGATCAGCGGGATGCCTCCGCCGACGCTCGCCTCGAACGCGACGCAGCAACTGTTCCGCCGGGCGGCCGCGAAGATCTCCTTACCGTGCTTGGCCAGCAGGGCCTTGTTGGCGGTCACGACGCTCTTGCCGGCGCTGAGTGCCGCCAGTACGAAGTCTTTGGCGATGGTCGTCCCGCCGACGAGCTCGATGACGACGTTGATGGTCTTGTCGTTGAAGACATCCGCGGCGTTCGTACTCACCAGCGCCGCCGGCACGTCGACCTTGGCGGCCTGGGCGGGGTCCTTATCGACCACGCGAGCCAGTTCCAGCCGTACGCCGGTCTTGCGCTCGATTTCGCCGGCCTCGGCCTGGATGATACGGACCACGCCCTGCCCGATGGTTCCGCAACCGATCAGTCCGATTCTGAAAACATCACTCATTGACCGTGCCTCCACACGATCTCTCCTCTCCCCCTTCACAAGGGGAAGTCGGAGGGGGTCGCTCTCTGGCAAACTCAAGCTGTCAGCAATCAGCCGTCAGCGTTCAGCCAAGCTGGGGGCCGACGAGGGCGCTCGTGCTACGCAGCGAAACGCAGCTTCGCAGAACGGTGTCGGCCCTACGGACGGCTCGGCCGTATGGGCCAGACCGTCCGGCGAATCGATCAATCTAGGGCTCCGTGGACTGGGATGCAAGCGGCGGGCCTGCACGCCTGCAAGCCTGAGAGAAACAAGAGCTTGCGCCGGGTCGGCAGGCCGGCTCGGGAGGCTGAACGGCGGTCCGGAGAACCGCAACTGTTGTGGGCTGTTTCAAAATCCGATCTTGAAATAGCACAGAGTGGACATATCAGCACGGGATCGAGGCAGATCTGATTGTCGAGCAGGCAAGCAAGCTGACCGTCGTGGAAGCCAAGGCCGGGCAAACCGTCACCAGCGACATGCTCAAGAGTGCCCGGCGCGTGCAAGTGATCCTGAAACCCCTGCGTCAGACCGAGGCGATCGTCGTCCACGGGGGCTCGGCTGCACAGAGCCGGGATGAGGTCAAGATTGTGCCGTGGAGTATGATTGGCAAAATGGAGTGGGCCTAGAGCAGGCAGGATTCCCGAAGAACCTCTGACATGAGGCTTGCGCAATGCGTTTGGCCAAGGCTTTCATCAAGCGTGCAAGAGACAGGCTGAACGCAGGAAATGCACGGGCCGCCTCACGCCTTGAACTCACCAACAACGGGTTCGTATTGATGAACAAGGGCCATTCGAGGGCCGTTCCGCTGTGCGTCCGCATTCCGCATCTTTGCATGCAACTCGGCAACTTTGTCTTTCTGCTCGTCGCGATCGCAGTTCGGTGAGGCCGGCCTCGCCGTCTACCCCCCTCAATCCCCCCTTGCCAAGGGGGGAAGGAAGGCGTCAGAGCCTGGCGTCCAAGGAGAGCACCAGAGCTTGGCGTCAAGGAAGGCATCAGGATTTGGCGTCGCGGAGTTTGCGGAGTTGGGTGAGGGCCGCGCGGAAGTCCTTGGGCAGCGGGGCGTCGACGCGCATGCGGGTCTGGGTGCCGGGGTGGACGAAGGTCAGCGACTGGGCATGCAGGCTGAGTCGGTCGATGAGCGGGCGTTCCTCGTGGTGAGCGCTTGGCCGATAGTTGGGCTTGAGCTGTGACAGGAAAAAGGCCGAGGTGTCCGCGTACACCGGGTCGACGAGCAGCGGCAGACCCAAGGCCTTGAGATGGACGCGAATTTGATGCTGACGGCCGGTCAGCGGGCGGCATCGCAGCAGGGTCACCGGCCCGAGCCGCTCCTCGACGCGCCACCGGGTCACCGACGGCTTGCCCTTCTTCTGGCTGATCACCATCACGCCGGTCAGACGCGGGTGCGGGGCGAGCGGGGCGTGGATGACGCCGCTCTCGTCTTCCGGGTTGCCGCTGACCAGGGCCAGGTAGTCTTTTTCGACCTCGCGTTTCTGGAACTGCACGGAAAGGAAGCTTTGGGCTTGAGGGGTCTTGGCCATCAGCAGGACGCCGCTGGTATGGCGGTCGAGGCGGTGAACGAACAGCAGGGTAGCGTCTTTCATCTGGTCGCGCATGAGGATCTCGCGAAGCGAGACACCCCCCTGCCGGCCCGGAACGGTCAATATGCCCGCGGGCTTGTTCACCACCACCAGGTGCTCGTCGTCAAGCAGGATATCGATGGGTCTGGACATGGGAGGCTACTGGACCGTTAGGCTGCTCGACTATTAGGCTATCAGACTCCTGCGTCCAAGAAGGCGTGCGGTCGGCCGGAAGGCTACATTCTGGTAGACCACGTAGGGCATGGTCGGAGCCGCCATAGGCGGCCCAGACCTGCCTATCCAGACCAAATAACGCGGCAGGTCTCGGTCGCTGTGGCGACCTCGACCGTGCCCTACCACAAGGCGAGCCAAGGCCGCGATCCGCTCCCGATCACTCACCCCACCATCCGGCCAGCCCCCAGACCCCAATCCCCAGCCCATCGCCACCTACCGGAAAACGACCCAAGACGGCAGGTCTCGCTCCGCTCGACCGTGCCCTACCATGCGGGCCGGGTCATCTCTCCTGGGCCATGAACTGTTCGATATCCTGCCGTCTTGGGGCTGAAGGCTGGGCTCCCAGCTTGGCCACGGAGAGGGCGCCGGCGGCGTTGGCGAACCGGACGGCGTCCTTCAGCGGCAGTCCTTCGGCCAGAGCGACTGCCAGGGCTCCGTTGAAAACGTCGCCGGCGGCCGTGGTATCGACGGCCTTGACCTTGAAGCCGGGCACCAGCTCGCCGGAGTCCTTCGTGGCCACGAACGTTCCGCTTGGTCCCAGGGTGATCAGAACCGTCTGGATGCCCTTGGAAATCAGGACCTTTGCCGCCTCGGCCGCCCCGTTTGTCCCTTCGACCTTGACGCCGGTGAGCAGTTCCGCCTCCGATTCGTTCGGCGTCAGGATCGACACGTGCTTGAGCAGATCGTCTCCAAGGGGCTGAGCCGGGGCCGGGTTGAGGATGACACGCACACCGGCCGCAACGGCCATCTCGGCCGCGGCTTTCACCGTATCGAGGGGCGTCTCCAGTTGCATCAGCAGGATGTCCGCGGAGGTGATCGCCTCGCGGGCCTTGGCGACGTCTTCGGGCGAGAGTCGCCCGTTCGCCCCGGAGGCCACACCGATGCTGTTCTCGCCGTCCTTGGCCACGAAGATCAGGGCCACACCGGAAGCCGCGTGCGTGTCCCGGACCACGTAGTCGACGTTGATGGCGTCCCGCACAAACCCGCGGACGGCCTGGTCGCCGAACATGTCGTTACCCACGCGGGCAACGAAAACGACCTGCCCCCCCGCTCGGGCGGCGCCAACGGCCTGGTTGGCACCCTTGCCCCCGGCGGCCATGGAGAACTCGCCGCCCAGGATCGTCTCACCCGGCCGGGGGATGCGATCCATTTGCAGAATCATGTCCGTGTTCGAACTGCCGACAACACAGATGCTTCCTGACATCGTTCACCTCAAGCGTTTGCGTACACGATCAAACCCAACCCCACGATGAAGAACACGAACATCAGCGCGAGCAATCCGTTGGTGCCTTTCGGGGCGGTCTTGAATTCTCTCCAGATGAAGACGCCCCAGAACGCGGCGACCATGGTCGCCCCCTGCCCGAGGCCGTACGAAATCGCGTAACCGGCCCTGTCGCCGGCGATGATCGCGAACGAGTTGCCAATGCTCCAGATCATGCCGCCGAGGATCCCGACGAGATGCAACCGCAGGTTCCCCTTCGTGAAGTAATCGCCGAATGGCACGGGTTCGCCCACAAAGGGCTTGGCCATGACAAGCGTGTTGAACAGGAAATTCGACACGAACAGGCCCACGGAAAAGAAGAAGAGAGCGCTGTACGGCGTCAACTTGCCTGCCTGGGCGGGATCGTTGATCTCGGCAAGCGGAGGCATGGCCGCGGCGACCAGGTAGAAGAACAGACCCATCAACAGACCGCAGACGACCGAGAGGGCAATACCCTTGCCCAGCGTCTTCTGGCCTTCCCGCGGAAGCTTCCCGTAGGCGATCGCGTCGATGATGATGGCGATCACGACTCCTGCAACTCCCGCAAACAGAAAACGCGGATCCCCCTTGGGATCTCGTATGTAATTGACGATGACTCCTTCGACTAATGCGAGGCCGATACCGATCGGGAAGGCCACGGACATGCCTGCGATGTCAATGGCCGCCACCAGAAGAATGTTCGCCAGATTGAAGATGATGCCGCCCAGCAGCGCGAGGCCGATCGCCTTGCCGCTAGCTTGGGCAAGATCGGCAAAGAAGGTGCGGCCGGCTGAGCCCATACTTCCCAGTGTCAGGGCAAAGACGATGGTGAGCAGCAGCACACCGATCGAATAGTCCCAGTAGAACAACTGGAACCGCCATTCCTTGCTGGCCAGTTTCTGGGTGTTGGCCCACGAACCCCAACACAGCATGGTGATCACACACATGACGACGGCCACGGTATAAGAATCGACGACAAACATATGTTGCTCCTTGTGCAGCGAACGACAATGCGCCGGTAGGCTACAGGAACTCGCGGCAAAGAGAAAGTGTCCGGGGTGGGCCGGTTCAGATTCCGCTGCCGCCGGGGCGTTGGGCCTGGTGAATGGCGGAGCGCACGCGTTCGTGCAGTTCGAGCGGGTTATTCACATGAAGCCAGGACGCCTCGACGCCGCCGGTCCCGGCGGTGGCAAAGGAGATTGTCCCCACACGGGTCAGGCGTTCATACCAGCCGAGCGTCACGTAGGTATTCTGTATCTTCGTGAGCGGACATTCAAACAGATCGACGTTCAGGATTCCGGTCAGCCGCATGATCCGGCGGTTGGTCAGGACATAGAGGCGGGAGGCCCACTGGAGCACGGCCAAGGCGATGCGGCCGGCGGCCAGAATAGCGGCGGCCTTGATAATCATCGGCGTATTGACCTGTGGAGCCAGTTCGGCCAACCAGCCGGCCGCGAGAATCAGCGCCAGGGCCGCCATCAGCCAGCGAAACGAAACAAAGACGACGAACCAGAGCGAGGGTTTAATCGCCAGGATGACAATCTCATCGCCGTCGAGCAGGTGGGCGGGCAGGAGATCGGCGGCCTCGATCGTGTGACCATGGCTGCCGTGAGCCTGGGTATACGGGGCCTCCAGAGTCCGACCAGAGAAACCAGAATGACGAAATCCGAATGGCGAAAGAAGCCCGAAATCCGAATGATGGATCCCTGGGGCTTGTCCCGCCCTTCTGTCTGTCTCACTCAGGCACTCGGGCTTCGTCATTCGTCATTCCTTGGTCATTCGGGCTTCGTCATTCGTCATTCATTGGTCATTGGGGCTTGCGAATCGGTCATTTCCGCCGCCCCCACCTCTCCTCCGAGCATAGATCTCCTCCCGCAGAACCGCAATATCAGGGAGGTTACGGTATTGATCGTCGAAATCCAGCCCGTAGCCCACAACAAAGGCGTCTTCGATGTCAAACCCGATGAAATCCGCCTGAACGTCGGGCGGGGCTTTGGCGGGTTTGCGGAGCAGGACGCAGGTTCGGATGGACCGGGCCCCGGCCTCCTCCAGGCGACGACGAACCATCCGAAGTGTCCCGCCGGTGTCCAGGATGTCGTCGACGAGCAACACGTGTCGCCCGGCGACGTCCGTGTTCAGGCCGTGGATCACTTTCGGCTCACCCGGGCTGGTTCGCGGCCCGGCGTAGCTGGAGACCATGATCAAGCCGACTTTCATCTTGAGCGGCAACTGCCGCATCAGGTCGGCCACAAAAATCAATGCCCCTGACAGGATGGTCACCACGGTGATCCCGGCGTCGTTCTCGCGCTCGTAGGTGCAGGCGATCTGCTCGCCCAGTTCTCTCACCCGCCGGGCAATCTCTTCGCGGGGGATCAGAATCCGTATGATGTCCGCGTCCATGGGCGGGATTATACCCCGGCATTCTGACGGACAACGTCAGGAATCGAGAATCGAGGCCCAAAAACGTCAAACTGCCGGGGATGATGCGCATCCTGCATGAGGAGGCCGGCGAAGGCGAAACAGGCCTACGCACGTGGAAAAGTGGTCGTGATGGGCAGCCTCCCCGGCTTGTTCTACGAGCCAAGACAGCGGCGGAGCCGCGGTCGGTAGGCCAGGGTCGGGCCTGCCTCACCCTGGCGGGCCTACCTCGCCCTGGCGGGGTCGCCGTGGCCATCGAGACCTGCCGTATTGTGCGCCCAGGACCGGCAGGCCTCCGCCCCGCTTCGTCCACGAGGCTGCGCAGGGCTCGACCGTGCCCCACCGTTTTCACATGTCCTCAGCCGAAGTCGTCGGACGGGCCAGAAGCCCCCTCCGCGCCAAGCGACACTGAAAAAGTGGGGTCGGGTTTGGCGAAACAAACCAACGCCGGATTCGTCTGTATACTAGAAGGGAGTAGTCACCTGCCCGCAGGGCAGAGGTCTGCGCAAGTTGAGGTGCAAGCGGCGGCTGCTATAGAATATAGGGTGTTCGACGAAGACACCGTACACTGAAAGTGATGCTTGGCCGCCCACAATGAACAGAAAGCCGCCGGATTCGTCAATTGAGCCGGCATTGCCGGTAGAAGGTCCTCCAAACCTCATGGCCCGCCAGCGAAAAAATCGTGGTCTGCCTGTGTGCTGGATGGTTGCCGCGATTCTGCCTTTTGGGTGGCCAAGCGCGGCTTCGGCTGTTCATCTGACTGGGCGGATCATCAGTGTCGGCTTTTCGTCAACCGATCCCTACGGGCTGGACCATGGTCTGTGCCATTACAAGCTCGGGCGATGGACGCCTGTTCGCGTGGACCTGACGAACCATGACGGGGACCTGTTCAGCGGCTGGCTTGAGGTACGACAGCCGGATCGCGACGGCGATCTGGTCGTGGCCCGCCAACAGATTTCCATTCGGGACAGCCGTCGGTACTTCCTCTACGTGCCAGCGGCCCGAAACATCCGGGACGTTCCGTTCAATGTCCGCGTCGTCTCAGCCGAGGGATCGCTCATCCCCCTGTTCAGCGACTCAAATGAGAAGCTTGTGGAACTGACACCCGAGGACCAGATCATCCCCGTCGACCCCAGAACCCTGGTAATCCTGGATATCAGCGAGGGCGGTCTGAACCATCTGCGCCAACTGACCAAGGAGACGACCTCGGACAAAGACCTGGTCGTTGCCCGATGCGCTCCCTCCGAGCTGCCGGACCTGGTGGCCGGGCTCGAGATGGTCGACGTGATCGTCTGGGACGCGGCGGACCCCTCGGCATCCGTGATGGACCTCGGACAACGCGAGGCGATCATCGAGTGGGTTCGCCGGGGCGGCCGGCTGGTTCTGGGCGTCAGCAAGAACTGGGACATTGTCAGCCGCAGTGCCTTTGGTGAGATGATTCCGGCGCGTTTGAGCGAGGTGACAACCACCACGTCGCCGACGATCTTCTCCAAGCACGCCTGCGAACTGCTGTTCGGCAGCGGGGAGCCGGCGATATCCAGCCTGCGGTCGCCGCTGAAGTTCTGTCCGATCACGCGTGACACCCTGCTGCCGGATGCGGAATCGGTCATTCCCTTTGAAATGCCGGACACTTCTGAAAACAACATTCTGGCGGCCTCCCGGCCATATGGTCGAGGTCGCGTGGTCCTGGTCGCCGCGGAAATGAGAGAACTGTTCCAGGTCGGGTCGTATGCGGAAGCCTTCCTGCGACAAGTCGTCCGCATGAGGCCGGCAGAAAAGCCCAAGAGCTCTTCGCAGGGCCAGTTCGGCGTCACCTTGCCGGCACGTGACATCGACCTGTGCAGCCTGGTCGAAGATACGACGGATTTTGACATTGCTGCAAGTCTCTATTTCCTCTTCGCGTTTGTGTTCGTGGTGGCATACATCATCGCGGCGACCTTCGGCAGTTGGACGTGGCTGAAAAAGAAGGGGCTGGTTCGCATGTCCTGGCCGGCCTTTGCCGCCCTGAGCGTCGCGGCCAGCGCGACCAGCCTCCTGGCGGTGCGTTTCGTGCGCGGCATCGGCAACAGCGTCGAGTGTTTCACGGTTGTCGACGGGAAGGCCGGTTCCCCGGACGTCGCAGCGATCTGCTACCTGGGAATGAAGACCGCCACCTACAGCAACGTGGACCTGAGCCTGCCGGGCAACTGGCTGGACATCGAGAACTCGCCGCCGGTCCATGCGGCCATCCGTCCGAGGTGGTACGAGGACAGATACTCCACCGGCGAGTCCACCTATGCCGCCAGCACGGAGTACACAGCGGCGACGGTCGCGGGCCAGTTACACAACGTTCTTTTCCGCGCAACCGCCAAACAGTTTGAGGGCTGCTGGGAAGGGGCGATGGCCGGCCGCCTGAACGCCGCCCTGTACCGGGACGCGGAACAGAAGTGGACGAAGCTGAGCAAGGAAAGCTGGATCGAGAACAAGCTGGGGACCGACCTGGACACGTGCTACATCTTCATCGCGGCCCGCGGGTTCTCCGAAAACGAATCCCGCGACAACCGGATCTACTGTTACCCCTTCAAGGCCCTGCCGGACGGCAAGCGGATCACCGTGGAGTCGATTCTGGCGGAACTCGACAGCTCCTCTCCGGCCGCGGTCCGCCCGACGGCCCGACGCGACCCGGTAGCCGAGGTTGACAAGACGGCCGCCGAGCCGAAGGACCCGCAAGTCCAGCGACTTTTCAGCTCCCTGTGCGAGAAATGGGCGAGTGACTGCGGCTGTCGCCCGGACACCCCCTACTACTACGGCTACGACCGGCAATCGGAAGATGAGATTGACGTCCGCAGCGACAGGTTCACCAGTGGCATGCTGCTGCTGACGTTTTTCGACGAGATCAACCAGGCGGTCGAGCGTTACCAGAGACTGGACCGCTCGCAGGGACGGGTGCTCGACCGGTCAAGCGACCTGACGCTGGGCACCGCCCTGTTCGTCGGCTTTGCCAACGATCCGGGACCGGCCCGGTTATGCTGGCGAAGAAGCGGGAGCAACGGGAAGTGGAGGCCCATCGACCCTGATCAGACGCGAACCATGTACCGGTTCACGATCCCGATCAGGGGCACGACGGTGCAACCATAGCATGAAAGGACCATGCGGGCCTGAGTCATGATCATCGAGACGATCAATCTGACCAAGCGATACGGCGACCTGGTGGCGCTGAACAACCTTCACCTCAACATCGAGGAAGGCGAGTGCTTCGGGTACATCGGGCCGAACGGTGCGGGCAAGACGACGACGATCAAGATTCTGGCGACGCTGCTGCAGCCGACCTGGGGCGAGGCCCGCATCTGCGGCCACGTGGTCGGCTACCAGTCTCGCAAGATCCGCCCGCTGATCGGTTACGTGCCCGACTTCTTCGGCACCTACGCCGACATGGTGGTGATCGAGTACCTGGAGTTCTTCGCGTCGGCCTACGGCATCACCGGGCACCAGCGGACCAAGATCGTCGGGGACGTGCTCGAGCTGACCGACCTGAGCTACAAGCGCGATGCCCTGGTCGACTCGCTGTCGCGGGGCATGAAGCAGCGGCTGAGCATCGCCCGGGTGCTGCTGCACGACCCGAAGGTGCTGCTGCTGGACGAACCGGCCAGCGGACTGGACCCGCGGGCCCGCATCGAGATCCGCGAGCTGCTCAAGGAGCTGCACCGGATGGGTAAGACCATCCTGATCAGCTCGCACATTCTGCCCGAACTGGCGGAACTCTGCTCGACCATCGGGATCCTGGAACGCGGCGAACTGCTGTTCCACGGTCCGGTGAACGAGATCACCCGCAAGGCCAAGCGCGGCATCCGCGTGCAGATTCGCGTGCCGGACAAGATCGAGATCGCAGTGGATACGCTTCGCCGGCTCGACGAAGTCAAGACCGTGCAGCAGGACGACGGTTTCATATCCGTGGAACTGAAGAACGAGATGCACGATTTCAGCTTCCTGGCCCGGGCGCTGATCGAGAAGAATCTGGCGATCCAGGAGCTTCGTGAGGAAGAGGTCAATTTGGAGACCGCGTTCATGCGTCTGACCAAGGGGGTAGTCCAGTGACATCTGCTGCAAGGGGAGCTGTCATGATTCGACATTGCTTGCGGTCCGGGCTGCTCGTGCTTCTCGCCGTTTCTTCGGCGGCGGCACAACCTCGGGCTCCGCAGGGCAACGATGACTCGCTGAACCGGCCCACCGAGGCCGGTTTTCGTTTCACTCCGGGAATGGCCCGGGTCTTCGCCGGCGCGTGGACCGGGCACCTGACCGGCCATTTGGGTCTGGACCCATCCAAGGCCGACGAGGCCACGGAGAAGATCGCCCGCCGCTTCATGCAGATGATGCACCAGATGGACGGGCCCGCCCAGGAACTCGTCGAACGGTTCATGGAGGAACAGATGTCGGCCGCCGCCCGGGGCGAGCAGTCCTTCATACCGAGAGGCTTCGGGCAGGAGTTCGGCGAGCGGGTGGTCCCGCTGGTACCGGCGATCCGCGAGATGGCCCGCGGCGCGGTCCAGGACATCCGCCCCATGCTGCCCCTCAAGCAACAGCTCAAGCTGGCCGGCGAGATGATGGCGTTCAACAAGGGCCTTGATGCATTTGAGGAGCGCATGCGGCAATGGGCCGACGGCCGGGCCGACACGACGCGCAACCCGTTCGAAGACCCGAATCAGGAAGTCAAGCTCGACGAGCAAGGACAGTCGTCCGACCTCAAGCGAGCCCGCGATCAGGCTCAGGTCAACCTCGACAGGGAACCAACGGCATCCTGGGAGAAATACGTCAAGGATGCCAAGGCCTTTTACGGGTTTGATGATTCGCAATCCGCCACCGCGGACTCGGTGCTCCGCGAATGTCTGGAACGGGCCGACCGGATCCGCTCCGACCAGCCGTGGCGTGCCAGGTCCTACCGCAACCGGGTGTGGCAATCGATGATGTTTCGCCTGCCGAACGGCTGGAACCATCCTTTGAGACCTTTGCTGGAGCAGGAGCGGACCGACCTGAACTCCGGCTTCAAGGCGATCGAAGACGATCTCAAGGCCCGCATTGACCGCATTCCCACACCGTCGCAACGACGTGCCGTCGAGCAGAAGATGGAGTCGCTGTTGGCCGAGAAGGGCTTCGACATGAAGCCGGAGGTTGGCACGGCTCCGGAAGGAGGTGGCGAATGACACGCCCCACTCTTTTTTCGCTTGCACTGATCCTCGCCGCGCCGCCGGCGCTTGTGATGGGACAGACCGAGGACATCACGCCGGACGAGGTGACACAACTGGACACGCTGAATCAGCAGACACCCCTGCCCCAGGCTCCGGGCGAAGAGATGATGCGTCCCACCCAGCACGGGATTCGTCTGACGCCCCGATTGGCCCGGGCCTTCGCCGGCATGTGGATCCACGAGACGCTCGAGAAGGATATCGGCGCGGCACTGTCGGACGAGCAGAAACAGAAACTGAGCGAAACGATCTCGCAGAAAATGATGCGAATGGGCCATGCGTACGGCCCCAAAGTCGCCCCGTTCCTGGAATTCGCCTTCGAGAACATGGGGGCCGGCCAGAGAAACATCAAACCCGAAAAAGCGAAGGAGTTCGCGGAAAAGGCCAAGGAAACCTTGCCGATCTGGCGCGAGCTGTTCGGAAGCATGACCGAAGACTGCCGGCCGTATCTCGACGAGGACCAGTTGAGGGAGATCGAGAGGAAGCAGCGGCAGATCGAGAAGGCTCTCGACAGGTTCGATGATCGCATGGATCGCTGGTCGAGAGGTGAGGTCAAGGAGGGCGAGGAGCCCTTCGACGAACTCGATGACGATCTGGAAGATGATCCGACCGAAGGGCAAGCCGACGGCAACAAGCCCAGGAAACCACCCGAGGTGAGGTCCGCCGAACGAAGAGCCCTATGGCTCACCCGCGATCTGGACCCCGGCAACTGGGCACAGTTCCTCGACCAGGTGCGGCAGACCTTCAAGCTCACCGACGAGCAATACGCCCGGGGGCGGGAGTTGCTGAAGGACCATACCGCCAGGGCCAGAGTGATCGCGACGCCCGAATGGCGGCAAAGGGCCCGCAGGAACCGGGCTCTCTACAGCATGAGCAGCACGCTGTACAAAGAATCCCCGGCACCCTGGTTGTTCCACCTGGACCAGGAGTACGACGAAATGGTCAAGCCGGTGCTCGATATACAGAAGGCATTTCGGCTTGAGATCATGGGGCTGGTGACGCGGGAGCAGCGCGAGGCCGTGCTCGCCGAACTGCGGGAGTTCGCCGAAAAACACGGCATGACCGCGGACGAGGCGGATGTCCGGTTCCCGACCACCCAGACGGAGTAACCGCCGAAATCGAGACCCTCGAACGATGGCTGAGGTCACCCGAACGATCCTTGCGGACATTGGTCTGTGGCTGTGGCGGCTGGTCCCCGCCAATCCGATCGTGCTGCGTGTGGTGAGCATGGGCAGCAAGCGTGCCGCCCATTTCTGGGCCCGCACCGGTTATCTGCTGGTCATGCTCTTCGTCGTACTGATCGTCGCACAGACCATGAAGCACGGAGAATCGCTGGGCGACCTGGCCAAGTCCTCGGCAAGCACCTTCGAGGCGATCTCGATCCTGCAGTTGGCGATGATGTGTTTCCTGGCGCCGGTCTTCACCGCAGGGGCGATCTCGCAGGAGAAGGACGCCGAGACCTTCAACGTGCTCTTGACCACCCCGCTGACCAATGCCCAGATCGCCCTGGGCTCGCTGATGAGCCGCCTGTTCTTCGTGCTGAGTCTGCTCCTCTCGGGGCTGCCGATTTTCTGCATCACCATGCTCTACGGTGGCGTGACGACCCGCCAGATTTTCATCAGCTTCGGCATTGCCGCCTGCACCGCCCTCGTGACCGGTGCGCTGGCCATCACCATCAGTATGATCCGCGTAGGCACGCGGGGAACGATACTCTCCTTCTATGCCGGCATTGCGGTGTATCTGTTCGCCACCCTGGCGCTGGGTTTGTGGCCGCGAACGCACGTGGTCGAGTCGATCCCCCCCGGCAGCAGTGACGGGATGAGCTGGCTGTCGGCGTTCAACCCGTTCCTGGCTCTGCTTGTCGGGATGAAGAGGATACCGCCGCCGGCGCCGGCCCTGGTCGCACACTACGGCCGGCCGCTGTCCTGGCTCGCGGCCGCCCCGCACATGGCCTACATGGTGATCACCTTCGGCGTGTCGGTGATCATGATCGCCCTGGCAACCTTCTTTGTCCGGCGAGGCGTGAAGCAGGCCGAAGGCAGCCTGTGGAAACGCCTGGCCCTGCGGATCTTTCGCAGGAAGTCGGCCGAGGGAGAACGTCGGCGGCGGGCCCGGCACGTCTGGGCCAACCCGGTGGCCTGGCGCGAGGCGGTGACACAGGGCAGTGCCGCCAGCAATCGCTTCGTCTACTACGGTTTCATCATCGGGGGTATCGGTGCGGCCGTGGCGCTGCTGGTCTCTCACAACAGCGGCCAGCTCGTCAATCCGGGCGCGTCGGCACAGGGCACGGCCAATGCGGCCCGGGCCTGGCTCACGGGGATCGTGATGGTCGAGTTCGTCACCGCGATCCTCATGGCCCTGAACACCGGCGCGACCGCCATCAGCCGGGAACGCGAGTCGGGCACGATGGAGTTGATGCTGGTCACGCCGCTGGAGAGCGACTATATCATCCGAGGCAAGATCCGCGGACTGATCAGCTTCACCGTTCCGCTGATGGCCGTTCCGGCGGGCACCGTCCTGCTGATGGCGGTCAACGACCTGATCCGAGAATCCGATCCGCCGGTGGTCAACCTGATGTCCGCGATTCTTCTGCCCGTCCTGCTGCTGGTGTATTCGTCGCTGGCCTGCGTGGTCAGCCTGCAAACGTCGCTGAAAAGCAAAGGGTCGGTCCAGGCCATCATCCAGAGCATGGGCATCATGACCCTGGTTGGTTTTGGACTGGGCGTCTGTGCTTACGGGGCCCTCGAAACGATGGAACAAATCGCCGGCGTCACCGGGCCGCTGACGTTCGTCATGTCGATCTACATGGTTCTGAACCCCCAGGAAATGACCAGCGACCGCTTCTCACGATTCTCGGCCACCGAGACGGAGGTCATGGCCTATCTCTTCGTCGGAACCATCATTGCGATCTGCCTGTATGGCGGCATCGTCATGGGCATGTATCGGGCCATGGTCCGCAATTTCGACATGATCGTCCGCAAGCAGTCGAAGTGAGAGAGCCTCCGCAGGCGGCGATACCGCTTCGGCGGGTTCATTCGGACGCGGGCGTTCGGATCCGACCATCCGTGCGAGAACGCCGGTCAGCGCAATTCGCGTGATCTGGGCGACACATCGGTTGACACTTCCTGTTGATGCGATTAACATGCTATGAGTCATATCACTGGCCCGGCCAGATGGGCCTCTGGCCGCATCGCCCATGGCTGGATCGCGACCATGCCCGAGCCGGCAACTCTTCTGATACCGGCTCCGTGCGGTGTGCCGCTGTTACGTCGGCTTCCGTGTTGAATCATACGTGTGCAGCGTGAATGAATGGCAAGAAGATGCGGGAGCCGATCAGCGTGCGGAATCTGTGTGTCGGTCGTGCTGCTGATCGAAGGTGTCATCGGCGAGCCGGCTCTGGCCGACACATGGTGTTCGACGAGCTTTCCCAATGCGGTCTTCTGCGATGATTTCGACGGATACCCCGACGGCGGCGCCTTCTACGATGAATGGATAAAGACCGGTCCATGCAGCAGTGAACTGTCGCTGGACACGGACTACTACTCGTCCGCCCCCTGGTCCGCCAAGATGAACACCCAGGAAGACGGCTCTCTCGGCTACTCGGTGAACGCGATCTCAGATGCTGTCAGGAATCACTTTGGCTCCACCTGCACCTCGGGCTCAGTCGTCGGCACGGACCTGAACCCCCCTCATCCTGGAACTGGTCATGACCGGGCAGACGACCAACAGGGGCAGGTATGACAACTCGTTTCTCACGCTGACCATCGGGGACGCATACGCGTTCACCGACTGGGCCTGGAGCGAGTTCTGTGAGGCCTCATCACCTGACCCGCGCTACCCGGTCATCTGCCAGCAGGAGGCGTCCATCGCCGCCTGCCCGCCGATCAGCACTGCCCCGTCGATACCGGCAATTGCCATCGGTTTTCTGGCCTACCTGGACAGCAACCCCTGCCAGGTCGGCGAGTCCTGGAAATCGCCGGTCAACGAGCATCTGTCGTTCTTCGACGGTCTCAAGTGGTACAAGCTGAGACAGGGGCTTTTCCCGGGCAGCGGGGACTTCATGGTGCGCAGTTTCGAGAACCGGATCAGGGTCACGATCAAGAGCGCTACCGTCAAGGTCGAGCTGACCTGCCCCGAGACCGGCGAGTACAGTTGGTGCGAACTACCCGCACTCTACAGCGGTCCCTTCAACGTGTTGAACGCGGGCTTCCGCTGGTCCTGTCAGCTCAAGGCCGACGAATGGGTGTGCAGGGATGTTCAAAGCTGCGATGACGCGAGGGGGGTACCGGGCGGCGGAGTTCCGCGCTACGACAACATCGTCCTGCGCGGGGGCGTCTGCGACGCAACCGTCGGAGCGTGCTGCATGCGCGGCATTCCGTACACGTGCACCGAGGAATACGCGGCGGACTGCGAGGTTCTGGGCGGCACACCCCACGCGAGCGGAACCGATCCAGTGTGCCACTGCTCTGTGAGCAGTGCTTGCCGGCACACCCCACGCGAGCGGAACCGATCCAGTGTGCCACTGCTCTGTGAGCAGTGCTTGCACGGCACACCCCACGCGAGCGGAACCGATTGCGACAGCGCCGCGCGCTGCTCGCCGCTCTCGATCGACCACGACCTGGACGGAGACGTCGATTCGGAGGACTTCGGCCGGCTTCAGACCTGCTTCTCCGGCCGCCAGGTTCCGGTGTCGACCGCCCCGTGCAGGTGTGCCGACCTGGACAGGGATGGGGACGTGGAACAGCTCGATTTCACGCTTTTTCACCAATGTCTGAGCGGACCGGGCGTGCAGACGGATGAGAGCTGCCTGAACTGAGGATTCGTACGCGGTTCCGAGGGCTCCCGGCGTGGGCGGCCGGCCTCATTCCTTCAGATCGTGAGTGAGCGCGCCGGACTGGGCCACTTTCTGGGCCAGGTTGCGATAGGCATGGACCAGGTCGCGACAGATCAGGTCCATGCGCTGTCGCAGATCGCGGCGTTCCCGGATGATGCGCGAGACCATGGAGCGCAGCCGCCGGTATCGCCGCTGCCGGTGGCGATAACGGAGTCGCCGCTCGGCGGCCACCCGGATCAGCTCGATCAGGTCCGCGATATCGAAGGGCTGGATCAGGACATCGGTGATTCTGAGGCGGAGCGCCTCGACGGCCTCCTCGGCGGTCGGCTGCTCCGTCGTGAGGATCACCGGACAATGATTGGTCACGCGCAGTTCGCGGGTCAGCGACAAACCGTCGCCGTCAGGCAGAGACATGGCGGCCACCACCACGTCGTGCCGGGTGGTCAACTCCTCGCAGATGGCGTCCGAGGCGGTGGTGACATGGGTCACCTCGGCCCAAGAGGTATCCTCGAGACACCGCGAAACCATGGCCGCGAGCTCTTCGTCGCCGTTGACCACGAGAACCTGTACGGGTTTTTCGGTCATCGCTTTTCCCACTGCCGGATCAGCACCGGACTCGCACGTTCAAAAACAGGCCGGCGGACGCTTCGGCCGCGAGAGCGAGGAGGAGGAGAAAAGAGGAGGAGGTAGCCTACGCGTCCCGCCCGGCCCGGAACTTTTGCTGCGATATCTGCTTCGATCACCCCGTTCATATCCGCCGGCGGTTCGCGGTTCTCAGCCCGCGGCGACCGGCAACTCCACCAGGACCACCGTCCCTTGGCCCGCGGTGCTGGTCAGCCGGATCTTTCCCCCGTTGATCTCGGCGTACCGAACCGCTCGGCTCAAGCCCAGGCCTCGCCCACGCCCGGCGGGTCGGCGAGAAAAGAATGGGTCGGTCGCGTGTTCGAGGACTTCGGGGGTCATACCGCAACCGTTGTCCTCCACCGCGATCACAAGCCTGTCATCGGCAATATGCCCGCGGCAATTAATGAAGAGGAGAGGCTCGGAGGCATCTCGCAAGGCCTCGATGGCGTTGCGGATCAGCTCGTCGAATAATGTCTTGATCTGAGAGGCGTCCGCATGGATCGGGGGCAGGTCGTCCGATAGCTGAAGCCGGAATTGCGGGTCTTTCAACGACGCTTTTTCAAGCCATTCCTGTCGAATGCGGCCCAATAAATCGGCCATCGAGAAGTCGGCGGCCTGGGGTGGAGCGGGCTTGGCGAATTCCATGAGTTCCGAGACGATGGCGCTGGCCCGGTGTGCTTGTTCGGCGATCAGCAGAGCGACGCGGCGCGTTTCCTCGTCGACCTCGGCCCGGTTCAGCATCTGGGCACGCCCGGAGATCACCGCCAGGGGGTTGTTCAATTCGTGCGCCGCCCCGGCGGCCATTTCCCCGATCATCGCAAGTGACCGGGCCCGGGCCAGCTCTTCCTGCGAGCTGACCAGCCGGCGGTTGAGTTCCGCCAGGTCTTCGCTCAGTTGCCGGGAAAAGACGCGTGATTCGGCCACTGCCAGCCACGCACCGAAGGCACTGGCCAAGGCCGACATCGACTCTTCCAGTTCGGCCGGCCGCTCGGTGCCGATCACCATGGCCCCGACAAAGCGATGTTGATGGCGAATGGGCCAGTACCACCCCGGCGGGCGTCCGAGCGAGGACATCAAGCGATCCAGCAGCGTGCCTGGAATGGCGGCCACCCGTTGCCAGCCGTCGCCGCCCTCGGTGACAGCCGAGATGTCGCCGACCGCCGAAACCGGCAAGATCTCGACCCGCGGCTCTCCTTCGGCGGCGTTCGATGCCGCCACGACCATGACGGAGCGGCCGGGGGACACGGCAAACATTGCGGCGGGCCCGTTGTCAACCATCATCTCGGTCACGCCGGACGCCACCCGGCAGATATCCTCCTGCGCCGGTTCGTGGCCCAGTTCCCTATTGAGCGTCCGCAGGGCCTCAAAACATCGCGACCGCTGTTCCAGCCTCCGGTTGGCCATCGACAGGGACACATTCACCCGAGCCAACTCGGCATTGGTCTTGGCCAGGGCCTCGTAGTAGACATCGCGGGACGTGAGCCGATTGAGGCCGATCAACTCCGCCCTTGCCTCAATCACCTCGGGCAGGCCGGCACAGATCCTGTCGAGCGCGGCCTTGTCGAACCCCGTGCTTCCGGCCGCGACCAGGGAACGATCGGGCCCGCAATTGCCGGAGAACCCGATCCGCATCTCGCGGCTCAGGCGATCGGCGATCTGCACCAGCCGAACATGTTCGGGAAACCGGATTCGTGAGGGCGTCGAGGCGGGCGTCTGGTGATGCAGCCAGATGCATTCACGTATCATCTCCGGCAGCTTCCAGTGGGCGGCGAGCCGCTGGCCCGCCACGGTGTGATCGAGTCCGAAAACCTCACGCTCGACGTCGGCGATGCACCCTCGTATTGCCTCGACCCTGGCGAGCACCCGATCGTAGCTCTTGACGAAGCAGGCGTTGAGCACAACCTTTCCGATGTCGTGCAGCAGGCCGCAAACAAAGGCCTCTTCCGGCTGAACCTTCGCTCCCGTGCCGCGGGGCACCGCCTCGGCCAGCATTTTGGCGGCACACCCGACGGCGAGGCTGTGCTTCCAGAAACCCGCGCGGTCAAAACAGGTTGACGATTGCTCCATCCTCTGCGAGAAGGTCTCAAAAACCTGAATGGAGAGAACCAGGCTTCGCACGGCATGAAAGCCGAGAAGGACCACCGCCCGCTCCACGGTTTTCACCGAGGTCCCCACACTGGCCTTGGAGATCATGGAGAGGATTCGGGCACAGAGACTCTGGTCCGATTCGATGAGCTGGATGACCTGGCGGGCGCTGGACGATTCGCTGGCGGTGACCTCAAGCAACTGGGCCGCTACCGCAGGCAAGGTGGGCAGAGAGTCGATCTGGGACAGGACCAGCTCAATCTGGCCGGGCTCGGCGGCACGCGGGTCAACAGGGCTTGGCAAGCGGGTGGTGGTCATGTGTCCCCTCGGCATCGAGTCGGCAACATGCCTGACCGGCTCAAGCAGGCGGGCCGGCGTGTCCGGGCCGCAGCCGACGAATGACCAGGCAATCTGCCCCCCTAGACCTGCACCAACTTCAGAATCCGCGAAATCAGCTCGTCGATCTGGAACGGCTTGCGGAGGAAATCGTCCGCACCGGAAGCCAGGAGTTCGTTAATCTCGTCCGGATCGGCCACGCCGCTGATGAGAATGATTTTCATCTCGCCGAAAGCCGGGTTCGACCGCACGGCCTTGCAGACGCGATTGCCGTCAATGTCCGGAAGCTTGTAGTCCAAAACGATGCAGTCGGGGCGAAACTCCTGGGTGGTGAGGCCGGCCTCGTAACCGCCTCGGGCTACCCGGACCTCAAACCGGCCATCGCGTTCCAGCAGCTCGGTCAGCATCTCGAGGATGGCCTCGTCATCGTCGACCACCAGCACGCGCTTCTTGCCCGAATCGAGGTTGTCCAGCGGGATCCCGTTCTCCTTCATGAACTGAACGAGACTCTCGCGCGGGATGCGCCGGAACTTTGAACCCGGCACGCGAAAACCCTTGAGGCGCCCGCTGTCGAAGCACCGGATCACGGTCTGTTGGCTGACCTTGCAGATCTCGGCGACCTCGCCGGTCGTATAAACGCCTTTGGGGCCGATCTTCTCTTGTTTCTCAACCGGCATCTTCCCGTTCTCCCAAGCCATCCCAGACGACAATACCATCCAACTTGCCGTATCTGACCAAGATCCCCCATCTTAGCCATCTTCACCGCATACTCTACAATTACACTTGGCTGCTGTCAAACCAATTCTTCCGAGCTTCTTGAGCCAGGTCCGATCATATTGGCAACGCTGATGACGACAAACGGCTGGCGTTGAAACCGACTTTTCGGGAAATCCGCGCCGGCCGGTCTGCATGCCCGTGAAAGGCATGGAAGCTTGCGTTAACCGGCCTTGGAGCCGGCATATCCGAGACACGCCGGGCAGCATTCATCCCTCTCCAATGGACGGAGTGCTCGGCGCGTTCAGCCGCCCTCTCCGACGAAGTGTGGACCTGCGGAAGGCCGAGGAGACCCGTCACCCGAACTCGCGAAGCAGGCGGTCGAGCGTCTCCTTCGCGTCTCCCAGGAGCAGGATCGCGTGGGGTTGCCGATAGAGCGGGTTCTCGACGCCCGAATAACCTGGTCGATCGTCCAGATTGCAGACGATGACTGTGCGGGCTTCGTGGGCCAGGAGAATGGGCATACCCGAGATGGGGGTCCCCTTGCTCTCGATAGCGGCGGGATTGACCACATCACAGGCGCCCACAATCAGCGCCAGATCGGTCTGGGCGAACTGCGGGTTGACGTCTTTTAACTCGCGGATCATGCCGTAGTCCACCTCGGCCTCCGCGAGCAACACGTGCATGTGGCCCGGCATGCGCCCGGCCACGGGGTGGATGGCAAATAAGACGCTCTTGCCCATGATCGCCAACCGCTCCGCCAGTTGGACCGTCGCTTCCTGAGCGTCCGCCAGAGCCATGCCATAACCGGGGACGATGATGACGGATTGCGCGCTGCGTGCAGCCTCAATCGCCCGGGAGAACGGGTCTGCCGTTTCAAGTGCAGCCACCGGCTCGGCCGGCGCCGGCGTCTCAACGCGGGCGGGGGATGTGGCGGCCGCCTTGGTTCCGGCTACAACCTCCGCCTCCGGCACGGCAACCGACGGACGAATTCCGGCGAAAACGTTCATCAGACTGCGATTCATGGCCCGGCACATGACCCGGGTCAGGATCATGCCGGAGACACCCACCATGGCGCCGCACGCGATCAGGAGCCAATTGCCGATGCTGATGCCGCAGAAAGCGGCTGCCAGACCCGTTCCAGCGTTCAGGAATGAGATCAGGACCGGCATGTCGGCGCCACCCACCCGGATGGCGAACACGATTCCGAGCCCGCCGGCAGTGACAGCCAGGGCGGCCGCGGTCACCGGCATGGTACTCGGGTTGTCGGTTAACAGGGCCCGGGCCATCAGTAGAAGAGACAGAGCCCCAAAAACTGCTAAAACCATATTATGCTGCGGCAGGATCCGGGGTCGTTCGCTGAACAGGCGGGCGAGTCTGCCGCCGGCCACCATGCTGCCGGTAAACGTGGCCGCGCCGGTGAGAATACCCAGCAGCGCGGCAGCCTGAGCGACGGGCAGCGAGGCTGCGCCTGCCTGCCTTGTCAGTTCCACGAACGACACCAGCAGCGAGGCCATGCCCCCCATGCCGTTCTGGAGAGCGACCATCGCCGGAATCCCGACCATGTTGACCCGCACGGCGAGATACCAGCCGGCGGCAGTTCCCACCGCCGCGAAGACCAGCAGCAACGAAATCGGCGAAACGGAATGCCGGGCAACGATCACGACCACGCCGCAGGCCATGGCGAACGCCGCGGCCAGATTGCCGAGCCGGGCCCTTCGGGGCTCCCTGAACAGAGCGATCCCCAGCAACAGGATGAGGATAATCCCAAAGTCAATCAGCTTCTGCGGCATTCGGTGGCGCTCTCCTGGCCGGGCGCCGCTCCCTTGTGGAAGAGACCCAGCATCCGATCAGTGATGGCGAACCCGCCCACGACATTGAACGTGGCCGCCGCCAGCGCGATTCCGCCGAGAATCTGCTCGGAACGGCCGGCGGGCACGGCAAACAGCAGCAGGGCGCCGAGAAGGACGACCCCTGAAACCGCGTTGGTCATGGACATCAACGGCGTATGCAGCATGGAGGGAATGCGACGAATCACGACGTAGCCCAGCCCGGCTGCAGCCGCAAGCACCACCAGCATCAACAGGAAATCGAGCATCACGAGGACTCCTCATTCGAGCCTATGCCGGGCGGCCCATCGCTTTGAGCGCCCCCTGGTGGACGATCTTGCCGTCGATCGTCACGAGTGAATGCTGCACGATTTCATCCTCCAGGTTCGGCCGGCCGGGGCCGCTGGGAAACAGGTTCTCGACGTAGTGAAGCATGTTATGGGCGTACAACCAGCTTGCATCGACGGCCATCGAGCCGGGGATATTCGCCGTTCCGCAGATGTATACGTCGCGGACCATGATTTCGCGACCCGAGACCGTCATCGCACAGTTGCCGCCCTGATCGATCGATACGTCGACCACCACCGACCCCGGTCTCATGCTCATCACCATGTCCTCGGTAATCAGCACGGGGGCCAGTTCGCCGGGAACCAGGGCACTCAGGATGACAATATCGACCTGCGGCACGAGTGAACGAAGCATCTGCCGTTCGCGTTCCAGCCACTCCAGCGGGAGGGCCCGGGCATAACCGCCTTCGCCGTGGGCCAGCTCGTCGGGTACTTCGAAGCCGACCACCTGGGTACCCTTAAGGCTGCCCGCCTCCCGGCGGGCCTCGCTGCGGATGTCCACCACCTTGACCACGCCTCCCAGCCGCTTGGCGGTGGCGACGGCCTGCAGGCCCACGACACCAGCCCCGACCACCAGGACCTGGGCGGGTTGTATCGTGCCGATGGCTGTCCCGATCATCGGAATGAAGCGCGGGAAATGGCTTGCGGCGGTCAAAACGGAGCGATAGCCGGTGATGGTGCTCATGGAAGTCAGCGCATCCATGGTCTGGGCCCGCGAGATGCGCGGCACGCCATCCATGGTGAGGGCGGTCACGCCGCGATCGCGAAGCATGCGGACCATGTCGTGGTTGACCGGGGCGGCGGGATGCAGAAAGCCGATGAAAACCGAGCCTTTCCGGAGCAACTGCGCCTCGTGGACCTTGAGTTCCTCGTTGAAACAGGGCTGCTTGACCTTGAGCACGACATCCGACCGGTCGTAGAGCGATCGGGCGTCCGGCACAATCTCCGCCCCCGCCTTTTCGTACTCCTCGTCTGACCGGAATACGCCCTTTCCGGCCGATCGTTCGACAACCACCTTAAAGCCCATTTGGACATATCGGGCAACGGTTTCGGGCAGAGCCGACACCCGGCGTTCCTCCGCGAGAATCTCCCTGGGTATACCGATGACCATACTCAACACCTCATCTGATGGCAGGAATAGGCCATTCGTAAGGCAACATCATCACGACTTTGGGCCACCTCAGTCAAGGCGCACTGGTCAACCCGGGCGGACGCCGATGCCGACTGCCCCGGTGGTGGTTCGAGGCCCGTATGCCTGCCGATAAGGGTCACAAGGAGGGGGCGGGAAGGCCGACAGTTCCCCTGTCCCGGCCGAACCACCCTCCCCCCGGCCCGCTCCGGACGCGTCGAACGGTGCTTAGACGGCACTTCGATGGGTTACAGAACATTTTTCTTGACATAGCGCCCGACAGGCGTAGACTCTAGCTTGAAGACGGTGGCTCCGGTCAGAGCAGGCACAAAGGGTGCAGACATGACACCCTTGGTTCCCCAGGCAGACTTCATCCAGGCCGACAGTTCTTTGCGGTCCGCCGAGCCCGCCAGTCAGCGCACTCGAACTGACCGTCTTGACATTGTGAGTGGACCGTGTGAACACCGGAGCCGGGAACCTTCGTGAGCGTCGCCGGTGAGGAATTCGCGGGCACGAAGGCAAAGTCTGTTTTGTGCTTTACTTTACAGTGGAAGGAGGCAGCCCGTGCACTTATTGAACCACTTCTCGGTGGATTCCAGCTCACGTCTGACCAGAGGCATATGGACGAGAGCATCCAGGAGATTCGTGTGGTCTGCACTGCCGGCAGGCCTGGCGCTGCTCGCCTTGCTGTTCTCTGACCAGGCCGCCTGGAGTAAACCGATCACGTCGCACCAGGCAGAGATGACCGCCAAGGCCTGGCTGGCAAGGGATGCCCGACCGCTTGGAGCTCAGATCGGCCGAGAGACCAGCGGAAGAACCGAATCCTATGCCGGCAGTGACGGACGGCCTGCATACTACGTTGTCTACCTCGAGCCCTCCGGGTTCGTGATACTGTCCGTCGACGATCTGGCCGACCCGATCATCTGCTTCGCGGATGACGGGCAGTACGATCCGTCTGACACCAACCCCCTGGGGGCCCTGGTCAGCCGAGACCTCGCCAATCGCGTCCAGCGCGCCCGCGAGGTTGAGACGGCGATCCAGCAGGGCAAGGCACTGCCGCCGGAAGCGGTGAGCTCGCGGCAGAAATGGGCAGATCTCCTCGAGACCGAGAACGACCGGACCAGACTTGGACTCACAGACATCTCGGACGTGCGCGTCGCCCCTCTGGTCCAGAGCCGATGGTCACAAGAGAGCGAATGCGGCAGTTACTGCTACAACTACTTCACCCCGAACTATTATCCCACCGGCTGCGTCGCCACCGCCCAGGCACAGATCGTGCGGTTTTACCAGCATCCGACCGCCGGCGTGGGCGCTTCGTGCTTTAACATCAGCGTCTGCAGCTCGAGTCAGAGCAGGTGCCTCCGCGGCGGTGACGGCTCCGGAGGCCCCTACGCCTGGGCCAGCATGGTCCTCGATCCGGACTGCAGCACCACGGACGCCCAGAGACAGGCGATCGGATCCCTCTGCCATGACGTGAGCGTTTCGCTAGGTACCGACTATTGCTCCGACGGCTCCGGCGCGGTTGCCCTGGAGACCGCAACGTCGCTGAAGAGCACGTTCGGCTACAGCAACGCCGTCAAGGGCTATAAGAATCTCGCCAACATCGGCAGCGGGCTCAACGGCATGGTCAACCCCAACCTCGACGCCGGTTACCCCGTGCTGCTCGGCCTCGATGGAAGCTACGGCGGGCATGCCGTCGTGGCAGACGGATACGGTTATCAGTCGGCCACGCTGTATCATCATCTCAACATGGGCTGGGCGGGTGCCGACGATGCCTGGTACAACCTGCCCACCGTCGACGCTTATTACCCTTTCGATACCGTGGATACCTGCGTCTATAACGTTTACGTCGCCGGCTCCGGCGAGATCATCAGCGGACGGGTGGTCGATTCCTTCGGGCTGCCGATCAGTGGGGCGACCGTCACGGCCCTGCGCACGGGCGGAGGCACATACACCGCCACCACCGGCAGCACGGGGATCTACGCCCTGGTCAAGCTGCCGTCGGCGGCATCATACACGGTCTCAGTAACGGCCTCCGGCCATACCTTCACAGCACAGGCGACCAGCACCGGGACATCGAGCGACTACGCGGCCGTGTCCGGAAACGTATGGGGCTTGGATTTTCAGGCGACGGGCTGTTGCGCCGCCTCGGGCGGGTGCACCGAGTACATCAGCGGCGTACAGGTCGGATCGATCAGCAATACCGGGACCGGTTGCAGCGGCTACGGAGACTACACTTACCTGTCCACAACCATGGAGATCGGGTCCAGCTATCCGATCACCGTGACCAACGGATATCCCGGTTCCGGCGACCAGTGCGGCATCTGGATCGACTGGAACCGTGACAACGACTTCGGCGATGCAGGTGAGACCATTGTGGTCAGCGGTACGCCCGGCAACGGACCCTACACGGCCGTCATCACCCCTCCGGCCGGGGCCGGCCTGGGCAATACCCGGATGCGTGTGCGTCTCACCTACACCGGCACCCTCGCCCCCTGTGACCCCACCGCCGATGGCGAGGTCGAGGATTACATGATCGTGGTCTCTCCGCCGACGTACTCGATTTCCGGCCGGGTAGCCAGCGGCGCGGGCGGTGTGGCCGATGTGACGATGACACCTTCACCCTCCGGTGAACCCGCGACGACCGACAGTTCGGGCAACTACACCATCAGCGGCCTGCTCGCCGGCACCTATACCATCACTCCCAGCAAGGCCGGCTGCACCTTCACACCGGCCTCGATCAGCGGCATCACCGTCGGGCCGAGCCAGACCGGCAGGAACTTCATCGCATCCTGCGTACCCTACTGTACAGCATCAGGAGGCAGCACAACGGAAGCCGACGAGTACATCAGCGGCGTTGAGGTCGGCTCGATCAGCAATACCGGGACCGGATTCAGTGGTTACGCAGACTACACCAGTTTCTCCACGACCATGAACATCGGATCAAGTCATTCGATCACGGTGACTAATGCTAACGGCTACGCGGACGACCAGTGCGGCATCTGGGTTGACTGGAACAGCGACGGTGATTTCTCGGATTCCGGCGAAACGATTTCCGTCGACAACTCCTACCCCTGGGAGTTCACGGCCACCATCACCCCTCCGAGCGGGGCCACCCGCGGCTACACCCGGATGCGTGTTCGCATTGCCTGGCAAGGCACAATGTATCCGTGCGGCACCACCCAGTACGGTGAGGTGGAGGATTACTCGATCAACGTGAACTGCGCCGTGCCCGGTGTGCCGACAGGCGTCAGCGCCTCGGACGAAGCGTATTGCGACAGGGTGCGCGTGAGCTGGAACGCCGTCTCGGACACATCGAGCTACAGGGTCTATCGCAGCACCAGCAACACGCCGTGTGTCGAGCCGCCGCTGGCGACCGGGGTGACCACAACCTCCTACGACGACACGGCCGCCGGGAGCAGCACGACCGAGTACTACTACTCCGTGAAGGCCGTGAATGCCTGCGGCGAGGGGGCATGCAGTGCCACGGACGCGGGGCGACGAGGCGGGTCAGTCGCGGACTTCAACCTGGACTGCGACGTGGACCAGGACGATCATGATCTGTTCGAGCTCTGCGCATCAGGGCCGGGCGTCGAGATAGACGGCGGCTGCGAAAGCAGAGATCTCGACGGTGACGCCGATGTGGATCAGTCCGATTTCAGCATCTTCCAGCGATGCGTGAGCGGCGAAGGCACACCGGCCGACCCGGAATGCGCGGAGTAAAGTCGAAAGACAGAGGCGGCTCCGACGCCGCGAGACGCCGACGCTGACGGGACCGACGAGTACCAAGGTCGTTTGGGCGACGGCCCGACGGCCCCGGCGGGGTCGACTGCCTCGCCGACACTTACAGCTTTCCTCCCTGCTGATGAACAACGTACAGCGACAGCGTGGCGATGTCGGCCGGGCTGATGCCGCTGATACGGGCGGCCTGGCCGAGGCTGCGCGGACGGAAGCGGGTGAACTTCTCGCGGGCCTCGTAGCGGAGTTCAGCCACGGCCGTGAAGTCGAAAGACTCGGGAATCGCCCGGGCCTCCAGGTGCCGGTAGCGTTCGATCTGGCGTTGCTCGCGCTCCAGATAGCCGGCATACTTGGCCTGAATCTCCACAGCTTCCAGAATGACAGGCGACATGTCGTCCGTCAACTCGATATGTGAGCGGCACAGATCCGCCAGTCGGATTTCAGGTCTTCGAAGCAGATCCAGCAATGATTGCCCGCCGGTGCGGTTAGATCTTAAGGCGGATTCCAGGGACTCGATCGCGGCCTGTTTGACGGAAAAAGCCCCCCACCTGGCATCGTCCACCAAACCCATCCGCCGCCCGATCGGCGTCAACCGGGCGTCGGCGTTGTCGCTTCGAAGATGCAGGCGATACTCGGCTCGCGAGGTGAACATGCGATAGGGCTCGTCGGGTGGCCGTGTCACCAGGTCGTCGATCATGACGCCGATGTACGCCTCATCGCGACCGAGAATCACCGGCTCGCGTCCAAGCACTCTCGCGGCCGCGTTCATGCCCGCGATCAGCCCCTGCCCGCCGGCTTCTTCGTAGCCGCTGGTGCCGTTGACCTGGCCGGCAAGGAACAGTCCGGCCACCCGCCTGGTCTCCAGCGTGGAGGTGATCTGATCCGTGGGTACCCAGTCGTACTCGACCGCGTAGCCGTATTGGACGATTTCCGCTCGTTCAAGCCCCTGAATCGAGTGAACCATGGCTTCCTGAACGTCCTTGGGCAGAGAGGTGGGAATGCCGTTGCAGTACATCCAGGGCGAGTCGTACCCCTCGGGCTCCAGAAACACCTGATGCGAAGGCTTGTCGGCAAAGCGCATGACTTTGTCTTCGATGCTCGGGCAATAACGCGGGCCGCGAGATTTGATCTGCCCGGAGTACATCGGTGCCCGGTGGATGTTCTCGCGAATGATGCGATGCGTCTGCTCGTTGGTGTGGGTGATCCAGCACGGGACCTGCCGCCGGGTCATGCGGCCGCTCATGAAGGAGAATGGCTCGGGCGATTCGTCGCCGGGCTGAGGGGTCATGCGGTCAAAATCGACCGAATCACGATGTACTCGCGGCGGCGTGCCGGTTTTCAGACGGCCAAGGGTGAAGCCTAACTTCTCAAGGCTTTCGCTCAAACCGACGGCCGCAGGCTCGCCAACGCGCCCGCCTTCGGTCAGCACCGGTCCACAGTGCATCAGACCCCGAAGGAACGTACCGGTAGTTGCCACCACGGTCTTGGCATGGAGTTCCCGCCCATCCGCGAGCTGAAGGAAAAAGGGGACAGGCACCTTTTCTGCACAGCACCCTTCGGGCCGCTGCGCGGCACAAGGAGCCGGTCCCCTTTTAGCCTCCGAGAAAAGAGCTGCGTCCCCTTTTTCAGCTCGAACGCGAGCCTCCGGAAAACTAGCTGCGTCCCCGTTTCGAAGCAGCCCTCGCCCCTCGTCCCCCGCCCCCACCAGGATCCCTTCCACGGTCCCCTCAATGACCTCCAGGCCGGGTACTGACCGCAGCAATTCGATCACCGCCTGCGTGTAGAGCGCTCGATCCGCCTGTGCCCTGGGGGCCTGGACGGCCGGGCCCTTGCTGCGGTTGAGGGTCCGGAACTGAATGCCGGCCCGGTCGATGGCCAGCCCCATCAACCCGCCCAACGCGTCGATTTCGCGAACCATCTGCCCTTTGCCCAGTCCGCCGATCGCCGGGTTGCACGACATTCGGGCAATGGCGTCGATGCGCATGGTGACCAGGGCCGTCCGGCAGCCCATTCGCGCGGCCGCCCAGGCCGCCTCACAGCCGGCGTGACCGCCGCCAATCACAATGGTGTCATATGTGGCCATGACCCGCGACATCCATGCACATTCAAGCCGGGACAATCAAGGTTCCGGGATACCCAAATCGCGGCAGATCTTGCGGGCAAGAACGTCGCTGATTTCGGTATGGCGGGGCACGGCCGAACGCCGATTGTTCACAGGATGACCCCACCAGGAATGCCTCGCGCGCTCGCGAACAAGGACGCAACCGCAGGCAGCAAGATGGCTCAGGAGATCTCGCCGCTTCCAAGCCGAATACTCGCCTCTTCAAACTTGCCCTTCGCAACCGCCCGGGCGTCGGCTCGATTCATCTCGATGGCTTCCTCAAGCGCGGAACGAAGGTTCTCCAAGAACTCTTCGCGAGTCGCTCCCTGCGAGTTCACACCGGGAAGCTCTTCGATCCAGCCGATCCACCACGGGCCGTCCTCTTTGATCACCGCGTTATAGTCTGCCACGGGATTGTACGCCGATCGTCTGCTCCACACCTTCAGCAGTCAGGCGAGGACAGTCGCGCAGAGTATCCAAACGGAATGCGCCGCTCGCAACGAGTTCCAGGATGAACTCCACGCTGATCCGGGTGCCCTTGATACAGGGCTTGCCGCCCAGGATGCCGGGGGTGGACTCGATTCGCTCGAACATGGGTCCATACCTCTACCTTCATTGTACACATCAGCCGCCGGATTGCGAATAGCTCGAATGAGCGGCCCTGTCTTGCGGGTCCAGCAACAGATCATGGTGATCAGGCCGCCGTGATGCGCCAGAACGCGGCCCATTGATCACCGTCGAGCCGC
>JAUCQB010000064.1 GCA_030372985.1 Phycisphaerae bacterium
AGCGTCAGATGTGTATAAGAGACAGCCGTCCGGCGCGAGGGGTAAACGCCCCAGCAGGGGACCCGCTCATTTTTTTCCATAATACGCGCTTGACTTCGCGTGTTTGCGTGTTAGCATGTAAGCGAACGGTGCATGCACCAGGAGGATGCCCTTGAGTCCAAAGCCTCCATCCAGCCTGCCCATTGGCGAAGCCCTTCGGATACGCCGCGTCGAAGGGCTCAAGAAGGGGCTCCGGGAGACCGCCCGGCTCCTCAGCATCGCCCCCGCGCACCTTACCGATATCGAGAAAGGCCGCCGCAACCCTTCGGAAGACCTGCTCATGCGGATCTGCCGCGTGTACGGGATTGCAGAGGCGGAGCTTCGCGCGGGATGGAGCCGTCCGGAAGCCATCGTGGACGAGGTTGCTTCGCAGGACGCCCTTACCGCCGCCAAAGTGCCGGAGTTCTTGCGGACCGCCCGCAACCTGTCGCCGGAGCAGTGGAATAACCTGATTCGCCAGGCCGAGCGTATGGCTCGCAGGAAGGGTAAGGACTGACACCGTGTACTCAGGCTCAGCGTTTCTGAAGCCCGCACCCGCAATCCGCCGCATCGAGGAGCGCGCGACGGACTGCCTGAAACGCTGCCTTCGGAAACTGCGTATCAGCGAGATTCCCCTGCCCGTCCCGGTGGACGATTGGATCGAGGGGCCGCTCGGAATCCGCTTCGGGATCGCGGACCTCTCGCACCTGGGAGCTGACGTTGTCGGGGCCGCCTTTATCAAGGACCGGGAGATCCTCGTCAGCGAGGGCATCGTGTCGCAGGAACCACGTTACCGCTTCACCTGCGCCCACGAGCTCGGTCACATGGCCCTTCACCAGGACGTTCGCAACACCTTCCACGAGACAGATACGGGCCGCTTCAGCCGGTTTCAGCCATACGAGAGGCAGGCGGACCGGTTCGCCGCGGCGTTTCTCATGCCCGTGCCGCTCCTCGTGCGTGAGCTTTTCCGCGTCTGTGACCAGTACCGGCTCAGGCAGCGGGAGTGCATCGTGGAACTCATGATGGATACGCCTGAGTCTGCTTGGCTCTGGAAGAAGCGGTTCCTGCCGGCCCTGACGCGGAGCTTCGGCGTGTCGCTGACCGCCACTCTGCATCGCTTCCAGGATATCCGCCTCCAGGACGGCAAGTCCTTTTTGCTGCCGGAGCACCTGGAGAAGCTGCTCAGGCCCGGCTTGCCCGACGAGGACTTCGCCGCGATGCGAATCGTGGACGGAGTGCCGCGCCGGTTGGCCGGCAAGGAGGCGTAGCTCTTTTTTTTGCGGCTACCGTTCGCACGTAAGCGAACGAGCGTATAGGAGGTTGTCATGACTCAAACGAACACGACCGCGAGCCGCTCGGAACCGAGCCCCGAATCCGCTGACATGGTGCGGCCGGTGGAGACTGAACCGCGGGATTCAAGTGGCTCCTGCCACGCGCGAATCGCTCGCCGTGAATCGGGGGTGCGGTGCCCTGAGTGCGGCTCCAGCATGACGCCCGAGTGCGGCTGCTGGCTTTGCCACAACTGCGGCTGCAGCCACTGCGGGTAGGCGTGTTTGCTGGGCGTTGGATCTCCGGTTGCAGGGGATGATCCACTTACAGGTAGTCACTACAATGAATCGCAAGCTCACACAGCCGGAACTGGACGGATCGCTCCGCGAGCTACCGCCAATCCTCACGCCGGAGGAGGCGGCGTCGCTCTTGCGACTGAAGCTCTCCACCTTGTACCGCCACGTGTCGGAGGGCCGGTACAACGGCGCGGTTAAGCGGGGGAAACCCCTTCGGTTCTGGCGGGACCGGTTGGTCCAGGAGTTCATGCAATGAAACTCGAAGACCGTGAATGCGTGGACGGAACGCGAGTCGTAATAGGACACCGCGTGTACTACCGCGATGGCAAGAAGACGGTGAGCGACCTCTACGCGGCCGAGTACCGCGACATGGATGGCCGCCAGGCAACTGAGTCCCTGGACACCACGAACAAGGGCACGGCACGCAAGCTGGCCATCGAGATCCAGAACCGGCTGGACAGGGGAGCTGCCCGTCCTGTTGAGTCGCAGATGAAGGTGGAGGAACTCACGGACCGGTACTTCGAGTCCGTGAAGGCCAAGGGGGTGGCGCCGAAGACCGAGTGGAAGTACCGGACGGACCTGGACAAGCTCAAGAAGTTCTGCGGCGAAGCCGGTATCATTCTCGCCCGCACCTTCACGGGAGATGACCTGTACCGCTTCCGAAAGTGGCTGGCGGATAAGGAATACGCCCCAAAGACCATCGACGCAGTGCTGGTGCTCACGAAGCAGACGTTCAAGTGGGCGTGGCGGCAGGAACACCTCCGAGACTACCGGCTGGCGTCGGTGACGCTCCCCAAGGCGAAAGCCAAGCCCCAGCCGTGCTTCACCTCAGAGCAGGTGGACCTGTTGATCGTAAAAGGTGTCGGCGAGGAGAAGGCAGCGTTTGCCCTCATGGGCTACGCGGGGCTCAGAATCGGCGAGGTGGAGCAGCTTCGGTGGGAGGACCTCAGGGAGCAGGACGGCGGACTCACCATGATTCACGTCCGCCGCGGAGGCTCCACCGGTTCGACCAAGGACAAAGGCGAACGGTTCGTGCCGGTGCATCCGAAGATCGCCCCGCACCTGGAGCCGCGAAAGAAAGCCGGCCCCGTGTTCACCGCTATCGCCGAACGAACGCTCCTGGCCCGCCTCAAGGACCTGTGTGCAACGTGTGAATTCGACGAGCCTGACCAGTACAAGCTCCACTCGTTCCGCCACCACTTCGCGAGCCTCTGCGCCAACCACCACGTGGCGTATCGCAAGGCCCTCGCCTGGCTTGGCCACAGCTCGTCCGACATGCTGGACCTCTACTACCACCTGCACGATGAGGACAGCCAGGAGGCGATGCGAGCGCTGGCCGGCTTACCCGCCGCGGTCGCTCCGCAGCCGCAGCAGGACTCGCCCGCTGAGGGCAATTTGAGGGCAACGGGGGAGTCAAGAATTGAGAAAACGCCACAAGATCCTGAACTTCAAGAGCTTGTGGCGTGCATATCAGAAGGAACGGAGAGGGGGGGATTCGAACCCCCGGTACGATTGCTCGCACACTGGTTTTCGAAACCAGCCCGATCAGCCGCTCCGGCACCTCTCCAAGGCGACGGGACCTCGCCCGCCGCCTGCTACGGTTTCACACAGTACCAGCCGGCCGTCAGGTGTCAATTCGGACAGCGCGGCAGACGGTCCGGAGGCCGGACGTGACGTGCGGCCGAGAGGCCGGGTCACACTCCCATCGGCCTCAGATCCTCCCCGAGTCGATCTCCTCGATGGTCGGCAGTTTCTTGTCCGCGGGGGGCAGATTCCTGTACCAGAGCATCAGCACGCCAAAGAGCGAGATCGCGAATATCACCAGGGTAACCGCGAAGCTTCGCCACGCGTGGATAATGAACTGCATGGGCAGGAGGAAAAGCGTGATCTGCCATAAGAGGGCAAAGGGCAGGGCCGCCAGGTCATAAAAGTGTTCGCGCTCCATGGCTTTCCGTGTGTCGGGATGCAACGTCTGCTTGAGGGGGCCCCAGATCCCGAACGGCCTGGTCGTCTTGTAGAAATGCTCGACGACCTTCGGGTCCGCCGGCGCGGTCAGGTAGGTGCCCGCAATCGCCCCGACCAGGGCGATGCATGAATTGAGGGCGAACTTCCAGTAGGGATCCATCCCGGGGTCCAAATAATGCTGAATCATCGCCCCCACCAGGCCGACGAAAGTCCCCACCACGACTCCCCCGGCATTGAATCGCCACCAGTGAAGGCGCAACACGCCCGGAATGGCCAGCGCGGCGGTCAGGCCCATGATGATCCAATCCCAGATCTGGTTGATGCTGGCCGTGGTGTAAGCCATCAAAAAACCGCCGGCGGTCAGTATGACGCCGAAACCCCAACTGGCCGCGATCATTTCGAAGTTGCTGGCCCGCGGGCGCAGGAAGGCCTGATAGATGTCCCTGGTGAATTGAGCGGTGGCGACGTTGACCGTCGGCGCGAAGGTGGACATGGCGGCGGCCACCAGGGAGATCAGAAACAGGCCCCGAAGCCCCACGGGAATGCGCATCAGAATGACCGCGGGCAGGATCCGCTCCGGGTTCACCGTGCCCTCGTATCCGACCATGTCGAGCTTGCTTTCCCACTGCTCTTCGCCGAGCGATTTCTTGAGCGACGTCACCAGCTCCGGGTGCTTGTCCTGCTGGCGAATGATACCGGTTATCGACTCTTCCCAGCGGCTCTTGGGAATGGCCTTCTCGATCTTTGCGGGATTCTCCATCGCCCCCGCCTCATCCGGGAACGCCTGCCGGACGTAATGCTGCTTGACGAGCCGGGAGGCATCGGCGAGCGCCTTCTGGTCGGGAAACATCTGGCGGACGAGAAAAAGACCCATGACGGCGAAGCCCATCATCATCGGCCAGCGGAAGGTCATCAGCCAGGTCCAGAAGAAGCTCAGCAGGCCGCATTCGCGTTCGCTGCGGGCCCCGAAGTACCGAGGATCAGCGCCCGTGCTGCCCATGCCGCCCAGGATGTTACGGAACAGATAGAAGAACGCGACGAGGAACAGAAGATTGAACTCCTTGTACCCTTCGGGCATCTCCACGTACCAGTGGGGTGCGCTACTGGTCCAGTTCTTCATCCCCGTCACCTGTTGGGCAAGCTCATCGATGCTGCCGGTGTACTGGCCAACCTCGAGGGTCGCCGTGACGGTGATGATCACCACGCTGACCAGGATGATGAGAGACTGGAAGAGATCGGTGTAGACAACGCCATAAAACCCTGAAAGAAGCGTGTAGGCGATGGTCAACAGGATCATCAGCAAAGCGCAGATGAACGGGGAAAAGGGCAGGAACATGGACAGAAACAGACCCGCGCCCTTGATCAGGTAGGCGAGCATGCCGAAAGTGAAGACGATCACCGCGACCGCGGTGATCACCCGGGAAGCCTTGGCCATGGCGCCGGTTCCAAAGCGGTAAACATACCACTCTGCCGCGGTCATCACCTGGGACCGGTAGTGCCACTTGCCGGTCCACAGCATCATAAAGGCCAGCACCAGCACCGCCCCGCCGCGAAACTCGACGTACAGCCCGCGGGGACCCAGCATGTACAAGAAGGAGACAATGAGCATGGTGCCGGTCATGTCCAGGAAGGCCAGCATCCCCGAGACGCCCAGGGCCCACCAGGGAAGCTGCTTGCCGGCCAGGAAGTAATGCTCCAGGCTGCGGGAAGCCCGTCGCTGGAGATAAACGCCGATGGCTACCACGATGGCGGCATACACGGCGATGACGCCCACGTCGATGATGTTGAGGTGCTTCAAACCGAATCGGGTGAGATCCAACGAGTTCAAACGACGTCTCCCGCACAAGCCGGACAGACAAAGAGGCCGCTCATGTGAACAACGATCAGCAGGGTAGAGGCACGCCGAAAGCTCGTCAAGCCGAACCGGCGTCGGCGGAAGCACGCGTGGTTGGCGTGTCCCACGGAGTACGGGTATACTCCCCGCGCGGTCGGGTCGGAAACCGGGCAGCGAGCTGCGGCCGATCCGTCTTCGCAGAAACGACGAGGTTCATTCAGCATGCGCGTGCTCATCACCGGATCGAGCGGACAGATCGGGACGAATCTGGCGTTGGCCCTTCAGGCCCGCGGCGACAAGGTCGCGGGCATCGACCGCCGTCCCAACCCCTGGACCGACGAGATCGAGACCTGCCTGATCGACCTGAACAGCGCTCGTGAAAAGGACTACCCCGCGGGCCCATTCGATCTGGTGGTGCACCTGGCCGCCTACGCCAAGGTCTTTGAGCTTGTCGAATACCCCGGGCGGGCCCTCGAGAACGTGACCATGTGTTTCAACGTGCTCGACTACGCCCGGAAGCACCGGCTGCCCCTGATCTTCGGCAGCTCGCGAGAGGTGTACGGCGACATTCACCGCCACGTCACCGAAGAGGCCGCGGCGGACTTCGTCGTGGCCGAGAGCCCTTACTCGGCCAGCAGGATCTCGGGCGAGGCGTTCATCTACTCGTATGCTCAATGCTACGAATTGCCCTACCTGGTTTTTCGCTTCAGCAACGTCTACGGCCGCTATGACAACGACATCGAGCGGATGGAGCGGGTTCTCCCGCTTTTCATGCGCCGTATCGCCCGGGATGAGCCGATTGTCGTCTACGGCAAGGAGAAGGTGTTCGACTTCACCTATATCGACGATTGCATCGATGGCATCTGCCGCGGGATTGACGCTCTGGTCGCCGGCCGTGTCGCCAACCAGACCGTTAACGTGGCCTATGGCCAAGGCAGCACGCTGGTCGACGCGGTGAACATCATCTCTCTGGCACTGGGTAAGACACCGAAGGTCACCTATGAACCGGCCCGGCCGGGCGAGGTCATGCGATACGTTGCCGACATCTCCAAGGCCCGCCAATTGCTCGGCTACGAGCCACAAACGCCGCTGACCGCCGGCATCCCCCTGGCCATCGCCTGGGGCAGGCAGCGAGGCGATCTCTGAACCGCCCCTCTCAGCTCGGTCGGATGCTTGGCTCGCTACTTCATCGGCCTGAGTGCGGCTCGCATACGACATTTACTTATAATGAGATTAGCATTTTGTCATCGCCGCCTGCCTCGTCCTCGGTTCCGATAATCCTATCAGATCGACCGCCAAGGGGTTTTGGAGCCATTCTGATGCGACGGAAAAGCCCTGGGACCACCGAACAGAATACTGACATGTGCCTTTTGAATAAGATTGACACTTACGCGATAATAGGTCGCCATTGATACTGAAGGTCTGATCCGCTTCTGCAACAATCGAGGTCGAGAGAGCAGAGATATCCCTTGACTTCGTCTGCTCCCTCGGTAAGATACAGGTGTAGTGCGTATCCCCTTTGGGGAAGATGGAGGATGGAAAGCAGGAGAGGCAGAGTTGGGAAAAGCTCATCTCCCGTTGAGTCCTGCTTGACGAGACAGCTGTGTGCAGATCTTGTGCTGTGTGCCGCGTGGGCAAACGGCACGTCGTTAGCTTCAATAGTTACGGAGGGTATGCGATGAAAACACTAGCGGCAGGATTGTTAGTCCTCAGCTTGGGAACAGTGGCATGGGCCGGTGTGACCAACGGAACGTTCGATGATGGCCTGAATGGCTGGACCGTTACCGGCGGCGCAGGATTGCAGTCCGGCAACCCGTTCGGGCTGCCCACATCGCCGTCGGGCGAGCCCGAGGCAGGAGTCATTTCGTCATGGGGTGGCGATTGGAACGGGCCACTGGGCACCATCTCCCAGATCGTCATCGGCGTGACGGGGAACCAGACTCTCAGCGGCGAGATCTTTGCGGCGGCTCACTCGGGTGACACGTGGCGAAACGTCAAAACTGAGGTCCTCTGGAACGGGGCGGTCGTGGCAGAGATCGCTCGCGATGCCGATGCGACCCTCTACGCGCAGGACTTTCCGTGGACGCAGTTCGCCGTGCCAGTTGTCGCAACAGGCAATGACACCCTAGAAGTGAAGTTCACCGTCCACTTCGCCGAGTGGAGCTGGACGGCGGCCGACAACCTCCAGGTCACCCCGGAGCCGGCTGCGCTGGGCCTGTTGGTCCTGGGGCTCCCGTTGCTGCGTCGCCGTCGCTAGGATGAGCGACCGGGTACGGTATGTTCGACAATAAGGATAAGGGCATCCGTCGACCCTCGACGGATGCCCTTTTTGTCGTGTCCGGCGAATCGAGGTGATGAGCCCCGCCGGGAAACCAGAGTAGCACCCGCATCCGGCGGACGAGGGTACCGACGGGCATTCCCGGCGCCCGGCAACCGCGTGGCCAAGGCCCCAAGACGCCGCTGCCCATCAAATCCCCACGAGCATTGCGCGGACCGGACGGCATGACGACTTCGAGGATTGTCTCGACCATTCGCCACCCGCCACCGTGCCCTCGTGACCGTATGACTCCAGGGTATCGAGTGCGAGAAGTCCTGCTTCTTGACGTCGCTCATCACCTGGAATAGCATCCGGGAAGAACATTCTCATCTGGAACGTACGACAACCTCACGAGGTTAGCCTTACGCAACCTCTGTTCAGCGGTTGGGGACAAGTTTGAGACAAACCGGTTGTCAGGAATGATTCGCGGGCGGATTTTGGGCGTCGACGTTCATCGTCGAACGCTCCTCGCAAAGGGGTGTGCCGCCCGGGAGATGGGACGGAGCGAAAACATGTGATCGTTATCCATCCAAGCAGAGGAGAGAGAGATGAGGTGGAGACATGCATGCCTGGCGTTGTTCCTGGCATCGGCGGGGTCGGCAGCGGCCGGCACGCTCGGCCTGCCAAATGAGATCGCAAACGGCGGCTTTGAAACGGGCGGCTGGACGCCCTGGACGCAATCATCGCTCGGCCTGTTCAACCAGGGGCAGGACGACGTCCCGATCAACACTGCCGGGGGCCAGAAGTGGGCGGGACTGATTCTGTACCGGAATGGCAACTACGACGGACCGACGGGAACACTCAGGCAAGTGGTCGACGAATCCCAATTCCCCGGCTGGGAGCCAAAGGGCACTCGCAAACCCATCGACATCGAGTTCGACTATCTCCTTCACTCGGTCAGCAGCGGTGCGGAGCGCAAGGTGGGCCTCCTGGTCCACCTCGACTGGCAAGCAGACGGCAGCACGTGGCCCGTTCCCGGCGATCCAGGCTATCAACGTCAGCTCGTGTTCGAGGAGTGGCGATACCCCGACGCAGGGGCGCCGCAGTGGAAACACGCCGACATTCGATTGGAACTTCCATTTCAGCCCAGGTTCCTGGGCGTCGAGTTCGAGTTCCACCTGCATTTCCCCGAGGCCGGCGTCGTCGGTGTTGACAATGTTGATCTGGAAGGCCAGTGCCTGCCGGAACCGTCAACTCTGGCCTCACTGATCCCAGCCGCGATTCGAGTGGGTCGTCGTCGCTCGCGCCGCCGACGGTTGGTGGTCCTGCTCGCCTGAAACCTGATCGTGGCATGAGCCACCTGCACCAGACTGAACACAAACCCTTGCCCGGAAACATCTTAAGCCAGTCCTCTGCCGCTCGCGCCGTCGCGGTTCTCCCCCGGTGCTAGGCAGGCCAGTCCACACCACTGCCTCCTCATAAGGCAGACCCGCCGACACATCTGGGCCCCGGCGTCAGCCCGAATCCATCTATCGGGCAGAACGAGCCCCGCGTTGGCAAGAGGGACCCTGCGTGTGCAATTCGGACCGGATACTGGTACACTTCCGCGTCTGCCCGCCCGGACCGAAGCGTCGTCAAGACCCGGCCGGCCGACAGCGAAGTGACGTATCCCAGACCGTGTTTTAGAGGAGACTGATTGACATGCCACTTGTACCGATGCGCATCCTGCTGGACCACGCGGCGGAAAACAGCTACGGCGTCGCCGCCCTGAACGTCAACAACATGGAACAGATCCAGGCGATCATGGAGGCCGCCAAGGAGACCGACAGCCCGGTGATCATCCAGGCCAGCCGCGGGGCCCGCAAGTACACCAACGACGCCTACCTGCGTCACCTGATGCTCGCCGCCGTCGAACTGTACCCCAAGATCCCGATCGCCATGCACCAGGACCACGGCAACAGCCCGGCCACCTGCAAGAGCGCCATCGAACAGGGCTTCACCAGCGTGATGATGGACGGCTCGCTCAGCGAGGACGGCAAGACACCCAGTGATTATGCCTACAACGTGAAGGTCACCAAGGAGGTCGTCGACGCGGCCCACGCCGTCGGCGTGACGGTCGAGGGCGAGATCGGGGTTCTAGGCGGGATCGAAGACGGCCACGGGGCCGGTGGCAGCGGTCTGGAGCACGTGACCGACCCGGCCATGGCCGAGAAGTTCGTCGCCGACACCGGCGTCGATGCCCTGGCCGTAGCCATCGGCACCAGCCACGGGGCCTACAAGTTCGCCAAGAAGCCCACCGGTGACGTCCTCAAGATGGACATCATCGAGGAGATCCATCGCCGTCTGCCCAACTGCCACCTGGTCATGCACGGCTCGTCCAGCGTACCCCGGTCGCTCGTCGACCTGATCAACAAGTACGGCGGCAAGCTGAAGGAAAGCTACGGCGTGCCGGTCGAGCAGATCCAGCGGGGCATCAAGCACGGTGTCCGCAAGGTCAATGTGGACACCGACAACCGCTTGGCGATTACTGCTGCGATCCGCCAGGTCTTCTCCGAGACCCCCGAGAAGTTCGACCCCCGCGACTACCTCGGGCCGGCCCGTGAGATGATGAAAAAGGTCTGCATCGAGCGCATGACCGCCTTCGGCCAGGCCGGAAACGCGGGCAAGATCAAGATCAAGACCTGCAAGGAGATGGTCGGCTCCTACAGGAAGTGAGGCTCTTGGCGGTGGGGGGGCGCGTGTGCGCCAA
>JAUCQB010000065.1 GCA_030372985.1 Phycisphaerae bacterium
GGCTAATGGGTGGCCGAGGCGCCCAAGCTGGAGGATGTCCTTAAACCGGTGTAAAAGACGCCGCTGTGGTTCGCCCAGGTGGATGGTGAGAACACGACGATCTGGGCGCAGTTCAACGGGGCGGACCCCAACAAGGAACTGGTGGAGATCAACGTGCGGCGAACGGTTTTCTATCCGGACTCACCGGGCAGGAACTACATCACTGTGCGAGGCTTTACCATGCGGCACGCCGCCACTCCCTGGGCTCCGCCGACGGCCGAGCAGATCGGCCTGATCGGCACCCACTGGAGCAAGGGGTGGATCATCGAGAACAACGTGGTCAGCCACTCGGTCTGCTCGGGCATCGCCCTGGGTAAACACGGCGACCAGTATGACAACACCTCGTCCAACACCGCGGAGGGCTACGTCAAGACCATCGAGCGCGGCCTGGCCGCCGGCTGGAACAAGGAGACCATCGGCCATCACATCGTTCGCAACAACACCGTTTCGCACTGCGAACAGGCGGGCATCGTCGGCAGCCTCGGTCCGATCTTCTGCACCGTGACCGGCAACGTCATTCACGATATTCACGTCCGGCAGCTCTTCGGGGGCGCCGAAATGGCGGGGATCAAGTTCCACGGGGCCATCGACACGGAGATCAGCCGTAATCATATCTACCGGACGTGTCGCGGTCTGTGGCTCGATTGGATGGCCCAGGGCACGCGCGTCACCGGCAACCTGTTTCACGACAATCAGGCCGAGGACTTGTTCGTCGAGGTCGACCACGGGCCGTTTCTAGTGGACAACAACATCTTTCTCTCCCCGACGACGCTGCTGGACATGTCGGAAGGCGGGGCTTATGCACACAACCTGATCGGCGGGCGAATTGTGCCCCGACCCGAGTTGGGACGCGAGACCCCGTTCCACAAGCCGCACTCGACGGCGGTCGCCGGGCTTCGCAATATCGTGGGCGGCGATAACCGGTTCTATAACAACATCTTTGCGGGAGGCAACGGTCTGGCTGCTTACGATGCGGCGAAGCTGCCCTCATGGATGGGCGGGAATGTGTTTTTCAAAGGGGCCAAGCCGTCCAAGCATGAGGTGAATCCGCTGGTCAGGCCGGAATTCGACCCGGCCGTCAAGCTGGTGGAAAAAGACGACGGTTTTCACCTTGAAATCACGCTCGGGAAGCTTTCGGATGCCAAGCACCCACGCAAGCCGGTCACGACTGAGCTGCTGGGCAAAGCGGCCATTCCGGATCTGCCCTACGAACGGCCGGATGGTACGCCGATTCGCGTCGACACCGACTACTTCGGCAGAAAGCGGAGCGAATCAGATCCAAGGCCCGGGCCGTTTGAGAATGTCGATGAGTCGGCGATGAGGATCAAGGTCTGGTGACCCCAGCGTTGCATACGGCAACGCAGGCGAATGAAGAATGGCGAATGCAGAATTGAGAATAGGGCTCGCTCTGTTGACAACGGCGAAAGGCACTGGCGATGGTGTTTCGGTTGAAGCCAGGAAACCCCAGAACAAGGCCGTCTCCATGGTTTGATCCGATCACCCCTGGTCGGGTTTTATGCAACTAAAGGATCGGGTACGCCCTCGCCAAACAGGGTCACCGGAATCGGATTGAAGAGACCGGCTGGAAGAAGTGAGCAGGGAGGAACAGCCATGAGTCTGCAATGCCCTGCGTGCCAGAGCGTCGTTCCGGCAGAAGACGTCAATGTCGGCGCGGACGTGGCCCGGTGCATGGCGTGTGGAGAAGTGTTTCGGCCGAGCGCGGCGATGGTACCCAGCCCCAACGCTGCCCTGGACGAGGGCCTTCCGCCAAAACCCGACGGGCCTCCGGTGGGGACGAAGGTTCAACTTGAAGACCAGGGCGGTTCATTGCTGGTGCGGTTTCCGCCGCTGGGATTCAATTTCGGGCTTCTGTTCCTGATCGCTTTTGCGATTGCCTGGTGGAGTTTTCTGACGTTCTTCATCGGCTTCGGCGTGTGGGGGCTTCTCCAAGATGATCACGGTCAACAGCCGGCTGTCGAGGCGGAAAGCCCCTTGAACGCTGAGCCCGAAGCTGCCGAGAAGGCCGCCAGTGAGGATGCCAATTCGACGGGCAGCAACTCGAAGCTCCCGACCTGGGGCGGCATCTTCCTCTGCCTGTTCATGCTGCCCTTTTTCGCGGCGGGGTTTGCCATGATCCTTGGAATCCTGTGGCCGTTGTTCGGGCGGACTCAGGTGCGGCTGGCGATGGATGGCTGCGATTATCGAGCCAGCCTTCTGGGCATCGGTCGTACTCATGCCGCTCCAGTAGCTGATACGTACGTTCGGTGGATGGCTGAACCTGTCCCGAGCGGCCGTCGGTGGCATGGGGGGTCGGGAATCGCGGCGATGTCCGGGAAGGCCTCCGAGCCGCACATCTCGCTGTCGCTGGCGACCTGGGAGACATCGATCGGCGACCATCTGAGCCTTCGCGAGCAGGAGTGGGTATTCCACGAGATGTACGCGTGGCTGAAGCGATATGGGGATGCGGACCGGAGGGACCGCAGGAGGTAAACATGCCGCTGCAATGTCCGGCATGTGGCCAGACCGTGCGTGCTGAACACGTCGATGTGGGGCTGGACGCGGCCACCTGCCCGCACTGTGATGAGTCATTCCGGCCTTCGAGGACACTGCCGCCTGTCGAAGCGCCTGTGAGCAGATCGCCCGCCGTGCCGCCGGGTGTTCTCGACATCGAGTACCCTCCCGACGGCGGAATCCGCGTTCATATTCCCCGGGCCGGCCTGTCTGGCAGGTCGTTGGGGATGTTCGGTTTTGCTTTCCTCTGGAACCTGATCCTGGCTGCCGTCTTCGGCGGGTTTTTGATCGGCATGCTGCAGGGCGAAGTTCCGTTGACGATGCTCCTGTTCTTTCTGCCGTTTCTGATCGTCGGCGTGGTGATGCCGTACATCGGGTGCCGGCTGGCCTGGGGACGGACGACACTGTGGCTGGATCGCGACGGTCTTGCCATCGTGAAGGAGTTATTCGGTCGTCAGCGGAGCCGCTCTTTCCTTCTGGAGGAGGTGGAAGGATTCTCCCGTGAGGTCAGCTACGAAGAAAACGACATGCCGAGGTACGCCTGCCAGGCGCGCGTAAAAGGCAAGAAGATCAACTTCGCCCATCGTCTCTCGGAGGTCGATCAGGACTGGCTGGTCGCAGAGCTGAACCGGATGCTTTCCACCCTGCGAGCATAGGCTCCTCGTCGATGGTTGCGATTCCGAGAGTACCGGGGTCGAACTGCGTCGCCGCCGGGATCACCTTGTGATGACGGCGATCCAGCCGCCGCGGGCGGGGGCCTGGACAGTTGCGATTGAGCCGCCGGACAGGGAGGTCGTCGTGGCCCACTCGCCCTGCTTGAGATCGAGCCAGCGGAGCTTCCATTCGCCAGACTGGTCGCGAAGGTCGAGCCCCACGGAGCCGCCGTCGGTGAAATAGAGGGCGTAGGATCGGCCCGGCGCACATGCCAGGTATGCTTCGTTGTCACCTCGATCCTTGAGAAGATCGTTGGCGGGCTCGACGTCCCAGAGCTTGATGGCCGATTCCAGCTTCCTCGCGGCCCGCAGCGCGGCGATCGACGGCGGCGAGAGGCCCAGGCCCGAATCCGGCCGGTGGAAGCGGGCCGAGGCCGCCCCACCGATCACATGCCGCCACCACCGCTGCAGCCCGTCCCGCGTGTCGCCGTAGCGCCCGCCGTCGGCCCCGTAGGTCTTGACGGTGTTCAGCGGCCGGGGACGTTTGCTCACGTAGCGGCGCACCCACTGGAAGTTGTCCCAGTGCTCCTGTCCCTTCTTCTGGTTGTTCTGCGAGACGTCGGCGAAATCGTATCGCTCGGGGTGATCGAAGGTCCGCTTGTGGCGATCGGCCTTGAGATCCCAGTCATCCCACATCTCGGTGACGCAGACTTTCCTGCCCGCCTCGGCCGCGCGGCGGTGGATGTAGTCGGCCCAGTAAGCCGACCATTTCTCGTCGCCGGAGGTCTCGTTGTCGATGCAGTAGAGCACGTGGTCGTACTTCAGCGCCAGCGACAGCATCTGGTCCACAAACCGCTGCTGGTATTCGAGTACGACGGTGTTATTCCGCTGAGCAGGGGTAGTGAAGAAGAACGACTGCTTATTGGCGCCGGGGTGATCGGGGTATTGGGGGGCAAATCCGGAATTGTCATAGGTATAGTTAGCGTTGTTGCGCGGGTTGTACGGGTGCGGTGGCCATCTGTCGCGGCTATAGTCGAAGCGGTCCCACACTTCGATCTGCACGAAGATTTCTCGCTTGTGCGTCCAGCGAAGCATGTTGGCGAATCGCGTCCAGTATTCGTCGTTCCACTGCCGGAGGTCGTATTTGCCGTCAGGCAACTGCTTGAAGGGGTACACCTCAAAGCCCTTGTCCCTGCGGTCGCTCATGGTATTGCGGATGTAGTTGGCCCCGGCTTCCTTCATCGCATCGAGGTGCTTATCGAGCTGGGGCCATTGGAACAGGTTGTCGTCGTCGCTGGCCCCGAGAAGCAGGACGGGGCGGCCCTTGTACTGCCAGTAGAAGGGGTTCTTCTCGTAGGGCCGTATGCGTGGGTCCTGAGCCTCGGCGGCCGAAACGACGGAACTGCAGAACCCGCAGACAACGAGGGCAATCCAGCAAACAACACATCGCGTCTTCATTGGTGACCTCCGGCACTGTCCTGCTCGGGCAATTCCGGCATATATTACGCCGGATCGGCTTGGTCGTCACGGAGCGCCCGGGGTGGTCTTATCGAGGCCCCTGGACCGCGACCAGGGACGCTCACTTGGACGCAAAGGGGCAAGGGACGTTCGGAGAGCATCAAGCCCGGCGTCGCATAGTGCAACACTGGGGATTGATGAATGCGGAATTGAGCATGGGACACACTTTGTCGTCGCCCATGAACCTCATCGCCAGTGAACTCTGCAAGCAACGACGAACCGGCATGAAACACCCGATTCACACCGGTATTTCAACGTCTTCGCGGCGTTGTTTATGCAACTGGGCGGGCCAGTTGGAACAACAACGGCCGATCGCGAGGATCGGCCGTTGACGAGGTTCCGGTTGCGGACGAAGAGAAGCTCCGTTCACAGTATCAGTTGTCGGGAGTTGCCGAGGCCGATGGCTCCTCAGGTCCGAAGGCTTCCAGATCGTCCCACAAAGGTCGACGCCAGACGTCGTCCGGCTCCGGCACGTTTGCCTCAACCGTCATGTTGATCTGCTCGGGGGTCCGCGTCTGGCCGGCCTCGGGCTGCGATTGCGGGGCAGCAGCGGACGGCCGGGTGGTCGTCGGCACGCTATAAGGCTTCGGCATCGCGTCGGTCGGCGAATGGCTCAAATCCAGCAAAGCTTCGATGATGACGCGGAACTCCTCCGGAGTCGGTGCATCACTCGATGGCTTGGTCGCCATCTGTACCGCATTCCTTGCCGTCGGCGGCATCGGAGGCCGAGACGACAGCACGATCTCGAATGGATCCTCGGCCCGGTCCTCTGGCATCCAGTTGATCGCAAACAGATCCTTCGGACCCTCGCCCGCGAGGAAATCGTAATAACTACTGCCATCGGACGGCCGGGTAGTCGGACCCGCCATCGGCATCGCCTTCGTCTGAGTGCGTTCGGCTACCGCGGGCGTCCGGCCCACGGGCTCAGGGATTTCGCTGTTCGCCTGGCGGAATTCAGCAAAGAGGTCCATTTCCGGCAACCCATCCGGCGGTTCGATGATCCCGGTGCCCATCAGAGCGGCAACGATCTGCGGATCGAGAGGGCCGTCTTGAGTCGACCCTTGTTCTTGTTCCGGCGTCACCTCGAAGGTTTCGGCAATCGATGCTTCCTGGGGCAATCCGTTCACAGCCGATGATTCCTGGACAGGCCCAGACGGTCCGGGTTGCGGCGTCTCGGCCATCTCCACCGGAGGCTCCGATTCGGGGGCGAACGGCTCCACAAACGCCGATTCGGGAGTTTCGGCCGTATGAAGGACTTCCGCCGGCTGCCCGCTGGTACCGGGCTGAGTCGCAGCAGCAACGGCCACAGACTCGATCGGTGGCTGCGGCGCTTGCGGCACGACCGGTTGTGGCTTCGCCGCCGAAGCCAGTGCGGTCAGGCTCTCAAACGGCTGTGCACTGCTTGAGGCGTCCGGCGGCAGTTTGTCCAGACACTGCCGGGCAGCCGCCATGGCGGGGCTCAGTTTCAGCGCGGTCTTGAAAGCCCGAGCCGCCTCGGCCGGCCGCGACTTTGACTGATACATCAAGCCGATGTTGAACCAGGCATCCTGGGTGGGCACGACCGCCAGGAAATGCCTCATCGCCTCGTCAAACCGATCCTGTTGAGCCAGGACCATTCCCAGGTTCATGTGTGCGCGCGCAAAATCAGGCTGGAGTTCCAGAGCCTTTTGGAGACTCTGCTCGGCCTCTGTCCAGCGCATCTGAATCAGGTAGCTGAAGCCCAGATTGTTGTGGAGATGAGGTCTGTTGGGAGCGAGCGCAATGGCCTTGGCCAGTTCCGCATCAGCCTCATTGAACTGCTGCATCTGACACAAGACCAGGCCGAGCCGGTTGTGTGCCTCGACGTTCTGCGGGTCCAGCTGAATCGCCATCCGGTACTGAGCGGCGGCGCGGGTCAGACGACCCTGTGTCTCGTGCATCCGGCCGGCCGCCACGTAGGTGTCCGAGGTGATGTCCGGCATTCCGGTCTCACTCTGCTTCGTGGCCTCCCACGAAGGCATTTGCGAGGAGTTGTTGGCCGAGTTTACCAGTTTCTGCCTCGCCGAGTCGGGTGACCCGCAGCCGACCAGCAGCACCGACATGAATGCCATCTGCCTGGCAATCAGGCTCAATCTCTTGATCTTGGTCATGCGCAACGCTCCCGCTCTTCCTGCCTCGCTGTCCGGATCCGGCGCAGTTCATGCCCCCGGACAGCCGGTTTGTGCCACAGCGACCGACTCCGATTCCAGTTCATCACCGAGGAGCACCACCACCACCGGGACCGCCCGTACCGCTGTCGGTGCCGCCACCGCCTTCGGCACTCTGGTGGCCGCCGGTCCACTCGGGAGGCCCCCCGTCGAAGTAAATGAGAACGTCGCCGGAGCCGCGCGTGGCCTTGCGAATCGCGATGGCTTCATCGCCATCGATGCCCGCTCCGTCGGCAAAGCCCTGCTCGACCTTGAGACGCGAAGCATCAATGCCGCAGCTTGCCAGGTACAGGCGGATCTTCTCGACACGGTCCTTGCGGAGGTCCCGCTCCGGGTCGGTCCCGTCGTAGAAGACGGTGCCCCCGTAGACCTTCAGGATCTCAGCCATGCGGGTCAGCCGACGGACTCCGAGCGCGTTCAGTTCGGCCGTCCGGGGAACGAAGTGGACCGACGACATGGACGCGTCGTTAAGCAGCGCGTTGTCGGTCATCGCCACGTAGTTCTCCTGGAGACGACTGCCTGTCGGCGCCGTGCCCTGCGGCGGGGAGTTCATCTGATCGGGAGGCGGGCCGTCCACACACGGGCCGTCTGCACACGTGCACCCCGCCAGCGCGAGCATACCCAAGGCCATCACCACACAGAGCGTCCGGTTGGTTGTGTTCCACTCCATCGTCATTACCCCCATCTTCACGTTCCCTTCCTGCTGATATTCGGACCTCGAACGACAAGCACGAAGACAACTCATGGCGGTTCATCGACCAAAAGCGCCGCCCAGATTGCTATTTGTCTCCGGTCCCACGAATAACGATACAATCAAAACAGGGTGATGTGTCCCGCTGATTCAACGCCCAATAAAGACGCACGCAGCACGCTGACAGATCAGCTCGGGCACAGTCCGATGATCGCCGGGTCCGCTAACACGGTTGGCGGAATACCGCGGCACGGGTTATGATGAAGCTCCCCTGGGGCAGGAGCGGATCAAGCTCCTCGCGTCGGCGAGCAGGGAAAGCCAAGGCGGATGCGACGGACATTGTGCATGACGAATGGCTCCAGTGGGAGGGATCAGGCCAAAGGTGGAACCCCGTGCCTCTCACCAACGACACCCGTTCGCTCGGGTCGCGGCGCTGCTGGCGATTCTGGCTGCGTGCGACCCGGCCGGCATGGAGGCAGCAGGCCCCGCCGCACAGCCGATCCGCATCAACACCAACAGCTCCGCCGCGCCGGCCGGGAACGTCAGCGCCGAACGCGGTCCGGTCGTTCAGATCTCTGAGGAGGCCGCGTCGCTGATGGCCCGTGCCCGCGAGGGCGTGCAGCGCCAAGACTGGAAACTGGCGATCGACTCTCTGCAGCGGATCGTGGAATTGCCCGGCGAACACGTTCTGCGGGTCAATGACAACAAATACGAATCCGCCCGCGTGCAGGCTCACCGACAGATCGCCGCCTTGCCGTCCGAGAGCCTGCAAGCCTACCGCACGCTGAACGACGCCGAGGCGGCCGTGCTGCTCGAACAGGGGCGGCGAGAGCAGGACGTCAGGTTGCTGACGACGGTCGTCCAGCGATACCTGCTGACCCGTTCGGGTGATGACGCGGCCGTCACGCTGGCGGAATGGCTGATGGACGAGGGCCGGTTCTCCGAGGCGGCTGCCCTGCTGCGGACCGTGCGTCTGATCTACCCCGACTCGGACCTGCCTGCCTGGCTCGTACCCATGCGTCTGACCGCCTGCTTCGCAGGCATGGGTCAGGACCAGCGAGCCGAAGAGATGCTCAAACAGTTGGAGGCGGCGGAGGCCGTCGCTCCGATCCCACCCGAAAAGCTGCAGCAGCTCCGGCAGCATGTCAGCAGAAGCAACAGCAGACGCGACGCGCAGCAAGCAGCGTCATGGCCCATGGCTTGCGGCAACGTCTCTCGGGACGGCATCCAGCATGTTGTCGAACCCAGCCTGGTCGAACAACACTGCATGACGGCGGTGCTGCCGATCCCAAGGCTGGCTGAACTGTCCGAGGCCCTCGATGAAGTGGCGGTGAAGACCGGCTTTATCCCCGGACGGCAGATCGTTGCCCATGAGGACCTTGTCATCGTCAAGGCGGCTCGCAACCTGGTTGCCCTGGACGCCAACACACTCACGCCCCTGTGGACCACGGAACCGCCCATCGAGCCGGCCAAGGCGCTCTCGGCGGACAGCCCGGCTCAGATGCTGCTGCTGCAACCGGCGATGCAGCAGCCTTACGTAGGCAGCATCCAGGACCTGAGCCAACCTCAAGCGTTGCTTGCGTTGGCCTGTGCGGCCAACAGCGACGTGGTCATCGCGGACAACAAGGTGTTGACGCTGACCTATCCGGAGGACGGGTTGCCGATTCCAAACCTGCAGACGCAGCGCGACGCAAATGTGGTCTTCCTGGCCGGGCAGGCCGTGGCGGGCACGTGGCCCAACCGTGTTCAGGCATACGCCCTCAAGGACGGTTCGTTCCTGTGGGAAAGCGACACCACCGGCCTGACCGGCACCAGCACGGCACCGGCGGAGGACGTCGCGTGCCAATTCCTGGCCACGCCGATCCCGGCGGAGGGCCATCTGCTGGCCCCCTGCAAAGTCAACAACGATCTGTACCTCCTGGCTTTGGAGGCGGCCACGGGCAGGCATGCCTGGCACGTTTTTCTCTGCGGGATGAGCGCGACGGCATCTTCCAGCGCGGTGGAATCGATGCGGATCGCCATCTCGGACGGGGTGGCGTTCGTGCTCACCGGGCAAGGTCTGATCTTTGCCATCGAGATACCGAGCCGATCGGTGTTGTGGGCCATTCGATACCCGGCACGGAAAACAACCCGGCGTGAACCGGCTCGGGCCTGGGAACCGCCGGTGGCGACCGCGGACGTGCTTCTGGCCGCCCCAGTGGACGCGAATCATCTCTTTTGCATTGACCGGTTCACGGGGGATGTGCGTTGGCAGGCCGAGCTGCACGAAGCGGTTCAGATTCTGGGGGTGGATCGCTCGCATGCGTGGGTGGTGGGCAATCAACTTCAAATGATCGATCTGCACACCGGCCTGCCGGTCTGGACCAAGGCAAGCATCAACGTGAACGGTCGCGGCTCGTTGAGCGGCAACCGCATTTACCTGCCGACGCCCGGCGGCGTGATCGCCTTTCAGGCCAGGACCGGCGAACCGACCACGCTGAACGGAACAGGCGGCGCCATGCCGGGCAATCTGCTTGCCTGGGACGGCGCGCTGTACAGCGTGGGCATCAGCGAAGTGCGCAAGTATCCGGATCTGGGCAGCGGGTACGAGACGGCCGTCGCACGGCATCAGACGGATCCGACGAATCCATCGAAGGCCATTCGCCTGGCACGGCTGGAGCTTGTGCTCAACAGGCCGGCTGCCGCCCTGGCAGCACTGGCCTTGCTGGGCGACGAGTTGAGGACAAAGGACCCGTGGAAACACGGACAGGCGGTTCATCTTCGCGTGGAGGCGTTGCTGGCGATCGCCGCGGACGAAAAGAAGACTGAGGGCGAGGCGGAAGAATCGCTTCAGCAAGCCCGTACGATCGCCGAATCGGCCGAAGATCGCATCCGGACTGCTCTGGCCATGGGAGACCATTTGAGGCAGCGTCAGCGGCTGCTGGAGGGATGCGAGCAATACTTGTTGCTGGCTGTGTCGCCGGCCGGTGACGAGATGGTTTCTCTTGAGAAGGGGCTTGAGCAACAGGCCCGACTGCTTGCCAACCAGCGACTGGTCACCGCGATTCCCCAATTATCCGCCGAAGATCGCCAGACGCTGGCGGAGCGTACTCGGCAGTATCTATCCGAGGGGGCCGGCAATCGCGACGCGGGCAGCCTGCGGAGGGTGATGGACTGCCCCGCCGCGGGGGATGCGTCTCAGGAAGCACGGCTGCATCTGGCCATCTGGGCAATTGAGAACTTGCAGTTTGAGCAAGCGGAGAGCTTGCTTCGACAGGTTCTGAATCATGACGCTGCGCCGGAAACGAGGGCAGAGACGGCGGCCAGGTTGGCGGCGATCTGTCTGCTGCCGGCGGAGCTCCACCAGCCGGTGACGGGGGCTGCGCTTCTGGATCGGCTTGAAACCGAATGGGGTGAAGTCGAGATTCCTGCGGATGCACTGGCTGACCCGCTGGAACCGGCGACGGAGCGCCCGGCTTCATTGTCAAGGGTCACCGGTCGCGTCGCCGCCGACACCTTATGGCGGAAACTGGACGCGTCGTCGTTGGCCAGGTCCCAGGCGGTCGTCGGCCCTTGCGTACTGGGGCCTTTGCAGGGCAACGTCAGATTGCTGACCGAGAATAGCTGTCCGTTGATGGCCCGAAACGAATCCAACGAGGCGGCAAAGACAACTCTGGTTGACATGGCGGAGAACAAGGTTCTTGAGGCTCGGCGACTGGGCATGCAAGAGCCGCTGTGGGAGACTGAACTGCGATTGTCGGAGCAGCCGGCGGTGGATGTGGGTACGGGTATGCCGGTGACTTCATTTCAGGTTCAGATCAGAGAGACTTCGGGTACCCGCTGGACAGTCCGGCCGGCCGTCGGCGTTCTTGACGGCCAGACGCTGATTGTCAACAGCGCGTTTGGTCTTCATGCGGTCGGGCTGCTGACCGGTCGCCGGCTGTGGTCACGACCCTTTACTCCCCCTTGCCCACCGGGATCGAACCCTGTTGCCTCAGACCTGTGGCTCTGGGTTCACGATGGCCAGCTGATCAGCCTGGATGCCTCCGGCCGGATGGAGGTGGCCCGATCGTCTGACGGTTCCCGCATTTTATGGAGCCGGCGAATGCCGAAGCGGCAGTGGCATATCGTCCGGGCTCGCGGCCCCTATGTGATTGCGGCCGACGAGAAGATACAGCAGGTCGACGTGTTTCGGCTGACCGACGGGCAACACATCGGCCAGTGCCGGTTCATTCAGCCGGAGGCGGCCGCGAACCGGATCAATCTGCTGCTGTTCGATGACGTGATTTGCGGGCCGGTGTCGGAGACGGAGGTTGCGGCATTTGAACTGGCCTCACCCGGCACCGAGCGGTGGCGAACAACCGTGACCGGGCGACTTTCACAGATCTTCAAACCCACGCCCGATCTGGCGGCCATTGCGGACTACGCCGGCCAAGTTGAGATCCGGGAGCCGTCCACGGGCAAGAGCCGCGGCCGGTTTGCGTCCCCGGCCTGTGCGGAGGGGGTGATCGACGGGGCTCTGGTCGATGGCGTGTTCTATCTCATCGGCTATTTCGAACGACCCGCCCGGATGCCTCGCCGAATATACGGCTGGCACGGCCTTGCGGCCATTCGTGCCCAGGACGGTACAATTCTCTGGGAGCGGAAGGACATCGCCCCGGGTACGTTCTTGACGGCGGACGTGTTGCGGATGTCATCGAATGCCATCCCGCTGGCTACACTGGCAGAGGCTTCCGAAACCGGCGGCACGAGCCGGCCGACCGTGGTCAGTTCGCAGCCGGAAACCGGCCACCCGACAGGCAGGATCGAGATGTGTCTGCTGGACAAGGCAACCGGCCACGAGATCGGACAGCGGGTCAGCCGGCTGCTGCCAACGGGGATGCGCGGAAGCCTGATCCTGGACGTTTGCGTGTGGGGCGGGGAGATGATCGTTCGCATGGCCGCTTGTGAACTTCGATTCGCCGTTGAGACTCCCGGTAATGATCCGGCGCTGGGGGTGAGATGAGATGAGCCGTCGCGTGATCGTGCTGGTTCTGTTATCGACGTTTGTCGGCGCCGGCGTGTTTACGGCACGAGCCGAGTTGCCGTCAACGCTTCCGCCGCTGGTCACGCCGGAGACACAGAGCGCGATCGACCGCGGGCTTGAGTATCTGGCCCGGACGCAGAGCCGCGACGGCGCCTGGCGGCACAGCGGATCATGGGGCCACTATCCGACGGCCATGACGGCCCTGGCCGGGCTGACGATGCTGGCCAACGGCAACACCGCCACGCAGGGCAAGTACGCTCCGAATGTCAGTCGGGCGGCCAATTTCCTGCTGGCTTCGTCCCAGCCAAACGGTTTGATCGCACGCGAGGAGGAATCGGGCCGTTCGATGCACGGGCACGGTTTTGCGATGCTCTTTCTGGGCCAGCTTCACGGCATGGAAGAGGACAACGAAAAACAGGATCGCATCGCCTCGGTTCTTCGCCGAGCCGTCGAACTGACCGCCCGAAGCCAGAGCAGGCAAGGAGGCTGGCTCTATTCGCCGGATTCCTCGGGTGACGAGGGTTCCGTGACGGTCACGCAGCTTCAGGGACTGCGGGCCAGCCGCAACGTTGGCGTCGCCGTACCCAAGCAGGTGATCGATGGAGCCATGAAGTACCTTGATATGTCGACGCTTCCGGACGGCGGGATCTCGTATCGGGCCGATCGTCAGGGAGGCAGCCGGCCGCCGATCACCGCAGCGGCGGTGGCGTGCTGGTACAATGCGGGCCTCTACGACTACCCGGCGGCGGTCAAGGCCCTGGAATACTGCAAGCAGCGAGTGGGCAACGGACAGGCGCGCACCACGGGCGTCTGGGGACACTACTACTACGCCCACCTGTATATGGCCCAGATCATGTGGCTCAGCAGCAAGGAAAACTGGGAGTGGTACTTTCCGACGATGAGAGACTGGCTGATCGCGCAGCAGGCGCCTGATGGTTCGTGGGAAGGCGACGGCGTCGGGAAGGTGTATGGGACGGCGATTGCGACGTTCATCCTGCAGATTCCGTACGGCTATTTGCCGATTCTGCAGCGATGAACCCGAGACTGTGCAGCCCGAAAACCGGTGTGGGACCATCTTGCCGGTCCAGCCACAGGCCCTTGACCGACCCCCGTAAGTCGGTCACGGGCAGGTTGGAAGCCTGTCCTGCACGGCCTTCGGTTGCACTCTAACGCAGAACGGAAGCACTGGTCATGAATGAATCACCATCGTCACCGAGCCAGGATGATCTGGCGGCAGTCCATCGTCTGCGGGAGGCCCACGAGGGCATCTGCGAAGGCCTGTCGAGAGTCATCGTCGGGCAGAACGAAGTGGTCGAGCAACTGCTCATTGCTCTGTTCGCCGGCGGTCACTGCATCATCGAGGGTGTGCCGGGGCTGGCCAAGACGCTGATGATCTCGACGCTGGCCCGGTCGCTGAGTCTGTCGTTTTCGCGCATCCAGTTCACGCCCGACCTGATGCCGTCGGACATCACCGGCACGGAGGTGATTCAGGAGGATCGGGCCACCGGGACGCGGTCGTTCACGTTTCTGCGCGGTCCGGTGTTCGCGAACGTCGTGCTGGCCGACGAGATCAACCGGACGCCGCCGAAAACACAAGCGGCGCTTCTGGAGGCCATGCAGGAGCGGCAAGTGACCGCGGGCGGCAAGCGGCACCCGCTCGAACCGCCGTTCTTCGTGCTGGCCACTCAGAACCCCATCGAGCAGGAAGGGACCTACCCGCTGCCCGAGGCTCAGCAGGACCGCTTCATGTTCAAGGTCTTCGTCGGGTATCCCAGCTATGAGGAGGAACTGCGGATCGCGGAACTGACTCTGGGAGACGTCGCCGTCGCGGTCGACTCGATCAAGCCCGCCCTCGGCACCGACGAGGTGCTTGACCTGCAGAAGACCGTCCAGCGGGTCCCAGCGGCCAAACGGGTCGTCGCCCACGCACTTGATCTGGTTCGGGCCACCCGGCCGGACGAGCCCTCGGCGCCGGAGGTCGTGCGGCGGATGATCCGTTGGGGCGCCGGCCCGCGAGCGGTGCAGTTCATGGTCGCCGCCGCAAAGGCCAGGGCCATTCTCCATAATCAGTACCACGTGTCCGCCGAGGATGTCCGGGCCGTTGCCCACCCGGTATTGCGACACCGGATCGTCACCAGCTACGCGGCTGAGGCCGAGGGCTACACCACCGACCGCATCATCGACGAGTTGCTGAAACGCATCGACCCGAACCAGTCGCCGATCACACAAGATGCCCGACTACGCAAAGTACTTGAATCCTGACGTCCTCGCGAAGATCTCCCGGCTCGAATTGCGGGCCAGGATGGTCGTCGAGGGCTTCGTATCCGGCATGCACCGCAGCCCGTACCACGGGTACAGCGTGGAGTTCGCGGCCCACCGCGAGTATGTTCCCGGCGACGACATTCGTCACATCGACTGGCGGCTGTTTGCCCGCGGCGACCGGCTGTACATCAAGCAGTACGAAGAGGAGACGAACCTTCGGGCCCACATTCTGCTGGACTGCTCGAAGTCGATGGGGTATCGGGAACATGCGACCCCCCCCCAGCCCCCCCTTGTCAAGGGGGGTAGCAGAATCGTTGTCAAGGAGGGCAAGAGGCGAGGGGTCGCGCATGTCCAAGTTCGACTATGCTTGCACGGTTGCGGCCTCGCTGGCTTACCTGCTGCTGAACCAGCAGGACTCGTGCGGGCTGGTGCTGTTCGACCACGCGATTCGCGACCAGGTGCCACCGGCATCCAGCCCCGCGCAGGTGTCATCGATCATCGAGCTGATTGAGCGGCAGCGGCCGGACCACACGACCGACATCAAGATGCTGCCGGCCCAGCTTGCGGACCAGCTTCGCCAGCGCGGGCTGATCATACTCATCAGCGACTTGCTGGCCGACGCAGACGACATCGTCAGCGGTCTTCAGCAGCTTCGTCACGGGCGTCAGGATCTGATCGTCCTTCAGGTGCTGGATCACGATGAGCTGACGTTTCCGTTTGAGCACAACACGCTGTTCGAGGGGCTGGAGGACCCGGAGATTCGATTGCTGACCGATCCCCAGTCCTTGCGAGCGGCGTATCTGCGTGTGGTCGGAGACTTCGTGAGCCGGATTCGTGCATCCTGCGTCAACAACCGCATCGACTACCGGCTGCTGTCGACACGAGACCCGCTGGACGCCGCGCTGACAGCGTTTCTAGCAGCGAGGATGCATCAGGCGAGGAGATAGGGTTCAGAGACGAAGGATGAAGGCGGAAGGAGGAAGGATGAAAGGAACATGATGAGCGATGACGGTGGTCAGATTCATCCTTCATCCCTCATCCTTCATCCTTTGAGGATACGACAAACACCGGGCAGGCAGCAGGCGTTGGGAATCGAAGATCGATGATTGCGGGCAGTCAAGTTCTGGCGGCAATGATCACCCCGGCGATGTTCTACGCCGGGTTGGCGTGCGCCGCCATCCCGATTGTGATTCATCTCATCAGCCGGCGCCGGTTTCGCCGCGTTCGATGGGCGGCGACACAGTTTCTGCTCGAAGCCAACCGCCAGAACCGCCGCCGAATCCGTATCGAGGAACTGATTCTGCTGGCTCTTCGCTGCCTGACGATGCTGCTGATCGGCATGGTGCTGGCCCGCATCTTCGTGCGGCCACAAGCCTTTGCCGGCCTGCTCGGGTCGCGGGCGGGCACCGATTACGTCGTGGTTCTTGATGATTCGTTCAGTATGGGGCTGGCGGATGTGGACTCGCGGGCAAGCACCCAGGATACGATCATCTTCGACCGAGCATTGACCGCCGTGGAGCGTCTGTTGGGCTGGCTGCACGAGGAATGTCCGAGTGACTCGCTGGCCATCCTGGTCACGTCTCGTCCTGAGCAGACCGTTGTGGCCGAGACCAACCTGGGTCGCCTCGATCCGGTCGGCTTTTCGCGAACCTGGCGGGAGCGCAAGCCATCGAGTCGCCGTGCGGACCTTCCGGAAGCGTTCGCGGCCGTCCGGCAGTTGCTTGACGCCAGCCGTTCGGCGGGGGCGGTGATCTATCTGGTCAGCGACTTCCAGCGAATCGACTGGCTCGCGGGCGAGTTGACCGAAGCGATCGGCACGGCCGACAGCCCGTTGGCGCCCCTTGCCGGCTGGGATCGTGCCGACCGCTCGCTCAAGGTCGTTCTGGTCGATGTCGGCTCCGAGACCACCGATAACCTTGCGGTGACCGGGGTTGAGAGCCGCCAGGCCCAGGCGGTCGCAGGAATCGGGACGCGGCTGATCGCTCGGGTGACCAACTTCGGTCGCAGCGAGTCGCGGGCCTGCACCATGCAGGTCTTTGTAGGGGAGGTCGGTCAACCGGCCGTTACGGTTCCGGCCATACCGGCGGGCCAATCGATCGAGGTACCCGTTGAGGTCATATTCCCGCAGGTCGGCTCGGCTCCGCTGACCATCGAGTTGCAGGCAGATGCGTTGCCGGCCGACAACCGCCGCTTCTGTGTGGTGCCGGTGGCCAAGTCCATCCGCGTGCTGCTTGTCAACGGCGAGCCGTCATCCGACCCCTATCAGGACGAGGCTTTTCTTCTGTCGGTTGCTCTTCGCCCGCAGGGCCCTCAGTTCAGCGGCAATGAGATTGCCGCGATCAACGAGGAAGAGCTTGAGCAGACCGATCTGGCCAGCTTCCATGTGGTCATTCTGGCGAACGTCGGTCGCGTCACCGAAAACGCGGCGGCGAGGCTGGAATCCTATGTTGCCTCGGGCGGCGGTCTGGCCGTCTTTCTGGGCGATCAAGTGGACGTTGAGGCCTACAACCGGGTGTTGTTCCGCGATGGCACGGGACTGCTTCCTGGCAGGCTGAGCGAGCCCGTCGCGGCGCCGAACGAGAGCCCCGGCTTCCGCGTCGGGGAGATGAACACCAGCCATCCCGCGCTGCGACCGTTCGCGAACCTGATGCCGAGATGCTTTGACGGGGCGCTGGTCTGGGCTCACTTTCCCGTCGCCATTGCGCCGGCCCCGGCAACGCAACCGTCTACGACGAACCCGGCTCAGACCGCCGTCACACTGCTGCAACTGGACGACGTTGACAAGAGCCCGCTGATTCTTCAGAAGGACCACCAAGCCGGGCACGTCTGGCTGATCACCAGCAGCGCGGACAAGGAGTGGAATAATCTGCCCGACCATCCGGTCTTCGTCGTGTTTGCGATGGAGATGACGCAACACCTGGCCCGCCGGCCGGCACAGAAGGCGATGCAGCTCGTCGGACAGCCAGTGACTCTGCCACTGGACCCCGGCCGCTATCAACCGACGGCCACCGTCCGAACGCCTGCCTATCCCGGAGAACCGGCTCTCTCCGTGCACGCAGAACCGGACACGGCATCAGGCGGTATGACCATTCGCTGGGTGGACACCGAGCAGCCCGGCTTCTACCAGATTGACCTCACCGGGCAATCGGGCGGTCATGCCGTCGAGCCGATGGCGGTTAACCTGGACAGCACCGAGAGCAACCTGCGTCGGTTGCGGCGCGACGAGTTGCAGCAGGCTGTGGCGGCATGGCCTGTTGAGTACGTCAGAGCAGAAGAACTGACCCACGGCTCGGCGGCTGTTACCCGCAAGGAATTGTGGCCGGCGCTGCTGATTCTGCTGGTCGTCACGCTGATGACGGAACAACTGCTGGCCTGCTGGTTTGGCGCGAATCGTCAGTGGTCCGCCCTGTTTGGGAGGCATGGCGCGTGAGGCTGCTGGCTGAGACGGCGACCGAGACCCTTGAACGACGGCTGGAGTTCACCGGCCTGCCGCAGGGCTGGCACGCCATCGTTGCGATGGTTCTGCTGGGGCTGATCCTCTGGGCGAGTGTGCATCTGTACCAACGAGAACAGCGGGTTGGGGCTTCAGCGAGGATCCGGGCGATCCTGGCCCTTCTGCGCTGCACGGTATTGGCCGTATTGGCGCTGGTCTGGTTGCAGCCTGTCATCGCCACCTATACTCGACGCGAAATCGAGGCACCGACGCTGCTGTTAATCGACGGATCGGCCAGCATGTCTCTTCACGATCGCTATACTGATGAGACTGAGCAACGCCGTGTCCGGCAGGCCCTGGGCAACGTCCAGGCGAACGACCTTACGACCTTGAGCCGGGCCGACGTCGCCAGATCGGTTCTGGCGCGCGACGATCATCGACTGATTCGCGAACTGGTGCGGAACAACCCGGTTCTCTGCTATCGGTTTGGCGATGGGGTCGATCTGGTTGGTCGATACACGGCCGCGACCGGGCCTGCAGATGACAGGATCGGGATTGCCGCGCCGGCGTCGGCGCCGGCGACCGATATCGGGGCGGCCGTTCGACAGGCAGTTGAATCCCAGGGCGGGCGACCGGTCTCGGCGGTCGTGGTCGTGTCCGACGGACAGTTCAACACCGGTGAGGCGGTGGATGCCGTCGCCGGCTACGCCCGAGCCAAGCGGTTCCCCATCCACACCGTCGGTGTCGGCGACCCTGCCCCGCCGCGCAATGCCGCGGTCGCCGCGATCGAGGCCCCGCCAAGCATTTTCGTCAATGACCCGTTCAAGATCACGGCCCGTATCACCACTCAAGGCCTCGCCGGTCAGTCGCTGACAATCGAGCTGCTGCAGCGGCTGCCGGATGCGTCGCAGCCGATCGTTGTCGCGACGCGCACGATTGCGGTCGGGCCCGATGATCGTGTGAACCCGGTCACATTCGACCATCAGCTTGTCCGCTCCGTGCAGACGCGGCTGGCCGTGCGAATCCAACCCGTCGACGGCGAAATCATCTCCGAGGACAACCAGCGGGAGACCAGCGTGCGGGCGCTGGAGAAAAAGATGCGCGTTCTGCTGGTGGCAGGGTCCCCGAGTTGGGAATACACCTACCTGTCGCGGTTGCTGACGCGCGATGCGACGGTCGATGTAAGCTGCTGGCTGCAATCGGCCGACGAAGAGGCGGTCCGTGACGGCGGAACGATCATCGATCACCTGCCTCGCAAGCAGGAAGAGCTGGCCGGGTACGACTGCATCATCCTGATGGACCCGCGGCCGGAGGAAATCGACGCCGAGTGGAGCCGGACGCTCGAAACACTGGTCAGCCAGGCGGGAACGGGTCTTGTGTTTGTGGCCGGCCGAAAGAACACTTCACAACTGGCCCGCGAGACGGCGGCCAAGCCGCTGCTCGACCTGCTTCCGGTCGTGATCGATTCAAGTCAGGCCGACCTGATCATCAATGAACTGGGTTACTTTCAGCAGACCGCCTGGCCGCTGGCGATACCTCCGCAGGTCAGCGGGCATCCGCTCTTGAATATCGGTGATCGCCCGGAAGAAAACGCCCAGACGTGGTCACAATTGCCGGGGGTATACTGGCACTATCCGGTCAGCCGCGAAAAACCGGTGGCCACCGTGCTGCTGCGCCACTCGAACCCGCAGATGCGCAACGCCGCCGGGCAGCACGTGCTGCTGGCCACCCAGTTTGTGGGGGCGGGGCGAACGGCTTTCATGGCCTGGAGCGACACGTGGCGGTGGCGGCGCGCGGGGGATCGATACTTCAACCGGTTCTGGATCACGCTGATCCGCCACCTTGTTGAAGGCAAGCTGCTGGGCGGTCAGAAACGCGGGCTGATTCAGCTCAAGAAGGATCAGTGCTCGGCAGGCGAGGCGGTCGGCGTTGAGGCCAGGCTGCTGGACTCGAAGTTTTCGCCGCTGGGGCGGGACACGGTTGAAATGACCGTTCAGGCTCAAGGGATGCCCGACCACACGGTGGTCCTGAAGGCTCAGCCCGATCGACCCGGCTGGTACCACGGGGAGCTGACGCCCACGCAAATCGGAATTCATGAGCTGCGGATCGATCTGCCCGATGAAGGCGGCGAGGGCACAACGACGATTCGGGGCGAGTTGCGCGTCGGGCAATCCGATCTGGAATTCCGCCGGACAGCGCTGGACCGCGAATCGCTCGAGAACCTGGCGGCGGGCTCTGCCGGTGGGAGGTCTTTGTATCTTGACGAAATCGACCGACTGCCATCGTTGATTCCGGCCAAGTCGGTCAGCATGGTCACCACCGGGCGGCCAGTACCGCTGTGGGACCGCTGGTGGACGCTGTTCGCGGTGGTGATAGTGCTGAGCACGGAGTGGGCCCTGCGGAAGGCCTTCAATCTGCTGTAAAGGCGACTGCGAGATGTCTGCAAGCGTCAGTGAGTCTGTTCGACTGCGATTCAAGCGACGCACGCTTGGGCGGCTGGAGACGCTGGCACGGCGCATTCGCCTGTATCTTCTCGTGGACGGGCTGGCGGTGGTGAGCCCGGCGCTGCTCGCGGCCGTGCTGATCACGCTGACGGTCGATCATACCTTCCGGCTTGATGCGGGCATGCGGTGGGTTCAGGCGATCTCGATACTGGGCATTCTCGGGTGGCTGACCTGGCGATACCTGATCCGGCCGCTGGCCGGGTCCCTCGCTAGGGCCGATCTGGCGACGATCATCGAGCGAAAGCACCCGGAACTGGGCGGCCGGCTGATCGCCGCGGCCGAGTTTGCCCCGAACCCGCCCGCGGCAACCCGCGGATCGGCCGCACTCATCGACAAGGTCATCGAGGAGGCGGACATCGCTGCATCGCAATTGCGGTTCACCGACTCGCTCAATCACCAACGAGCAGCTCGGCAGGCAGCGCTCGGGCTGGCGGGTTTTGTCGGCATGGCGGGGCTGCTGCTGGTGGCTCCTACGACCATGGGACTGTGGTTTGAGCGAAATGTCCTGCTGAAGAGCGCTGAATGGCCCTTCAGAAACCGTCTGGTTGTCGAGGGGCTGACCGACAGCAAGCTGGTTGTACCGCGCGGAGATGACGCGACCATCGCAGCCGCCGTCGCACCGGGTTACGAAACTCCGCGACAGGCCTACATTCACTACCAGGGCACGGGCAGCCTTCGCGGCCAGGCTCAGATGCCGGAGGTTCGCGGCCAGCCGGTGAGATTCACACACACGTTCGAGCACCTGACGGAGACGCTGACCTGCCGGATCGTCGGGGGCGACGCGCAAACGGACCCCTTCACGATTGAGGTGATCGACCGCCCGAGTATCACTCGTGCTCGAATCGGGATCGCCCCGCCGGGCTACACGCGGCTCGATTCATACGAGCTGCGAGAAGGGCAGACCGTGGCTGAAGCACTGGTTGGCAGCGAGATTCGCTTGAACATCGAGGCGGATCAACCGATTCCCTCAGCGATTCTGGTCCGTGACGTCGGCGGCAGGCAGACCGTGCTTGGACCCGCGGAACGTCTGGGCGAACGGGAGTTCAGGGCAGCCGATCGTCCGACGGCCTCGGCGGCCTACCACTTTGAGCTGACCGGCACGACCGGTCTGACGAACATCAGCCCGCGCGTGCCGCTGACGCGATTTGTCGTACGGGTCGATCCGGATCAGGCTCCCGTCGTCAAGATGAGGATTCAAGGTGCCGGCGAGATGATTACTCCGCAGGCCGTATTGCCGATCGACATGGAGTTCAGTGACACCTACGGTCTGGCGAGCGCCGCCGTCGTTTTCAGTTCCGGCAAGTCGGAAGACAAGGGTACTGTGGAGCCGTTGCCGGGCTTTGAGCGGTTCTCCAAGACCTTCAACCGCTCGATCGAGTGGTCGGTCGCCAATCACGGGTTGGCCGAGGGCGACCGGTTGAGCATCTGGGCGGAGGCGGCGGACTTCGACGATGTCGCCGGGCCGAATGTGGGCAAATCGACGCCGGCCGTGTTCCGCATCGTCAGTCGAGAGGAGCTCGCCGCCGAGCTCAACCGCCGGCAGCACGAGTATCGGCAGGATTTCGAACGCTACCTGCGACGGCAGGAAGAGCTGTACTCCGACTTGCTGTCGGCCGAGGCGCCGGCCGCCACAGAGCCCGACCGCCGGCAGCGCAGCCAGCGCCTGCGCCAGTTGGCCCGCCGTCAGCGGGACCAGGCCAGCCAGGTCGCCACGGTGGCCAGGCAGTTTGAGCAGGTGTTATCTGAGATGCGGGTCAATGCCCTCTCCAGCCCGGCCGTGGAGGAGCGACTCGGTCGAGGCGTGGCCCAGCCGCTCCGCGGCCTGTCGCGAGAGCAAATGCCGGCCGTCGCGGAAATGATCGACCGGCTGGCAGGCGAGGACGATGAGCAGTTGGTCCGCGGGGCCCGCGACACCCAGTCAGCCATCCGCGATGAGATGAACAACATCCTGGCCCGGATGCTAGAATGGGAGAAGCTCGAAGAGGCCGTCATTCTGCTGCGTGACGTCCTCAATATGCAGCGCAATATCGGCAAGGAAACGGAAACGACGCTGGAGCGGGACATTCTGGGAACTGTCCCGGCGACTGAGCCGGCGAAGTAGGGAATGACCAATGTCCAAGCCCCAATGCCCAATGAATGACCAAGCACGAATGCACGAATGCCCGTGGCCCGCGGCTGCTTCGCCCATTCGGGCTTCGTCATTCGGATTTCACTGGTCATTGGGGCTTGGGCATTGGGCATTGGGGCGCCTGCTGGCCCCGTTGTTCTGTATTCTCCTGCCCGCTGCGCTGGCGGTGGCTGCCGAGCCTCTATCGACCATCCAAACCGATGCAACCGCCAGCCCCCTGGCCACCAAGCAGCAGATCGTCCGCGACCGCATGATCCAGCTCGAAGACCGCATGTTCCGGCTCATTGAACAGCTTTCGGATCGCGAGCCCGAACAGGCCGCTAAGCTCGAAGCGGCCCTCAAGAAAGCCCGCGAGTTGCTGATTCGCCGCAACATGGATGCGACGATTCGGTTGTTGAGCGACGAAGACCTGGCCGGCGCTTCCGACAAGCAGATCGAGATCGTGCGCGACCTGGAGAATGTGCTCAAGGTGCTGCTCGAGGAACCCGACAGCAGCCGTCAACGACAGGAAGAGATTGCACGGCTGGAGGCCCTGAAAGAGGAGGTGCGTCGACTTCTCGAAGAACAACAGAAGCTCGATGCGGTCGCCGAAGCCGCTGAAGCCCAGAAACAGCTTGGCGAGAAGACAGCCCAACTTGGAGAGAAGATGTCCGGCCGGAAGACCGAGACCCAGCCGGCCAGACCGCCCGACCCCGGCAACGAGCATGTCGCACGTGGGGCACAGCACATGAAAGCTGCGGCTCAGGAGCTTGGACAACAGAAGACTGAACAAGGCGCCGAAAGCCAGAAACAGGCTGAGGATGAGCTTGAGCAGGCCATCGAGGACCTGGAACAGGCCATCGAGCAACTCAAACAGGAGCAGCGGGATCAGACGCAGCGGCAACTGCAGGCGTTGCTGCAGGCCATGCTCGACAGGCAACTGCTGATCAACCGGGATACGCAGGCACTCGATGAGAAAGGGCGCACGCAGTGGACCCATGCGGATGAACTGACCCTGACCGGCTTGAGCAACGACGAGATGACTCTCGCCGACCAGACGAGCCAGGTGCTGCGGCTGCTCAAGGCCGACGGCACAACCGTGGTCTTTCCGCAGGTGATGGGACAGGTCCGCGACGACATGGAACGCGTGGCAGCCAGGCTTCAGAAGAAGGACACCGGCACTGACACACAACACATTGAAGCCGCGATTGCCGAGACGCTGGGCCAGTTGATCGATTCGTTAAAGCAGGCGGCCGCGAACCCGCCGCCTGGCAGCGGATCGGGCTCGGGCGGCGGCCAGGGATGCAACCCGCCGCTCGTGGCCCCGTCGGCCGAATTGAAGCTTCTGCGGAGCTGCCAGCAACGGCTGAACGAGCGAACAGCCACGGCCGGCGAGGCAATCGAGAAGAACCCGGCCGCCGCATCCGATCTTCAGGATGAAATGCGCCGATTGTCGACGCGGCAAAATGAGCTGGCAGAGTTGGCCAGGCAGATGCACGAGAAATGGACGGAGAAGAAATGATGAATGGAGAATGCAGAATTGCGAATGGCGGGCGGCAAGATGCTCGTCGTGCGTCCTTCGTCAGTCGCCGCACGTTGTTCTTCATCCTTCATCCTTCATCCCTCATCCTTCTCACAGTCGTGTTGTGTCTGAGAACCGCATCAACCGACACGCCCTCCTCGCAACCCTCACCCCTCGCCTCACGCCCCTCGGCCCCCGCCACGCGGCCTTCCGAGGACCTGCGCGACGTCTCATCATTGATGTCAGAGGCCGGCCAACGTCTCGATACCGGAAAGGCCGATGCAATCACGCAGCAGAACCAGCGACAGGCCGTTGAGATCCTCGACCGGCTCATCAAACAAAGCGAGGAACAGGAAAAAGAGCAGCAACAAGGGCAGTGCAAGGCGTGCGGCGGCAAGGGATGCCGTCTCTGCCGGAAAAACATGGCCACCGCGATGCGCAAGCCCAACCAGCCAGCCAGGGAATCGACCGCCTCCCCTTCGCAAGGCGGTCCCGGCGAGCAGCATTCAGCGACGATTGCCCGGCCGGGAGAGACGTGGGGCAACATGCGCCCCGAGGAACGAGAACGCATTCTGCAATCGATCGGAAAGGACTTCCCCAGCCAGTACCGACAGCTCGTCGAGCAGTACTACAGGCAACTGGCCAAGGAGGAATAGCCTCAGCGTTGCGCTCCGCAACGCTGAGGAATGGAGAATTGAGAATTGGGAATTGAGCAGAGTAGGGCGGGCTTTGCCCGCCTCGGGAGCGGCCCCGCTGGCCCCAGAATCCGTTCTGGGGCCTGCTGCGTCGAGGATTCCGGGCCGAGCGGAGTAAGACAGGCTTTGCCTGCCTCTGGAGCAATTGAATGACCGTTCTTCTGGTCGCATTTCTTTTCGCAACGGTTCCGCCTGCATCGGCGGTCCGGGGCGTCACCACCGATGGGCAGACAATCGAAGGCCGCTGGTCAGGCCCGGGCGGGGAGGGCCAGATTCGCATCGAAGCCGGCGGATCGACGAAGGTGCTCCGACTTGACGAGCTGCTGTCGCTGAGATGGCAGGCCTCGCAAACCGCTCCGGCCTCGCAGCCCCAATCCTTGCCGCTGCTCGTGCGGCTGAAGGATGGCAGTCATGTGTGGGCACGGCTGCTGGGCGGCAATTCGGACCGGCTTGAGTTGGAGACGCCTTGGACCAAGTCGCTGGCCGTGCCGCTCCCTTCTCTGGCGGCGATCTGTCAGGCCGGCGCCCAGAACCAGGCTCTGCAGGGTGCTTTCGACCAGGCATGGGCCGACAGGAAGCCGGACGAGGATCAGCTTCTCTTGTTCCGAAACGATCGCGTCACCACCCTGAGAGGCGCCCTGGAATCGCTCGGCGCCGATGGTGGCTCTTTCCGCTGGCGCGATCGATCGGTCCCGTTCGCGGTCCAGAAGACCTTCGCCGTGGTCATGGCAGTCGGCCGGTCAACGCCGCCTCCCGCCCAAGCCATCTGCTCGCTGCGCGATGGTTGCACATGGGCAGGCCAGATCGTGGGCATCGAAGCAGATTCGCTGCGTCTGCGACTGAACATGGGTACTGTGCTGAGTCTGCCTATCGAGCAGATGAGTGAAATCCGCTTTCGATCCGACCGCGTGCTGTTCCTGAGCGATCTCACCCCGGCCAAGTACGAGTTTGAGCCGTTCGGTGCAACCCGGTGGCCCTATCGCGTGAATCGCTCAGTTGCCAATCGGCCGATGCGCATCGGCGACCAATCATTCGACCAAGGCATCGGCGTGCATTCGCGCTCCGTGCTCACGTACGACGTCCCGCAGGGCTTCCGCCAACTGGCGGCCACCATCGGCATCGACGAAGCCGTCGGCAGTCAGGGCAACGTCATCTTCCGCGTGCTGGCCGACGGCAAAGAGGTCTTCAACAGCGGCCCGGTGACCGGCTGTGACGCTCCCCGCCCGCTGCTGGCGACGATCGAAGGAGCCCGCCAGATTCACCTTGTCGTGGAGTACGGCGAGGATCTCGACATCGGCGATCAGGCCGACTGGGCGGATGTTCGGCTGATCAAATGATCCCCTGCAAATGATCCCAGGAAACACTCGATGCTGGCTGCTCCAAGGCAATTCCAGAACGCGTGGTCAGTCTTACAGTGGCGCCAGGGCGCACGCATCTCCGACCCCGTCGTTGTCGGAATCGGTCTGGTCACCATTCGGCTCGTATCGGCAGTTGTCCGTGCCGTCGCAGACCATGTCCTCGTCCGCATCGCTTTGGCCCGGCGTGCGCGTCAGGATCAGCGTCCATTCGATCGTGTCTTGAACCGGAGAGAGGGCGGGGGCATCCCAGTCATACGTCCTGGTCTCGCTGGAGGAGGCTTCAATGCGGTCCCAGCCTTCGGGGTCCTTGTAGTAGGTTCCTTGAAGATCGGCAAAGGTATCAGAATCGAAGAAGTAACCGCATTCGTAGGTGTTTTCGTATGAATCTCCGTCGCAGGTGTCTTCGGTGAGACTGTTTATGCTGGTCCCCGTCATCCAGAGCTGCCGATACACGTCGACGTGAATGACGACTGGGAACGAAGCCATGTTGGGCTCGTCCATCCAGTCACCATCGGTACGCTCTATGGGCCCCAGATCGGCCCTCGTCACAGCAAAGCTGTGGTCGATGGTGTTTTGCGTTTCGAAAGTGAGGTGACAGCCATTCGGCTTGTCTTCCGAGGGCGGAAAGTGGTCGACGACCTGCTCATAGATATCTTGATGGAACTCGTAGGCACCTCGAACGCCAATGGGAATGCTGATGCCGCTCGGATAGCCAAGCAGTTCCCGGCTGATGTTGGGGACCCCGTCCAACATGATCAGCGTAAGGTCCAGTGTGCGGGACATTTGGAGAGTCTTGGTTAATTCGCTCCAATCGCCCGAATCACTGGTTGTCGTTCTGCTCCAGGCTCCCTGAGTGCGCCAGTTGAGGCGGAGGGTGCCCTCCCAGTCGCCGCAGGTTCCCGTTGCCTGGTAGTTGTCGTCACAGGGGTCGCCTGTGCCGTCCCCATCGCTGTCGCTCTGGCTTGGGTTAGACACACCCGGGCAGTTGTCACATGCATCACCCAGGCCGTCTCCATCGCTGTCGGCCTGATCGAAGTTGTAGGTATCTGGGCAGTTGTCCTCATCATCACAGATACCATCACCATCGCTATCACCGTCAGCGCAGCCAGTCCCGTCAGACAGGAACACCGCGGTCACCTGCATGCTGCCGTCCACGATCAGTGTTGCGGGATTGTCACTGCCGGTGAGGTCTTCCTCCCAATGATCAAATGACCAACCCTCGTCCGCGGCCGCGGTCAAGGTGACCTCGTCTCCAGGATTGTAAGCCACCGTTTTCGGGGTTTCCGACGTGGCGTACGTAGCCCCTGGCGGCTCGATGGTGACGCTTCCCTGGCCGGCGATACGTATCGTCAAGTTCGTCTGCTCCGCTGGCTGCGGCGTGCAGGATCCCCCGCTCTGGCCAAAAAGGAATACGCTCAGCCCAAGCAGAGAGAACACGACCCATTTCTTGCATGACCTCGTCATCGAGCCCCCCTTCACATGGCCGTTTCGATCCCGCCCACGCCACAGACGAACCCCTCCGGGTCTGGCGGTCAGAATATCGCCAACCGACATTTACCGGTTGACCTTGCCCGGCCACACTACCGGGCAGTGTTCAATCATTGTACCGGCGACGACACTCCCTTGCACGTGCCCCCGCTTTACATTCTTCCAGGTCACGCGGGCCAAACCGGCGCTTGCCGTGCGTGTCGCTGCCCGCGGAATGGGCCATTTCGGGGGTCAGGGTGCCCGCCAACTCACCCTTTCCCCAAGAAGGCGAGCTACGATCAGGGCGCGCAGCAGTCCACGGCCGGCTGCCCTCGATACGTGAGCGATTTGCCTTTCGGGCGCAGATTCACCGAATGATCGCCGGTGTTGACCCCTGCGCTGAGACTGGCCGTGACCTGCGAGACCGGCAGGCCGGCGGAGGCAAGCTTCGAGACGCCGACCTCAAAGCTGCAGGTCGCGAGGTCCAGCTTGGCCCGGATCTTCGGGACGCTGCCGCGCGGTGAGGCGTAGACATACCGCTGCGTCCCGGGTTTGCCCCCGGACTGCCCGAACGATCCCGGCGGGATGGTCACACTGACCTCGAATCCCTGATCGTCGCGCACCGCGAGCGTCACCGCGTCAGTTGCCAGGTGAATGGGCACCGCCGGACCGAACGAGCCCTTCGCCAAGACGCCGGTGACCTGCCCGTCGCTCAGAGTCATTGAAAGCCTGTTTACGCTGAAGCACGAAACGATCACGTCAAAGCTGCACGTGTTTGAATTGCCGGCGTCATCCGTCGCCGAGGCGGTCACGGTGGTCAGGCCGCGCTCGAAGCTCGATCCGGACGGCATGCTGAAGGATACCTCGGGGGAGGGGCCGCACCCATCCTCGGCGGTTGCCGCATAGCTGACCGCAACCGGAAGCTCTGGCCCGCCGACGGAGATAGCGCCGGGGCAGACGATCACCGGGGCGGAGGCGTCCAGGACGTTCACGGGCGCAGCCGCATTGTGCGACTCCAGGCCATCGGTCACCGTCAACGTGACCGTGCAGGACACCGGACAGCCCCGGGGAGTGTCAATGGTCAGTATCGGCGACGGACGGGCGGGGTCGTCGAAAGCGGCGCCGGCACAATCGGACGTCCACGCGTAGGTCAGGATGCCGCCGTCGGGATCATAGGAGCCGCTGCCATCCAACGGTATGGTTGTGATCTCTCCGGCCGCAGGCACGTCGTACGGTCCGCCCGGCAGGGATACCGGCGTCCCGTTGGAGAATCGTGCCAACAGCCAGTTGCCCTGAGCGTTCGCGTATCCGGTGTCGCCGCCCATGAGGATCCGCCCGTCCGATGTGAGCCGGACCGAACTGGCACTTTCGTCGGAGGTACCGAAGTACTCGATGACTTTGCCACCGTTCCTGAACGCCGGGTCCAGCGCACCTTCACCGGTAAGGCGCACCATCGTCGCGTGCGAGGTCGCGTTACTCGTGTAGTAGGCCCAGCCCACGACAATGATGCGGCCGGCGCCGTCAACCACCAGGTCGCTGAAACCGTTGTTCGAGGTGATCATCTCGATGACAACCTGGCCGCCGTTGCCGAAGGTGGTGTCGAGCAGGCCGTCGGGGTTGAAGCGCAACACCGTCGAATCCGCCAAGCCCCCGCCGCCGCACGCCAGAATCCTGCCATCGGGCAAGAGCTCAAGATCCGCAACGGCTTCGGTCTGGAAGGTGGTCGTAGAGAAGGTGAAGACGTATTGGCCGCCGTCGGCGTAGGTGGCGTCCAGGGCGCCGTTGGGCTCGTAACGCGCCATCGCGTAAATGCGGTTGCCGGTGCTCATCTGCGTGGTGGTCGAGGTACTGCCCCCGGCGAGGATCTTGCCGTCGGGCAGCACGATCAGCGTTAACAGATTGTCGATAGGGCTGGCGATGGCTGGACGACCGAAGTTCGTAACCACCCGCCCATTCACGCCGAAGGAGTCATCGGGTGTCCCATCAGCATTGAAACGCACGATCACCCAATCCCACCCGCCGTTGATGTAGTCGTAGCCTCCGACGAGGATCCTGCCGTCGGGCTGCACAACGAGCGTCTGTGCGCGGGCTTGCGTGCCGGTCGCGATGACAGAACAGCCGCCGTTGCCGAAGGTGGTGTCGAAGCTACCGTCCACGTTGAGGCGGCACACACGAAACCCGCTCGGCGTCCCGTAAAAGGGCAAACCCAGCAGGATTCTGAGATCGCTCTGCACAGCCACGCCGCCCGCACCGCCGCTGGCGTCGATAGTCAACTTACCATCACCGCTGAAACTGGTATCAAGCGAGCCGTTGGCGTGGAAGCGGGCCACGGCGAAGCGGTTCGAGCTGCCTCCAGTGCCGACGGCGACGATCTTACCGTCCGGCCCGATGGCCATGCCCTCGATATCGTCGTAAGCGCCGCCGAACGTGATGGTCCTGAAGCCGTTGCTCCCGAAGGTCAGATCCCGGCTGCCGGCCGACTGCCCCAGGACCGCCGTTGGACCGCCCAGGATGGCGCCCGTCAGCCACAGCAACGCCCACCCGAGGCGCATGCACGAGCCGGGCATCACTCCGGAAGAAGACCGATTGGCCGGAAAAAGCCACTCTTGACGCATGTTGCTCTTGTGCATTCTTTGCTCCTCTACGATTTGACGTGCCACCGCGCGCTCAACGAGGGTTGCCGTTCGCGCCACCCTGAGCCGAGGTTTTCGACTTGGCTTTCGCCCGGCTACGCCGCCCGGCGGGTTCTACCATTATACCAGCGCCCGCCTCCCATTGCACCCACCTCCTTTCGAGTTTCTTGACAGGCCTGCACTCTGTGACGATCCCACTCATACGTGCCCAGGCGGCTTCTCGGCCTCGTTTTCTGCGGTGGACGCTGGGTATCCCCACGGGTTACCATGACAAGAGCCGTTCTGCAGGGCTTGCCGGCTCCTGAGAGTCAGGTTCGTGCCAGAAAGAGGAGTCCCATGATCGCTTCGTCTGACCACTCTTCCACAACGTCGATGCTACGCGCGGTTCTCCTACTCGTCGTCGGATGTCTCGCCACGACTGATTCGCAGGGACAACTGACTGAGTCATCCCAATCCAACTTGAGGAGCGACGAAAGGCAAGCCGCCCCGTCGGACCGGTCGGCTGCCAAGGACACAAGCCCGATCGGCCGCTGGCAGAGCGTCGATTTGGTCGGAGACATCCGGGAGTTCGAGCCCGGGCAGAAGCAGTGGAAGGGGGAACTGTTTCTCAAAGACGTCCAGTTCTTCAAAAGCGGGAAGATGTCTTTGGGCTGGACATGGAAGCAGGGTTGGGTCACACACACGAACGGCCGGACGCGCTACCAGTATCACGTCAAGAGCATAGATGGCCTGACCTACCTCTTCCTGCCCTGGTTGTCTGGGGACGTGACCGAGCGCGGTCAGGAGCCTTCGTATTACGTCCTGACGAGGTCCTCCAGTCAGACGCAGCCACAGGGTCGGCAATCCTTTCAGGAGGTTCGTCGCATCACCTCGGTGAAGGAGTTCGACGACGTCCGATGGAAAGACATGAGTGGCCTGGATCTGTCACGGCGGCCAAGCCTCCCGGCAACGTTGACCTTCAACGAGGCGACGGTCTGGCCCGAGGCGACCAGGATGCCCGCGGGGTGCGATCCGCGGAAGCTGCTGAGCGATGCCAGGAATCCAGGGCTCGGCATCCACGAGCTTCATCGCCAGGGAATCACGGGAAAGGGAATCAGCGTAGGTATCATCGATCAGCCACTCTATCAGGACCATCCTGAGTTTGCCGGCAAGATCGCCGCGTATCACGACGTCGGCTGCGGAAGTGAATCGAGCATGCATGGGCCGGCTGTTGCCAGTCTGCTCGTCGGGAACCAGTGCGGGATTGCACCCGGTGCGAAGGTCTACTACGTTGCGGCACCATCCTGGAAAAAGGATGCGGCCTACTATGCCAAAGCCCTCGATTGGCTGCTCGAGCAGAACAAGAAGCTGCCCGAGGGCAGCCACATCCGAGTCGTGTCGATTTCGGCAGCGCCCTCCGGGCCCGGCTCGCCGTTCGAGAAGAACCGGGAAGCGTGGGACCAAGAGTGTTCTCGCGCCGAAGCCGCCGGTATGCTGGTGTTGGATTGCACGCAACATCGAGGCTTCATAGGTCCCTGTTACTACGACGCGGCCGATCCGGAAACCGTGGCCCAATGTCGGCCTGGTTTTCCAGGCCTGCCCGGGCGTTTCCTCTCTGATCACCTGCTTGTCCCCTGCTCGCCGCGGACGACAGCCGAGGAATATGACGAGGGCAAGTGCTCGTATCAGTACTGCGGACGTGGTGGTCTGAGTTGGTAAATCCCGTATTGCGCAGGCCTGCTTGCGTTGGGATGGCAACTCCAGCCAGATCTGACCGCCAGCCAGATACGGGACGCCCTGCTCCAGTCCGCTTACATGACGGAAGGCAAGGTTCGAATCATCAATCCCGGGCAATTCATCCGAACAGTGAAAGCAACGGCCTCGCACAACGAGTGAAGAAAGCCGTGATGCACATCCGACAGTAAGTAGAGTGATTACTTCCTCTCTTTGGAGGTGTGTTCGCGATGAGCGGCTCGTGGCGATCCGGACAAGAGCCTGTCTACGCAGACGGGCTGATGGAACTCACGGTTTCGACTATCCGATTCCACCGTTACTACTTTCCGTTTGGCTCAAAGACCGTGCCGTTGTCCCAGGTGGAGCGTATTGAAGTCCGCCCCGCTCGCCTGGGGACCGGGCGCTGGCGGGTCTGGGGCACGAGCGATTTCATAACCTGGTTTCCTCTCGACTGGTCGCGGCCTTGGCGAAAGAGCATCTTCATGTTGCACCCAAAGGACAAGGTCTGTCGGATCGGTTTTACGGTCGAGAACGAAGATCTATTCCGGCAGGCTCTCGAAGGGCTGGGTATCACGGTTTGGCCTGCATAACGGCTTCCGTGAAGGGTGTGCTTCGCGCGATCACGCTGACCGAGCCGAGGTAGAGAAAAAGGGGACATTCTACTTTTCCTGGAAAAGTAGAATGTCCCCTTTTTCGATCGCGAACCATCATCAGGGCTGCTTCATCACTGCGAGCTGGTAGATTTCGCGACCTTCGCGCAGGTACTTGATCTCGTAGTTGGTCGAGACGCGGCCTTCCTGAACCCCGGCCTCGGGCACGTCGAAAGGGACCTCGATCAGTCGCGGTTCGCCCGCGACCACCTGCCGGATCTGCTCGAAGTAGTCGGCATGGTCGGTCTGGATGGCGATCCGACCGCCGGGTACGAGCACGTTGACGGCCGCCGCGATGAAGCCCGGCTGAATCAGTCGTCGCTTGTGGTGCCGCTTCTTGGGCCAGGGGTCGGGATGGTAGATGTGCAAGATGGTCACGCATTCGGCCGGCAGGCTGTGTGCAACGAGATGACCGGCGTCCGCGCGCATCAGACGAACATTCGTCACCCCCCATCGAACCATCCGGTCAGCCGCATATCGACAGATCTTGTTGGCCCATTCAATTCCCAGGAAGCCCGTGTCGGGCAGAGCTCGGGCGCGATTAAGCAGGAACCCGCCCTTGCCGGCCCCGATTTCCATCTCGATCGGCCGGTTGTCCCCGAACATCGCGCGAAAATCGATCACCTCGCCGATCCCCGGCGGCGGCAGTAGAACGTCGTCCATCGTCAGCATGCCGACTATCATGCTCGGTGCGGTTGGACGGATCAACCCAAAGGCGAGAGGCGGGCTTGCGGGGCAGAATGACCGACGAGGCGTCGGCCGGGGCTGAGCAGTGTGGACGAGTGCCACTGGCGGCTTGTCTGCCAGTGTCTTCTGTTTCTCAGGCCTGCACTGGCGGGCAAGCCGCCAGTGGCACTCGCCTGAACTGTCACGGACCCGGCGACCCCGCGGGGCCAATCAGGATCTCAAAAACAGTCTGCCGGGGGTATAATGGCGACGTTCGGGCAAGCTCGTTGGGGTAAGCTGCAGCAACGCACCATGAAACGCAAGCTGTCGGAGAACTACAAACGCGTTCGCGACCGCATCCAGGCGGCCTGCCATCGAAGCAGCCGCGACCCTGGGGATGTTCGCCTTGTGGCCGTCACCAAGATGGTCGAGGTGGACGTGATCCGGGCGGTCATCGAGATGGGCATGGTCGATCTGGGCGAGCGGCGCGTCCAAGAGCTGGTCAAGCGAGCCGGGATGATCAACGAGCACCTTGCCCGCCGTCGGACGCTGGAGCCCGGCACATGCCCAGCGACGCCCCGCTGGCACATGATCGGCCATCTGCAGAGGAACAAGGTTCGCCAGTTGCTGCCTTGGGTGGACATGATCCACTCGTTGGACAGCCTGCGCCTGGCGGAAGAAATCAGCAATGAAGCAGTCAAACTCGGCCGTGTCGTTCCCTGCCTGATCGAGATCAACGTTTCGGGAGAGAAGAGCAAGTACGGCATCGCCGTTGGAGCTGCTTCTTACCTGGCCGAACAGGTCGTCGAAATGCCCGGCGTAAGTATTGTCGGCCTGATGACCATGGCCCCGCTGGTTGAAAACGCCGAAGAGGTCCGCTCCTATTTCCGACGACTCCGCGAGCTGTTTGAGGACATGAAGAACGAGGGCGTGGTCAAACCGGAGTTCCGCGAGCTGTCCATGGGCATGACCAACGACTTCGAGGTGGCCATCGAGGAAGGGGCCACCCTGGTCCGCATCGGGACGGCCCTGTTCGAAGGGCTGACCAATCCAGTACAACAGCAGTAACCGGTTGCATCTCCTGTTCAGCGGCACGTCGTCTCCGTGTGCCACTGCTCTATTGAGCAGTGGCGGGTGGACCAGGCACCGTCGAAACAGCAGTCATCGTGTGCCACTGCTCTACTGAGCAGTGCTGAGGCCGTGTGCCACTGCTCTGTGAGCAGTGCGGGGGGCGTGGGCACTACCGAAACGGCAGTCGCACACGGCGGCCACGTGGTGTGGCCCCTCGCTCACCGACCTTTTGCATCAAGCATCTCTCCAGGCTGGCTGAAGCCAGCCTGGAGAATAAAGTAAGAGAGAGAACGAGTGGGCGCCCGAAACCAGTCCTACAAGGACTGGCCTGAAGCCCGCCTTCGGCGGGTAAGCGCCGTCAAACGGGGCTCAAGACGATCTGTCCTCGGTGCACCTCGCCTCCTTGATGGAAAAGGTTGTCGCGCCCAGGGTTCTGAAAGAGCCGCCCAGACTGTCACGGACCCCAATGACCGTTTGCCGAGCTGACAATCTTCAAAGAACGCCTCAGACCTGCTAGAATCCCCCCTCGGTTGGCCCATTGCTCTGGGAGCGGGGGAGCGAGTCTCCTGCAGAATTCGCGTTTCCCACGGCCCAAGCCGCAGGACAACCATTCAGGAGCATGGAATGCCCGATCGTCCCTGCAAACTGGCCCTCGAGGATGGAACCGTCTTCGCCGGTGAAGCGTTCGGCGCCGACGGCACGCATGACGGCGAGGTCTGCTTCAACACCTCGATGGCCGGGTACCAGGAGATCATCACCGACCCGTCCTATTGCGGACAGATCGTGACCATGACCTACCCGCTGATCGGCAACTACGGGATCACCGAAGAGGATCTCGAATCGCGCGGGCCGCAGGTCGAAGGTTTCGTGATCAAGGAACTGGCCCGGCGGCACAGCAACTTCCGCGCGGGTGGCTCCCTGGAAGACTGGCTCCGCAAGCACGGCGTTGTCGCGATTGAAGGCGTCGACACGCGGGCGATCACGCGCAAGCTGCGGATCCAGGGCGCCCTTCGCGGGTCGATCTCGACCGAGATTCTCGATGACGCGGCGCTGGTCGAGCGGGCTCGCAACTGGTCGGGGCTCGTCGGTCAGGATATGGTCAAACGCGTCGCACCCAAAGAAGCCTTCAAGTGGACGCAAGGCTTCGAGAGCAAGTTCGCCATGGATCACCGCCGCAAGACAGGCGCGTATCGCATCGTGGCCATGGACTGCGGCATGAAGCGCAACATTCTCCGCAACCTCGTCGAGGCCGGTTGCGAGGTAACCGTGGTGCCGCCTGATACGGCAGCCGAGGCCATTCTCGAACACAAGCCCGATGGCATCTTCGTCAGCAACGGACCGGGCGACCCGGAGCCGCTCGAGTACGCGATCAAGTCACTCCGCGGACTCGTCGGCAAGGCCCCGATCTTCGGCATCTGCCTCGGGCACCAGTTGCTCGGTCTGGCCCTGGGGGCCAAGACCTACAAGCTCAAGTTCGGGCATCGCGGCGGCAACCAGCCGGTGATAAATCTGGCCACGCGTCGGGTCGAGATCACCAGTCAGAACCACGGCTTCGCCGTCGAGACGCCTTCGCTGGTCAAAGTCGGAGGCGTGCCCACCCACGAAAACCTCAACGACAAGACGCTTGAAGGCTTCTCGCACAAGGACCTGCCGATCTTCTCGGTACAATACCACCCCGAGGCCAGCCCCGGCCCGCACGACGCCACCTACCTGTTCGATTGCTTCATCGACATGATCCGCAGCGGCAAGGCCCCCACCGCCGAGGAAATGGCCGCGGCTCAGGCGCGGCTGGAAGGCAAGGCGGGGTGAGCCGAGTGGTCAGTTGTCAGTTCTCAGTTGTCAGTCCTGGGGACCATGTCCACGGCTCTGTGCGGCCATGTGACGACGTCGGTTGCCGATACGCCGACAGGTAAGGGCACGGTCGAGGTCACCCCGGCGACCGAGACCGGCCGCAAGCCTATGCCGTCTTCACCCGCCGATGGGCCGCTCCCTTGACAGCTGCGCAGTCGGGACCATAGCCACATGAGGTGTGCATCGGATATAATGATCTTGTGGCAAGGTGACATACTTGCAGTCCAAAGGAGACCGAACATGCGAACGGTTGAAACAACGGCGAAGACCGGACCGGATGGCGTGCTTCGTCTGGAGTTGCCGACGGGGCAGCCTGACCAAACCGTGCATGTCGTCGTCACTCTTCAGCCGATCTCCGAAACCGATCAACAGGCACGCCTTTTGAAGGCCGGCATCCGTCCGCCGGTGCGATGGAACGAAGAGCAGATCAGGCCACTGAACCTGGGTGACCCGCCGGTCTCCCAGACCCTCATCGAGGATCGGCGATGAGCCTCCACTACCTCGACGCCAGCGCGTGGGTCAAGTGCTACGTGCAGGAGGCGGGGAGCGACTGGATGCGTGGTTCCTGAAACTCCCGTTTGCCCGTGGCGTGTTCCAGCTTGGGGTACATCGAGGTCATTTCGGCGATCCTTCGCCGCGCCGGACGCTCGGACTCGGAGACAGACGCAGTGTTGGGCAAGATCGGACGCGACCGCGAAGCGATCTACGAAGCGGGCGTTTCCGCAACCGTCCTCGAGCAGGCGGAGACGCTTGTCCGCCGCCATCGCCTCCGCACTGCGGATGCAATCCATGTGGCGTACGCCGCCATGATAGGGAAGGAACTGGAAGAGTCGGTCAGCGTGATTGCGTCTGATGCCGAGTTGCTTGCCGCTGCGACGGCTGAGGGAATGACGGCGATCGATCCTCAGGCAAACCCGCCGTTGCCGACCGGCAAGCCGCAGGCATGAAGCGCCTGCTCCCGGCTGCTTCTTCACGCTAGGGCTAGCGATTCTGTCGGCCGCGCCGCAATCACGTCCAATTCCTCAGCCGCCGACCCTCACCGGAACGACCAGTCTCCGTCCTGCATTCCTTAAGCCTTTTCGTGGCCCTTTCCGTCACGTCTTCGGCAAAAATTGATTTTCAACACAATTCTGTTGACATGAAAGCCAATATCGCGCATAATGGACCTCGGATAGCCAGAATGTGCGAAGGAGGCCTCATGACTCGGACCGCGACCAAACGCATACACTACGCCACGATGGAACTGGAAGGGATTCGCTACGCCGTTATCCGTGAGAATCTGCTGCTTCGGCTCTGTCGCCGGTGCGGCGTTGAGGCCTCAGAACAAGGCGGCGAGGCGCCCGGCCCGGTTGATGAATGGTCGGATGTCGGCCAACTCGATCGGGAACAGCTTGCCCGGCATCTCATCGCCCGCCGCAAGAACGCGGAGTTGAGCCAGGCCGAGTTGGCCCGCCGTGCGGGCGTCCGGATCGAGACGCTCAATCGCATCGAACGCGGCAAGACGACGCCCGATTTTGCGACCATTCGAAAGCTCGTCGTGGCGATCAAGGAAGCACTGGCTCAATAGAGGCCAGAGGCTGCCTCGGCAACGAACGAACTGGAAGGAGACAACCGATGACCACAACCCTGACTCGTGAACAGATCATTGAACGGCTTTGCCGGCTTGCCGCCGCGGAGGCGGGCGTCAACGTGGCCGAAATCTCGGCCGACACCGACTTCTTCGCCGACCTCAACTTCGACAGCCTGGACATCATCGAGTACGTCATGACGCTCGAAGACGAATTCCAGGTGAGCATCCCCGATGAGAAGGCCCAGACCGTCAAGACCGTCGCCCAGGCGGCGGACGTGCTGATCGAGATGATGTCGAGCTGAACAGAGAGATCGGCGTTGCAGACGCCTGCAAGAATCGGGCACTCGGCCTGCAAAAAAAAGCACAGTCATCCAGCAGGTCGATTGCCCCGCAACCGCATCGGTCATATGCTTTCGGCCGGACATGGAATCTGGCCTCGACAATCTGAAGCATGCTGCCGCGTGTCTTCGGGCCGCGAAGAACGTTGTGGTTTTCACCGGGGCGGGGATTTCGGCGGAGAGCGGGATCCCGACCTTTCGTGACAGCGACGGACTGTGGCAGCGGTTTTCGCCCGAGCGGTTCGCCACGTGGGACGGTCTGCTCAAGACGGCCGTTGCCGATCCGCGATTGTTCGCCGATTTCCTGATCGCGGTGCTCGATCCGATCGCCGTGGCGGCACCCAACGCGGCGCACCTGGCCGTCGCCGAGTTGGAGAGGCACCTTCCGGTCACTGTCATCACCCAGAACGTTGACGGCCTGCACCAGGCGGCCGGCAGCACCACCGTGCACGAGGTGCACGGCTCGATTTTCGAGATCGTGACACTGGGCGGCCGGTTTGTGCGTCTGTTATCGCGGGCGGAGGTCCGCGAGATCGTCCAAAGACTTCGCGAAGCAAGGGAGGCGACACTCGTGCTGCCCAAGGCGCTGAGGGCCATCCATTCGATGCTTGGCCCGGGCGGGGTCTCGATTCACCGGCCAAAGATCGTCCTGTTCGGCGAGGCGATGGCGGAACCTGCCTGGACGCTGGCCCAGGAGGCGGCCGAGCAATGTGACTGCATGCTCACGGTCGGGACGTCGGCCACGGTGATGCCGGCGGCGATGCTTCCCGGCATCGCCCGCTCGGTGGGGGCCCGCGTGATCGATGTGAGCATCGAGCCCGGGGATGCGGATTTCCCGCTCACGGGCCCAGCCGCGACCGTGCTTCCCGATCTGGTTCGCAAGGCTTTCCGCTGATTACCCTTGGTGCTGGACGCGAGGGCCTGATACCCGTAGCATCTTCATCCGGAGTCGCGAACTCGGAACAGAATCCGTCAGGTATTGGTTGCGTGATGGGAGATTCCGCATGAACACCCGTCTTCTGACCGCGTATACCGCTTTCGCTCTATGCACCGGCCCATCCGCCCTGGCCTGGGAGAACGTACTTCAGGACCCGGGCTTTGAAGGGTACCGGCTCGACCCCAAGGGTTGCTACGTGCTTGCGGAGAACGACCCCTGGAAAGAGATCACCATGGGCAAAGCCTCGGTCGTGTTCGATGCGGGGAGGTGGACAGCCCCGGCCGACATGCTTCGGGAACGGCCTCTCGGGTTCTCGCCGGGCACGACCGGTTTCGATGGAATGGGTCCGGAACAGAACAAGGGACGAATCATTCTCGACCAATATGTCACCCGGCCGGACCTGTTCACTGGAGCCGAGCAGTACTACGAAGCCTGGATCTGGCTGGCCGGCAGCGGAAACGACGATGACAACGGCCCGGACCGCAAGGATGAGGTCGGCGGGTGGGAGATCCTCTTCTTCGATAACGCGGACCCCTCGACCTGGCAGGAGAGCAAGGCCATCGAACACCACGCCGTCACCAAGGATTTCTTCGGCGAACGCAACACCTTCGTCCAGGTGTCGGGGTTCGGCATCATGCCGGCCGGGGCCAAAGGATTCCGCATGCGTGTCTGGGCTTCGACCTGGGCCTCCGCGTCGCAGCCGAGCAAGTACAATACGGAAGTCGCCATCGACAACGCACACTTCGCCGTCCTGGGCGCTCCGAACATGCTGATGAACGGCAACTTCGAGATGGATGTCCGCGAAGGCGAGCTCAAGGGCTGGACGCAGCCGGCCGCGTGGCCCTTCCCGCGCAGCGGAATGAAACCTCGCGACATCGTCAACGCCTGCGGTGAGAACTTCGACCACGGCACTTACCGCCCGTTCTACGGGGCACGGTGGACCTACGGTTACACCACCTACCTGGACGGCTGGCCCAGGGACGCGTTCACCTTCGGCCAGTCCGTCAAGTACGACCTGCCGCCGGGCACGCCGCTCACGCTCATGTTCAACTGGATTCAGAACATCGCAGATGGAGGAAAGGCCAACCAGCTCCGTATCGTCGGCAGCTATGTGGAGCTGGTCGTCGAGTACCTCAAGGGAAACGAGCGGCTCGGCGCCGACGGCTTCCGAGTCGATTGGCCGGTGCCCAGAGGCCCCGGCGCCGTCGGCCGCTACGATCAGAACGCCGACACGGCCTACAACCCCCGTTTCCACCTGCAGCCGCCCAAGGGCACCGATCGCGTCGGCCTGCACGTGAACTTCGTCGTCAACATGCCGTACCGTGATGGATTCGCGCACATCACCTCGGCGATCGACGACTTCTGGCTTGGGCCGGCGGACAAATCGCAGCGGTGAAGCCAGCGGGAGCCGGAGCCCGTGGCGGGCAAAGCCCGCCGTCAGGTCCGCCGGCACCCTCAGCTTGTGATTTACCTCTCAGCGCAATTGCCGATACCGCCGGTCGAAGCGCCGCACGCTCGATGACCCGCACGATGGCGTGATGCACCACTCGGTCGCGAAACGGGGCCGCCGCCACCAGGCGCTCCTTCGGGTCGTGGATCCAGAAGTAGTGATAGGGGCCGTGGCGATATGTGCCGCCCGACAGTTCCTCGTGTAGCGCCGGCAGCTCCTTCTCCTGCTCGGCAGGGCAGACGGTAATCTCGTTACGCTCTCTTCCTTCGTAAGATTCCCACGCCGGCCAGAGACAACATCACGATCATAGCGGGCTCAGGAACCTCGGAGACACGAAACCCGAGGTAGTAGCTCTCGTACGTCGGGCTGCAGTTGAGGTCGTGGCGATTCGACGCGAGCAGGGGGCCGCCGTTGCAGATGACCGACCCGCCCCGCAAACCGCGATACGAACCGAAAAGCACGGATTCATTCCACTCCCACACGTTGCCGCCCTGGTCGAACGTGCCGTAAGGGCTGTCCGAGTTCTGGAACTCGCCCGCCACCGTCGTGTAGTACGGCGACTGGATCGGATGTGGATTCCCGTAGTAGTTCGCGTTGTTGCCGGAAACGTCGTTCAGGTCGCGGCCTGGCACGTTATTGCTGCTGGTCGGGTAGTCATAGTAACTGCTCGTGGCCGGGTTATAGTACGCCGCCTTGTACCACTCGTCCTCGCTGGTGATCGCCCACTTCCAGTTGCTGTTGCGGTTGACCGCCAACAAGGCCGCATCACTCGTGGCCCCATCGAGCGTGTACGCGCCTCGCTCCGTGGTCGAGGCGCCCTGGGCGCCCGTCGGCTGGTTGTTGTGCAGCCAGTTCGCGAACCGCGCCGAGTCGCCCCACGAAACGTAGTTGACCGGGCGGTTCACAAAGGCGGAGTTGACCGTATACGTATAGCTGCCGGAAGAGCCGCTACGGCTGATCCCGCTGCCATACTGGGCATTCGCCATGACCGTGTTGTACAGACCGTACGTGTCCGTCTTAGCAACCTTGTTGAGGAACTCGCAGTACTGGCTGGCCGTCACCTCGTACTTACCGATGTTGTAGGTGTAGTCCACCGCACCGCAGACGCGGTCCGGCCCCCAACCGCCCGCGCCGCTGCCGGACAACTCACCGACGTTGCCCGGATTGCCCACCGGCACGGTTTCGATGTTCACCGCGAACACCGTGCCGGCAGGAAAGCCGACTGCCATGACACATGCCAATACGCGCAAAATGAAACCTGTCATGAATCTCTCTCCCTTCGACGTGTTCTGTGTCCCGCGGAGGCGTCTCTCTCCCCGACAAGACGTTGCCGTGAAACCATCGCCCGGCAAGAGCGGCCGAACCAAACCGGAGTATACCAGCGCCCCCCCCCTTGCGCCTACCTCAATTCCGAGAATCTGCCCTTTTTCGCCGTATGGTACCACTCCTTGCCTACCACCCCAGTGGCCGCGAGTGCCGGCCATCCCGCACAACGACGGATGGTCCGGCCGCAGCGCCTCCTCATGTCGCACGATATTCGTTCCTAAGTACTTGTATTATAGGACGTTGCGCCGGCGCGCTTGGCGAGTTACACCCGTTTCAATTGCAGTCCGATGCTCTCCGAACGACCGCCCCATGCGGCAGGTTCGCTCTTGACCTTCACGGTCGTGAGCCCGGGCACCTGAGGCATATGAAGCGCGACCTTCCCTGGCGGCCGGCGGACAAATCGCCGCGGTGAGGCCAGCGGGAGCCGGAGCCCGTGGCGGGCAACGCGCGCCCTGCCTGCTCAGCAGGAGTTGAAGATTCCGGCCGATTGTGAGAGAACTTGCTCATTCCACAAGGAGAATGAGGATGATTCGTCTGAGCCGGAGCCGCGTTTTCGTGCCAGGGTCCGCCGTCTTGCTGATTGTTGCCGCCCTGGCGCCGCCGGCGTCCGCCGGGCAGGCGGCGACGGTGTCGCTGAAAGGATGCACCATTCAATTGGTGGAAGGCCAGCCGGCGTACGTGCGGCGTGCGGTGGACGACCTCGGTGCGGTGATCGAGATGTTTACAGGCGCCAGGCCGGAGGTCGTCGAAGTCAAGCCCGGCACAGCGATGATCCCGAACCGGCCGGGCATCGGGATTGGGATCGGGACGGCCACAGAACTGGTCGAGGGGGCGCACTTCCGCGAGAAGCCCGAGCTTGGCGAGGCCTTCGCCATCTTTGCGGAGGGAAAGGGCGCGCCGAATTCGGCTCCGCTGGTTTCGATCGCCTCATACGAGGACCCGGCCGGGCTGAAATTCGGCGTGCTTGCGCTCATTCGCCGCCTGCAGGTGAGTCCGGGTGATGTCCGCATCGATGTTCCACTGACCGTGGAGGCCCGGCCGCGGATCCGCACCCGGAGCATGTATGCCCACCTGCACTGGGCCTACAACAACCCCTACTCGCTGCGGACCTGGTCGCTGGAGGACTGGAAACGGTACGTCGACCTGCTGGCCCATCTGGGTTTCAACTGCATGCAGATGTGGCCGATGATGGAGCTTCTGCCGCACCCTCTGTCGAAGGAAGACGAAGCGTACCTGAAGAAATACGCCGAGATCATCGACTATCTGCACGAGCAACGGGGGATGAAGGGTTTTGTCGTGAGCTGCCCGAACAACATCACCGAGGACTCGCGGGGCGTGCCGATCGAGAAACGGGAATACTTCGATTTCGAGAGACTACTTGATCCGGCTGACCCTGCCAACCTCAAGAGAATCCTGGAGCATCGGAGCGACCTGTATCGCACGGTCCCCAATGCCGACGGCTACTCGGTGATCGACTCAGACCCCGGCGGGTGGAAGGGCAGCCCGGCGTCTGCGTTTGTGGATATTCTGGCCGGTCACCGCGGGTTGATCGACAAGCATGGGAAGCGTCCAGCCGAGCAACCGCTGATCTACTGGACGTGGATGAGTTGGGGTACGGGCACGCGCGCGCAGAACATCGACGATGCGGTGGGCGGCATGGTCGATCGTGTCCGGCCACCGTGGATGATAACCGTCTTCTGGCCCGAGCACATTGCCGCCTGCGAGAAGTACGGGCTGAAAGACAAGGCGATTCACTTCCCATACGGGCTGATTGAGAACGAGCCGTGCGGGCCGCTGACCGATCTGCGGATCGAGCTGCTCAAGAGGGAGGCCCGCTGGCCGATCGATCATGGTCTACAAGCGGCCCAGGGCAACGCCCAGACGCCGCTCGTGCAGTTGCCGAATATCGTTGCCTATTCAATGGTCTTGTGGGGCGAGGACCCGACCGACCCGGCCGACGGCGCCGTTCCGAGGCTGGCTCGCGGGCTGGTCTGCCGGGATGCTGATATCGTCGCCCAGGGCTGGATGTCGCTGACCCGCGAGAACGCGGAGGAATCCCTCGGGCTGGCGAACCAGATTCGGGATCTGTCGACCGACGAAACGGCCCGCGGACCCCTGGCAGTGATCATCGGCAACTGGCAGAAGCGCGTCCTGGAAGACTTGGCTTTCATGCTGCTGATCCACGGCCGAGCCCTGCGGTTCGCCGACGCCTCGTCCGACAGCGCCGATCATGCCACCCTGACCGCAGAGCTGACCGATTATCTGCTGGCCGTCGGAACGTGGCTTGAGCGAACCGGTTATCACAATCGCGGGATGATTGCCCACAAGCCCTATTACGATCCGGTCGCCAAGGCGCTGGCCGACCTGAAAGCCCGGCTCGGTGACGAGGCGATCCAGGCCGGAATCGTCCAACCGGCGGCCGATGCCGTGCGCAAGAAGGTGGACCCGAAGTTCATTGACCCGGTCGTCAGGGCGATCTGCGGCAAGCCGTAGCGGCGTCTGTGAGATTCTGGGCGGCCTCATCGCGCGAAAACGGGGACAGGCACGCTGCTCCCTCGGACGCGCCGCGGATCTGCGGGCTCTGCCGTCTGTGGGTCATCTCTGTCCAGACAGGTTGTTGAGCGAGCCAGTCCCCGTTTTCGCAGCCCGTCGTAGAGATCAGCGGGAGAAATGGTCGGCGATGCCCTCGGCGATGGCGGAAGCAAGCCTGGAGCGGTAGGCGGCGTCGTTGAGCCGCTGGGCATCGGTGGCATTACTCATGTAACCCGATTCGATCAGGATGCCGGGGCTGTTGTGCTCGCGGAGGACATGAAAGTTGTTGCGCACGATTCCACGGCAGGATATGCCGTTACGGCGGAAGGACGACGCGATGCACTGGGCGACGCGCATGGTCTCGTAGTTGGCGCGCGTGTGAATGTGGATGCCCGTCCCGGAAACCCATTTCTTGGCCGATGAGTCGGCATGAATGGAGACAAACAGGTCGGCGCGGTGTCGGTCAGCCAGCTTTGCACGATCGTCCAGCTCAAGGAAAACGTCCCTGGTGCGGGTCATGACCACGCGGGCTCCTCGGGAACCGAGGTCGCCGGCGACCTTCGTGGCGATATCCAGGTTGATGTCTTTTTCCCTCATCTGGCCGCGAAACTTAGGCATGGCGCCGGGGTCCTTGCCCCCATGTCCGGCGTCCACAACGATGGTCCGATCGCTGATTCTCTTGCTGATCGTTGGAGCAGGAGGCGGTGCGGCAGCACGTGGCGCCTCGCGGATGTTGATAATCGGGTTGGGCAGGTGAACAAGACAGACGGAGGAATCCATCGGCGTGCAGCCCGACAAGGCCAATCCCACTGCCAGTACTGAGAATGCCGCCGGCAACCGCAGCGCGAGGATATCAACCTGCTGCCCGGTTGAGGGGCGGCATGCCGGGCTGCAACCGCCGGCGGTTGGGGGGGGCAGAATACGCCTGCTCTGGGCCATACGCATCCGTGCTCTCAGCCATGCGACGCCGACGTTCCGTCCCGGATCAGAGGCGCCTCAGGTTCATGGGTTCCGCTGAAATCCGTGTGATCGGGGCGGCCACCGTCCGCCGCACCACCCCGGCAGGCGAGCTGAAGAGCATCGTTTCTTCAAGCCTGCAAGTCAATATTCCGACCTTCGTCCCTTTGAGAGGAATCCGACTCGTCCGTGCCCTGTTCTTCCTCTTCCTCGACCGAAGTAAAGGCCCGGCCCTGACTGCCCGTGCCCTCGGCATCCGAGTGAATCTGGGTGTCCGTATCGGTGGTCCCGACGGTCGTGTCCTTCTCATCGACCGCGGAGGCCTGTCGGCGGCTAGCGTTGTCCCGCTGGCTTTCTTCCGTCTCCCGCAGCGTGGAGACCTGATGTTGAGCCACGTGACTCTGCAACACCGAACCGACGATGTTGGGAGGCATAGCGGACATGGTCGTCGTCCTCCACCAGCCCCGGCCCCTCGCGGACAGGGACCCGCCAAGCATTATATCGGAATGTGGCCGGAAGCTTCTTGATGGCCAGAGGATACGATCGGCAAAGGAGGCTCCCCTCGTCCAGAATCAGGACAGGGTCGCGGCCCGCCCCGCCCCCCGATGTGCCGCAGGGTCACCCCAAGCCGAAGCCGAAGCGGGGGCTCATACGCCACTCACCAGGATGCCCCGGGTGTGAAGCTGCCCACGTAGACGCGCCAGGATACCGGAGTGCATCTGGCTGACACGGCTTTCCGACAGATCCAGGGTCGCCCCGATCTCTTTCATGGTCATCTCCTCGTAATAGTACAGAACGAGGATAAGCCGCTCGATTTCAGTCAGCGTTCCCATGACCGCGTCGCGCAGGTCTCGTTCGGAGAGATCCTCTACAGGATCGCAGCCGCGACGGTCCGCGAGGACGTCGATTTCCTGGAGTTCGTGGTCGGAGTCCTGATCGACGTAGCTGCGCGACAGGGAGATTAGCAGGACGGCGTTCGCATCGCCGATCAGTTTGTCGAACTCGGACCGGTCCATCCCAAGCCGGTCGGCGATCTCATCGTCCGACGGCACGCGCCCAAGCTCGGCTCGCAAGACCTTGGTGGCGGTTTCCAGCTTGTGCGCCCGGCTCCGTACCAGGCGAGGCACCCAGTCCATGGTCCGCAGTTCGTCGAGGATGGCTCCCCGGATGCGCGGCGAACAGTAGGTTTCGAACTTCACGCCTCGGGCAAGATCGAAGGCCTCGATGGCATCGATCAAGCCGAACGTGCCGGCCGACACGAGATCCTCGACGTCGACTTCGTTCGGCAGCTTGGCGGAGATGCGCTCGGCGGTATACCTGACCAACGGCAGGTAGAATTCCATCAGGGCATTTCGAAGTGACCGCTCTCCCGTCCTCTTATACTCCCTCCAGAGTTGCTGGACATCGGTATCCGCCTCAATCATCCGCTACCTCCCATGACGGTCGTCTGTTGCCGGCCGTCAGGGATTAGCGGGCCTGCGTGACCCCCTGTCTGCCCCCTGCGGACGGCTGCTTCCCCTTGTCCTCGGAGCTCGCCGCACCATGCCCGGCACCTTGCTCCGCCTGGCCTTCGGCGGGGAACATTTCGCCATGTCTGCGGAGCGCGTGTTCGTCCAACACCCGGTAGGCTACCCATCCGGCACACATCCCGAGGAGGCAGAAAGCCAGAAGAGCCTGCAATGCCCGCAACAGAACGACGTCCGCCGGATTACCCGAAAATAGCCCCAGCAGAATAGTGATACTAAACGCGAAAAGACCTAACGCAGCTCCACAAAGCCTCACCATGTCGCAACGTCCTTGTCGCCGAAGTCTAACAGAAGGTAACGGCAAAGCCTCTCGGGCGGTTTAGCAGAAAACGCCATCGTCGACGAGGAGGCGTCTGCGGTCCGCGCCCCTAGAGGAACATATTCATGACCCGATAAAACAGGCTCTGCTGCTCCTCAGCCCTGCCCAGTTCCCGGGACAATCGCCCCGCGGAGGCCATCAGGCAACTGCTCGCCGAACAACGAGGGTATCGCAGAACCACCGGACACCGCTGGCGAACGGCCGCGGACACATGCTCGTCGCGAAGGATATAACCGTAGTCGGTGACCGGGATGTGCAGGAACCGGGCCGCCACACCGGCCAGACGCTCGTAGGTGTCGCGGCCTTCCCGGCGACTCTCGGCGAGATTGACCAATACCCCCATCGCGGCCGCCTCGGTATAGCGGCTTCGACCCTGCTCCTGCGCGAACGCCTTGATCATCGCGTAGGCATCCGTGACCGAAGTGGGTTCCGGCGTCGTGACCACCAGTATCGTGTCGGCGAAGGACGCGATGGACACGACGTTGTGCGAAATCCCCGCACCGCAGTCAAAAACGACCACATCATTGAGCTCTGCGGCTTGCCCGGCAATGGCGATCAGTTGATGTCGTTCAAACTCAGAGAGATTAGCCATCTGGGAAACGCCGGAGGCCCCCGCCACGAGGGTGATTCCGCCGGGTCCGTGGATGATGACCTCATCGAGCGACCGGCGGCCGGCCAGCACGTCCCGCCAGGTCCAGGCGACCTCGACACCCAACACGATGTCGGCGTTGGCCAGCCCCATGTCCATGTCGAAGAGAGCGACGCGATGCCCCCGAGCGGCCAGGGCGATTGAGAGGTTTGCCGCCAGAAGCGTCTTGCCGACACCTCCCTTGCCGCTGGTGACCGCAATCACATGACCCCGTTTGGCCGCGGGGACACCGCCGGAGGAGGCCATCAGTTGTCGAAGCTGATGGGCCTGATCGACTCTCCTGGCATGGTCCTCACGACCGAACATGTCGGCCTCCCGGCCATCGCTCCCCCCCACCGAGTAAAGGTCGCTCACGCGACGTGATCGATCAGCCGCCTGCCCGCCGGCGCGGGCCCGACCGGGCCGGAAGACGAATCGCCCCTCCCCAGAATCAACTCCGCGATCCGGCGACAATGACCGACCTCGATATCATCCGGCACATCCTGCCCGGTTGTCAGGTAGGACAATTTCAAATTGAGCCGGCGAATCACATTGAGAATGACGCCCAGCCCCAGTGCTTCGTCGAGCTTGGTGAACACGACGCGATCGACACCCAGGGGGGAGAACTTCTCCGCCACCTCGATCAACTGGGACGGATGAGCGGTACACGACAGGACGAGATGGACTTCCAACGGCGACTCACCCGGCGATTCGCTCGAGGTCCGGCTCGGGCCGGCGACCCTGCGGGCCAGATCGAGGAATTCTTTCAGGTCATCGAGGCGCTGAACGTCCCGCTGGCTTCGGCCCGAGGTATCGATCAACACCAGATCGCAGCCGGTCAGATTGGCAATCGCCTCGACCATCCCTTCCGGGGTCATGACCACTTCCAACGGGATGTTCAGAATGTCGGCATAGGCCTGAATCTGATCGACGGCCGCGATCCGATAGGTATCGATGGTGATCAGGCCGACCCGCCTGCCTTCCCGAAGCTTGAAATGCGCGGCCAGCTTGGCGATCGTCGTGGTCTTGCCGACTCCGGTGGGTCCGACAAGGGCCACAAAGCGGGTCCGGCCCGAGTCAGCCAACTGAAGCGGCTCGCACGACGGAATCATCCGCTCGATGGTCTCGACCATGACCTGGGGGATCAGTGTTTTGAGCCGATGGCGGGCATCGGCATCCTGTGTGCCTTCGCCAGCCATCGTCAGATAATCGCGGCATTCCGCCAGTCGGACCCGGGCCTCGGCAATCACCTCACGAGCGATCTCCTCGGCAACCTCGTTTTGAAGCAAGCCGCTGTAGTACTCGCGCAGTTCCTGGGGCACATCCCCAGTTGGAGCAGGTGATGCGCTAGGGGCGCGATCGAGGAGCTGGCGAACCATCTCACGCAGCTCGCCCATCTCGCCGCGCAGGGACGAACTGAATGCCGCAAGCTGGTTCGATACGGTCGAATCGGCGTCGCCTGAAGGCCTCACAGGGGCTCCTTCCGCCTGAGGCATCCGGATCGCCGGCCGTCCGGCGTTGACCCGGGTGCTCCGCTCACCTCCTGGGCGCTCCGTCCGACGTCCGATAATAGCACGTCTCTCGGCGGGATTCAAGGCGGACACGTCACGACTGGCCGTGATCTCCACGATCGTCCGTGCCCCCAGACCCAAAAGCCCTCCCTTGCGAAGAGTTCGGGTGTGGAGGATGACCGCATCCGCTCCAAGCGAACCCTTCACCTTCTCGAGGACCTCTGCCATCGAGTTACCTTGAAACGTTTGCATCTCCATCGGTCAGTACCACCAATCCTGCAGACCGCACCTCGACCCCCCGTACGATCTCGTTGAAGGCCAATACCGGCACGTGAGGCATGGCCGGTTCAATCAAACGACGAATCCACATTCGTATCTGAGGTGAACAGAGCACGGCCACCACCGCGCCGCCGACACCTCCCATGGCCTGCTCGACCCGGTCCTGGATGACCTTCACCAGACGATTCTGCGTCTCCGGTGGCAGGCTCAGGAACGTGCCACGATCCGTCCGCTCCAGATGCGCGTTGACCAGATCCTCAATCTTCGGATCAAGCGTCACCACGTGCAGCACATTGTCTTTATCTTTGTACAGTTGGCAAATAGTTCTTGCCAGGGCGTTGCGGGCATACTCGGTAAGAATGTCAGCATCCTTGGTGCGCGGCGCCCAGTCCCCCACGGTTTCAAGGATGGTCTCCAGATCGCGCACCGGCACCCGCTCGCGCAAGAGATTCTGCAAGACCCTCTGCAGTTCGCCGACCTTGATCAGATTGGGGACCACGTCCTCAATCGCCTTGGGGGACTTCTCCTTGAGCGTCTCGAGCAACTGGTGGGTCTGTTCGCGGGTGAGCAACTCATCGGCGTGGCGTTTGATGATTTCGGTCAGGTGAGTCGCCAGCACGCTGGAGGAGGGCACCACGGTGTAGCTGCGCTGCTCGGCCTCGGCCCGCTGTTCCTCGCTGATCCAGATCGCGGGCAGGCCGAACGCCGGCTCGGTCGTTGAAGTGCCCATGACGGGCATCGTCACCGTGCCGTTGTCGATGGCCAGGTAGTAGCCCGGCATGATGTCGCCGCGGGCGACCTCGACCCCGCGAATCTTGACCGCATATTGATTGGGCTCGAGTTTGAGATGATCCCGAACCCGGATCGGCGGCACGACGATGCCCATATCGGTGGCCACCTGGCGGCGGATGTTGGTGATGCGGTCCAGGAGGTCGCCGCCCTGTTTCCGGTCGACCAGCCGGATCAGCCCCAGCCCCACCTCGAGTTCCATCGGATCAACGGCCAGCAGGGTCTCGACCCGCTCGGGCTTCTTCGCTTCGGCCCTTGCTTGGGCGGCCGCGCTGGCGGCGGCTGAAGCGCGAGTGGCGGTCACCACGTAGGCCAGACCGCCGCAGCCGATACCCAGGAGCAAAAGCGGCAGTTTCGGGAGCGGCGTGAGCGACAGGAAACCCAGGAAGACAGCGGCCAGGGTCAGGGCGATCGGCCGGGAAGTGAGTTGCCCCAGCAGTTCCTCGCCCATATTGCTCTTGGCGTTGCTTCGGGTCACCAGCATGCCCGCCGCCACCGAGGTGATGAAGGCCGGAATGGCGGCCACCAGGCCGTCGCCGATACTCAGCTTCGTGAAGATCTCCAGGCACTCCATCAGCGGCATGTCAAACTGGACCATGCCGACGTAAATACCGCCCAGGATGTTGACGAAGGTGATCACCATGCCGGCGATGGCATCGCCCCGCACGAACTTCGACGCACCGTCCATGGCGCCGTAGAAGTCGGCTTCGGCCGTCACCTCCGCGCGGCGGCGCTTGGCCTCGACCTCGTCGATCATGCCGGCATTCAGGTCGGCATCGATGGCCATTTGCTTGCCGGGCATTCCGTCCAGGGTGAAGCGGGCCGCGACCTCCGCGATACGCGTCGCCCCCTTGGTGATCACCACGAACTGAATCACCGCCAGGATGATGAAGATGATGATTCCGACCGCCAGATTGCCCGCGGTGACGAAGTCGGCGAAGGTCTGCACCACGTGGCCGGCCGCGGCCAGACCCTGGTTGCCGTTGGTCAGGATCAAGCGCGTGGTCGCGGTGTTCAGCGTGAGCCGTACCATCGTCAGGGCCAGCAGGAGCGACGGAAAGGACGAAAACTCGAGCGGTCGCTGGATATACAGAATGGTCAGGAACACCAGGGCCGAAAGCGTGAGGTTGAGAACCAGCAGAAAATCCAACACCGGCGTCGGCAACGGGACCAGCAGCACAAACAGCAACAGTGTGGCGCCGATGGGGACGAGCAATCCCCGATGGTGCTCGAGCAGCTTGAAAGGACGGGAATTCAGTACGGCGATCTCGGCCATCAAAGCTCTCAGCTTTCAGCGGTCAACGGGAGGACCCGATGCATGCTCCCGGTTCATTCAAAGCCGCCCCCACGGCGGCCTGGCTTGCATATCTCTTGCCGGTCAACTCGTACACGTAGGCCAGGATCTCGGCCACCGCCTTGTAGAACTGCGACGGTATTTCCTGTCCGACCTCAACCGTGTAGTACAGCGCCCGGGCCAGCGGCTTGCGTTCCACGATGGGAATGCCGTGCTCGATGGCAATTTCGCGAATCCGCCGGGCCAGGTAATCCGCACCCTTGGCGAGAACCCTGGGAGCGTTCATCGTGTCCGGATCGTACCGGATGGCAATCGCCAGTTCCGTCGGATTGGTGATCACCACGTCGGCCTTGGGCACCGCGGACTTGATCCGATGCAGGGCCATCTCCAACTGGACCTGGCGCCGCCTGCTCTTGAGTTTGGGGTCTCCCTCCATTCTCTTGTACTCATCCTTGACCTCCTCCTTGGTCATCTTCAAATCCTTCTCCAGCCGGTATCGCTGGTAGATGTAATCGATGATGCCCAGGACAAGCAGGGCGATGGCCAGCCGTATCGAGACGGTGAAAAAGACCTCGCCGCTCACGCCGACGATGGCTATGGCCGGGAGGTTCGCCGCCGTCGCGAAGACATCCAGACGGTCTCTGAGAGCCGAGTAGGCCACCGCCGCCACGCAGGACATCTTGAGGATTCCCATCAGCAACTGCACGACCGATCGCGCGTTGAACAGCCGCTTGATGCCGGCCAGGGGGCTGACCCGGTTCAACGACGGTTTGATGCTCTGGAAGCTCACCAGGTAGCCGATCTGCATGAAGGCGGCGAGGAGCGCCAGAACCACGACCACCGCGAGAAACGGCCCCGCCACGGCAAGAAGCAGCCTGAACACCCTGGCCATCAGCGGAAGGATCTGCTGCGGGTCGGTCAAGGCAAGCTCGTCATCCTCCATGCACACCCGCATCGCCACGAGGAGATTCCCGAACAGCCGCCGTCCGAACCAGTCCAGCACGAGCAGCGAGCCCAGCAGCACCACCGCGGCCGTCAGGTCGGAGCTCCTGGCCACCTGCCCCGCCTTCCGTGCCTCGGTCCGACGGCGCTGGGTCGGGGCTTCGGTCCTTTCTTGCGCGGAATCAGGCATCATTCTCGCCCGCCCTGAGGCGGACGTCCTCATAGATCACGGCGATCAGGCGGCGGGAGGCACTCCCAGGCCGATCCGGATCGCATCGAACGCCTCACTCAACCCGTCCACCAGCACATTCTCCATGGAGATCATCGTCATCGCGGCCACGCTCAGGCAGATGGCCACCTTCACCGGAAAACCGATGTTCATCAGATGGAGCTGGGGAATGGTTCGAGACAGAAACCCAAAGGAAATCAGTGCCAGCATCAGAGCCAGTACCATCGGCCCGCCGACACGGATCGTGATTGTGAAAGCAAGATTCAGCAGATCGAGCAGCAGCGCGACCAGCCCTTCCGTCGGAACGGCGCCCAGGGGCGGAATGGCCTGAAAGCTGTCCAGCAACGCCCGTATCAACGCATGATCGCCGCGAACGGCAAGGAAGATCATCGTCGCCACCAGCGTGTACAGTTCGCCCATCGCGCCGGCGGAGGATTCGAGTAGCGGGTTGAATACTTCGCCCAGCCTCATGCCGGACATCTGCCCGGCAACCTCCGCGGCCATTTCCAGCCCCATGAACACCAGGTTGATCGCCAGACCCAACAGCACGCCGATTGCCAGTTCGCCCACCATGCCCACCAGGACCTCCGCCAACGTCAACTGCGACGGCAGCCAGGAGAGGGTCATCGGAAAAACGGCCAGCGAAATGGCCGCGGCCAGCAGGGCCCGAACCTGGACCGGCAGGGCGATGCTGCTGAATACCGGCGCGGTCAGCATGAGACCGCTGACGCGGAACAGCACCAGCATGAACGCCGGCAGAAAACCATAAAACCCGAACAGCAGCGACGGCATCCAGGAATCTCACCCTTTCGCCGGTCAGAATGGCGACTGCCCCAGCAGCGCGGTCGCGTATTCAAGCAACTGGTCCGTCAGCCACGGGACCAGAACCAGGGCCAGGCCGACCATGGCCACGATCTTCGGCACGAAAGTCAGGGTCTGCTCGTGAAGCTGCGTCATGGACTGAAACAGCGAAACCAGCAGACCCACCAGCAGGCCGATCGCCATCACCGGGCCTGAGATGGTCAACACCATGATCAGGGCGTCCCGACCCATATCCACCGCTTCGCCAGTCTCCACGTCTCGACCCCCGGTTCGGCCGCGTCGGCCCCGCGACCCTTACGAAAAACTCATCAGCAACGATGTCACCACCAGATGCCAGCCGTCCGCCAGGACAAATAACAGCAGCTTGAACGGCAGAGAGACCATGACCGGCGGCAGCATCAGCATGCCCATGGAAATGAGCACAGTGGCCACCACCATGTCGATCACCAGAAACGGCAGGTAAACCCGAAAACCTATGACGAATGCCGTTTTCATTTCGCTCAGGATGAACGCCGGCACCAGCGCGAGCGTGGGCACATCCTGGCGGCTGAGTTGCTGATCGATCGGAATGGTCTGTTTGCCCGAGTACTCGAGAAAGAGATAAATGTCTTCCTCGTTCCTGACCCGCTCGATCTGGTCGAACATGAACTCCCGCATGTGCCCTTCGGCAATGCTCAGGGCCTGGGTTTGAGTCATTCCCGGCTCCTGGTCGAGCCACGGTTTAACCGCTTCGTGATAGATCTTCGAATACGTCGGCGCCATGATGAAAAAGGTCATGAACAGCGAGAGACCCACCAACACCTGGCCGGGCGGAAGCTGCTGCGTGCCCACCGCCTGGCGCAGCAGGGCCAGCACGATCATGATCCGGGTGAAACAGGTGGTCATTGCCAGGATGGCCGGGGCCAGGCTGAGGACCGTCATCAGGATGACGATTTGCAGGGTGGTGCTCATGCCCTCCCGAGTGGTGGCCGCCGGAAGAACATGGCTGAGATCGGGGATCTGCAGGGGATTGTCCACCTGGCCGGAAGGAACGGCTTCCGGCAGGGCGACGGGCGGGGTCGACTGCGCGTAGGCCGCAGT
>JAUCQB010000066.1 GCA_030372985.1 Phycisphaerae bacterium
GCGATGCTGGCGGCATTTTCGAGCGCGCCGCGCGTGACCTTCGCCGGGTCGATGATGCCTTCCTTGATCATGTCGACGTACTCGCCGCTCATGACATTGAAGCCGATGTTGGCGTTCTTGCGCGCCTTCTGACGGGCCTGGACTTCCTGCTGCACCACGCCACCGTCCAGCCCTGCGTTGCCCACAATGCCGCGCAGGGGCATCTGGAGCGCCTGGCGCACAATGCGCACGCCGGTCATCTCATCGTCGTACTTCATCTTGATGTTGTCCAGCACCTTCATGGCGTTGATCAGGGCCACCCCACCACCGGGCACGATCCCTTCTTCGACCGCGGCGCGGGTCGCGCTCAGCGCATCTTCCACCCGGTGCTTCTTTTCCTTCAGCTCGACTTCGGTCGCCGCGCCGACGCCGATCACGGCCACACCGCCGCTCAGCTTGGCCAGCCGCTCTTGCAGCTTCTCGCGGTCGTAGTCGCTGGTCGAGTTGTCGATCTCGACGCGGATTTCATCCACGCGCCCCTTGATCGCCTTCTCATCGCCTGCGCCGTCGATGATGGTCGTGTCGTTCTTGTTGACCACCACCTTGCCCGCGCGCCCCAGGTCTTGCAGCGTCACCGAGTCCAGCTTGCGGCCCAGCTCCTCGGTGATGACCGTCCCGCCCGTCAGCACCGCAATGTCCTGCAGCATGGCCTTGCGGCGGTCACCGAAGCCCGGCGCTTTGACCGCCACCACATTCAGCATACCGCGCAGCTTGTTGAGCACCAGCGTCGCCAACGCTTCGCCGTCCACATCTTCCGCAATGATGACCAGCTCGCGCTTGCCAATCTGCAGCAGCTTCTCCAGGATCGGCACCAGGTCATTCGCTGCCGAGATCTTCTTGTCGTGGATCAGAATGTAGGCGTTCTCGATCAGCGCTTCCATCGTGTCCGGCTGGGTGATGAAGTAGGGCGAGATGTAACCCCGGTCGAACTGCATGCCCTCGACGTAATCCGTCTCGAACTCCAGCCCCTTGCTCTCCTCGACCGTGATCACGCCGTCTTTGCCGACTTTGTCCATCACATCCGCAATCAACTGCCCGATCTCCGGGTCCTGCGCGCTGATGGCGGCCACCGACGCAATCTCGTCCTTGGTGTTGATGTCGATCGCCATCTCGGCAATCTTCTTCGACACCGCCTCAGCCGCCGCTTCGATGCCGCGCTTGAGCAGCATGGCATTCGCCCCTGCCGCCAGGTTGCGCAGCCCTTCGGTCACCATGTAGTAGGCCAGCACCGTCGCCGTGGTCGTGCCATCCCCCGCAATATCGTTGGTCTTGGTCGCTGCTTCCTTCAGCAGCTGCGCCCCCATGTTCTCGTACGGGTCTTCCAGCTCGATTTCCTTGGCCACCGACACACCGTCGTGGGTGATGGTCGGCGCGCCGAACTTCTTGTCGATGGCCACATTGCGGCCCTTCGGCCCCAGCGTGGTCATCACGGCTTTCGCCAGCATATCAATGCCGGCCTTCAAGCCGGTCCGCGCGTCTTGATCGAATACAAGCTGCTTCGCCAT
>JAUCQB010000067.1 GCA_030372985.1 Phycisphaerae bacterium
TTCGGAACTCGTCGGCAGCGTCAGATGTGTTATAAGAGACAGGGGGAGGACTCTGGCTTACCCCACAATCGTCAGCCTGGTGCCGCCAAGGCCTCGGCACCCGATTATAATCTCGGCTCGCTATCATAATCGCCATCGCAAAGAGGATGTTGTATGAAAGAAGCGGCAGCGTGACAAGAGGAATGGACACGGCGTGGAGATCAGGGGCTGGCCTCGGTCGTGAGACTCCGCCGAGCGGGGACCGACGAGAGTTTGCGACAATGAGGTTCCGCATCACAAGTCCCCAGGCCCCAATCCCCAGCCCCGGTGAGTCAGCATAAGCACCCGCGGCACCTGAAAGGACCAAACCATGACGCAGGACGTTCAGAAGAAGAAGCGCTGGCCGTGGTGGCTCCGACTGATTCTCTATCTGAGCCCTCTCTGGATCATTCTCGCAATCGTCCTGAGCGTGGAGATCTCCGGTCGTCGGGCGTACAACCGGGCGATACAGGAAGCCAGGGACATCGGCGGGCCGGTGACGATTGAGGAAATCGAGGCAGCTCGCAAGGTCTGGCCGGATGATGAGAATGGGGCTCTGGTTCTTCTTCGGGTTCGCGACAGACTCGATGCCATTGGCAAAGAGGCCGCAGACACAACGCTCCCAATTCTGGGGACCCTCAAGGACGAACTCGGATACCGCTGGTCAGATGACACCATTCAGGCTGTGGAGGCGTTTCTTCAACAACACGCGGCGGTGTTTGCGGAGATCGACCGCCTGAGACAGTATGACGGCGGGCGCATTCCGTTCGAGATGAAACCGAACCCGCTCGATACCTTGGTGCCAGATCGGGCGTTCCTTCGGCACTCGGCCAAGCTGGTCTTCCTGAGAATGGAGTCTCGGGTGATTTTGGGCGATACTTCGCGAGTAGCAGATGACATCGATTTGCTTTTCCGTCACGGGCGCCTGTTGGATGGTGAGGGGACACTGATATCGAGCCTGATCAGGCTGGCCATTGGCGCTCTTGCCGAGGACGGAGTCCAGCGCGTCTTGTCGTTGTGCTCGCTGAGCGATCAGCAATTGCGGCAACTTGATGAGATGCTTGCCGCGTTTGAACAGACGGACTGTCTGGAAATCGGATACCGCGGTGATCGAGCCCTCTTTCTCATGATCACAGAGGGGGCGAACCTTCGTCGCGCCGGGGTTATGGGGAACAACCCGACATTCGCAACGTTCCCTACGGACCTGCCTGTGCTGCATGGCGTTTTCCAGATGGACCGCGCTGCCGGTTTGCGGATGTACAATCGGATCGTGAAGTCGGACACCCGCCAGGATCGTCTCAAGGCAATGATGGAGAATGAGGCAGAGAAGGCATCGTTGCCACGCCTTTATTTGGCGACGCGGATAATGATCCCTTCTCTTGCACGTTCCGTGGTTCTGGACCAGAACTGCATGGCTCAAGTGCGCGCTGCCAGGACCGGCCTGGCGATTGAGCGATTTCGCTTGGACCATGGTCGTTTCCCGCAACGGTTGGAGGAACTTGTGCCGCAGTACATGCCTGCCTTGTTGACCGACCCGTTCGACGACAAGCCGCTGCGATACCGGGTGACGGACGACGCGGTGATCATCTACAGCATCGGCGAGGACGGCGTCGACGACGGCGGGTATGTGAGCCACCGGACAGCACCTGAAACGTCGCCGACGGACTTCGGTTTCGTCCTGCTCAAGCCCGAGTTTCGCGGCCGTCCGGCCAGTACCACGGCACCGGCGACGCAAGAGGCGGAGGCTACTGAGGTCTCAACGGGCCCGGCGAGTGAACACATGCCCACGCCGAGCCGTGGGCACGGCACCCGGCACACGACGCCGAATCGCGATCTGCAATTTGGAATCTCAGATTTGAAACCCGGGGGCTGAACCCGGACCTCGCCGCGGCGAGTCTCGCCTGCGGCGGACCTGAACCCTGAACCCTACTTCACTCTCCCGATCTTGCTTGTGTCGATGGGCAGGAAGCCGATCCGGTGTGCCGGATGGCCGGGCTTGAACGAGAAGTCCCCATTGGCCGGGTCCACGAACTGCGGATCGGCGATGATGGAATGCGTGTCGTGGCCGCGTTTCTTCCAGTCCTCAAACGACGCACCCGCGAAGTCAAACGGCCGGCCGCCGGTTCGCCAGTAAAGGTTGTAGTCCATCACGTACTTGTTGTTGCCCCAGTTGCTGCCCAGCAGGTTGGGGCTGTCGAAGAGCACGATATTCCGTTCGAAAATGAAGGATGTGTGCTCTTCTTCCCGCGTTCGCTGGAGCTGAGCCTCCTTGCCAAACGCGAAGATGTTGTTGCGAATGCAGTTCTCCTTGCCATAGTGCTGATGATAGCCGGCGTGCTTGGTGCGATAGACGATGTTGTTCTCGATCAGAATGTGCGTGCTGCCCTCGTCGTTGTAGATGCCCCAGCCGCCGTAGGTGTGAGCCTCAATGTCGTGGATCAGGTTGTAACGCAGCCGTGTGTTGGGTGAAACGCCCAGCGTGTAAATGCCGCCCATGTCGCTGAGCATGCCCTTGCCGATATCGTGGATGTGGTTGTACTCGACGATGTTCCGGACGGCTGGGCTACTCTGGTAGCCCCACGACCAGCCGACGGAGACGCCGGTGTAGTTGAAGTCGTGTATTTCGTTGTGGGTGACGGTGTTGTCGCCGCTGGGGCCGATCAGGACGCCGATGGCGCTATGGAAGATGATCCCGCCGGGGCCGATCTCGCAGTTGTGAACGATTGTGTGGCTCGACCCGCTCCAAACCTTGACCCCGCCGGCGCCCAGGTCGGTAAGTTCGCAGCCTTCGACGACATTGTTGACGCAGCCGGAAGCGAATTCGACGGCGTACCCTGAAACATGGTTGACCCGGCCGGCACAGACGGTGCAGGAGTCGGCGTCCTGGAAATACAGGGCACCGGGGACTTCGAAAGCCGCCTGGACAGAGCCGGCCTTGTCGGCGGGCAGGGACCAATCGGCATGGGAGAATTCGAGCCCCGAGAACACGATCGACTTGACCGGCCGGTCGTTCTTGCGGTCGCCGACCACGCGGAGCAGTTGCGGCAGCCGCGGGGCAATGATGTGGGTGTTCTCGGGCGTCTCGCCCGGCCTGGGCATGTAGTAAAGCATGCCGGTGGGGCGGTCGACGTACCATTGCCCGGGCGTGTCCAGGGCCTCGAAGACGTTTTCAACATAGTAGCGGGCAAACTGTTTGGGGTTGTGTGCGTCGGTCAGCCGGAAGGTGCTCTTGCGGGTGAACTTGACGAGGTTCTCGGCTTCGTTGACCTCGGCCAACGGCAGACGCGACTCGACCCAGAAGTGCAGGGCGACGACCTCGACGTCACCGAGGTTCCGCCATTGCCTGATGTCCCCGGGCTTGAATGCGGCCTCGGTCTGACCCTCACCCCATGGAGTCTTGTCGTCGGCCTGGGGCAGGCCGGCGAGCTCGAAGTAGCCCTTCTTCGGAAGCCGCGTTCGCGGCCGACGCTCGTTGTCGACGAACAACTGCCGCGGGTACCATTCCCCGCTCTTGACGTCCGCCAATTCAGCGGCCCAGACCTTCTTGCCGTTCACTTCGGCGGTCTTCCAGCCGGTGATCCGTCTGCCGCCGCTGATGATCGCTCGTTTTTCTGCGAGGTTGGAGAGAGACGAATAGAAAACGTTCGAGTCTTTGGGCTCGAAGGTCAACGGTTCCTCGAGATAATAGGTGCCTGGGGCCACGACCACTGCCACCTCGCCGGTCAACTCGCTCTTCGCCCGCCGGGCGCGAATGGCATCGCGGGCTGCCTGGAGTGATGGCAGGGGGCCGTCGGTCTTGTCGGCGTTAGGCTGGACGAGCGTTCCGGACCATCCGGGCTTGCCGTCTGGAGATACAAAGATGGCTTGAACCGGCGTTCCGGCGGGCATGGTGGGCCTGAGGTTCTTGACGTTCGAACAACCGATGCCGCTTGCGCTCAACAGCAAACCGACCACGGCCAGTCGACTGAAGCCCTCACGAGCATGGATGCGTCTCGTCGCACTCTCACGTTTCGAGCAGACGCCTGTCACCGTCATGTCATATCTCCTCATTTCAGTTTCTGCCTCGCCGAGACTCTGCCCAGGTTGATCGAGCCACACTATCCGAGACTGCATTCGGCCGCAATTGTCCAAGATGACTGTGAGAGAGGCCACTGACTCGACGGTAGCTGCACGGCGTTGGAGTGTTCATGGACGTGGTGTTGTCCAACATGCACATGGCAGGTCTCCATCGCCTTCGGCGATTCCGACCGTGCCCTACCCTTGTCTGTGAGATCAACCTGAGGGGTAGGGCAGCGTCGAGCGGAGCGAGACCTGCCGCTGCACGGCGTTGGAGTGTTCATGGACGTGGTGTTGTCCAACATGCACGTGGCAGGTCTCCATCGCCTTCGGCGATTCAGACCATGCCCTACCCTTGTCAGATCAGTTTAAGCAGCTGTCCCGGCGCATCGATCAGGTGAGCGGCCCCTGCGGCGATGAGTTCCGCGCGATCGCGATACCCCCAAGTCGCCGCGACGGCGATGACCCCCGCGTTGCGGGCGGTGGCAATGTCGGTGTTCGAGTCGCCGACGAGCATGACCTCGCTCGGCCTGGCCTCCATCCTGGCGACGATGTCCAGAAGCGTTCTTGGATCGGGTTTGCGGCGGTCTTCTTCCTTGTATCCCTCGATGGCCACAAGCGGCCAGCGGCCGAAGAGACCCCGCGTCATCGGGACGGTGTACACGTGCGGCTTGTTCGACAGGACGGCCATGGGGACGTGCCGCCGGGCGAGTTCATCCATCAGTTCGGGGATGCCCGGGAACGGCACCGTCTTGTCCATCTGGTGCTCGCGGTAATGCTGCGAGACGGCCGCCATCATGCGTTCGAAGGTTGGCTCGTCCGCTTCCGGCAATGCCCGCCGGCACAGCGTCGGCAACCCTTCTCCGATCCAACGGCGTACCTCGTCGCGGGATGCCTCGGGCCTTGCGACTGCCGCAAGCCCGTAGTTGATCGCGTCGGCGATCGCCGGCAGCGTGTCGGCCAGCGTGCCGTCCAAGTCAAAAACAACGCCCTTCATGCTCATGGGTTCTTCTGTGCCGCCTCGCTCGGGGTGTCAACGAACTTCACCGGTGTTCCGGCCCCGACCATCTTGGCCAGCCGCAGCGCGTCCCAATTGGTGAGTCTGAAGCAGCCATGTGAGCCCGTTTTGCCAATCATCTCAGGGTTTGGCGAGCCGTGCATGCCCACGCCCGGAAGTGTCAACTGGATCCAACAGCGGCCGACCGGGTTTCGCGGTCCCGGCGGGATGGTCAGCTTGCTGGTGATCTTCTCGGTCACCTCGGGCCACATCTTGGGATCGAACGTGTACTCCGGGTCGGTAGCGATGAACTCGACCTTGGCATTGCCCGACGGCAGCTTGGCCTTGCTGGCCGCGATGGAGCAGTGGAACAACCCCGCCAGTTGCTTGTCGCGATCGATCACACGGATGATCTTGTCGTTGAGGTTGACCTCGAGTTGTGTTGCCTGCGGCAGGCGGGCGGAGCTTGCGACAACCGGGCCGATGCACTTGTCACCCGGTTTGAGGCTGCTCAGCTTCTTGTTCGGGTTGAGCCGCTGGAGCAGTCTGCGGGTGCAGTGGCACTTCTCGGCCAGGGCCTCCTCCAGATCGCTGTAGCCCAGCAGGTTCTTCTTGCTCTTGGCCAGCCAGCTATGGGGTACGGGATCAACCTCCTTGAGATCGGCCGATTCGACGGTGTAAAGCATCAGTGCCCCGTCCGGATCCACCTTGAGAGCCTCGGCGGTCGCCTTGTCCAGTTCGCCGGTCTTGGGCAGTCCCTTAACCCGCTGAAATTCCCAGGTGGCAATCTTCGTCTTGCGTCCGGGGTTGCCGTCGATCAATCCGGGCGAGAAGCCGACGTTTTCAAGTGCGACCTGCCACGCGATGGCTCGCCGCAAGCTTGTCTCCGTATCCTGTGCCCACGCCGATGCGGCCATGCCGCCGAGTGCGCCGGCCAAAGCGAGCAGGCTGTTGCAGGTTGCCGTGCGGACGGATCGGTTTGTCAGCGGAATCATGTGACCTCCTTGTCGTCACGAGTGATCCGGCTTATTCCTGGCCGGGTGACGCTGCCGATGCTGCCGGCGATTCTATCCTGCCTGTCGGCAGGTGACCAGCGACAGACCGGGCCCACTCTGGATATTCGGCCAGACCGTCCTCCGGACTGATGCACTTTTTCCAGACCGCTCGGGCCCGGTAGCCGTATTCGCGGTCCTGCTCGGCCGGGTGGATCACATCCTGGAAATCCCAGGCTTGCCGTGGACAGCGATCGAGCTTGAGCAGGCTGAACCGCATCTCTTCGGCGGGGGTGCTCGCCCGGTCGAACACGAGGATGTCATGCATGCCCTTCGCCGCCCGACCGCAGTGGAAGGGCTTGGTCAACCGGCGGTACTCGCAACGCCAACTGCTGAGTCTTGCTCGTGACATAGAGGGCGATACAATTCCATCCATGGGTCAGGGACCAGAGGATGAGGGCAGGGGAATCTGCGGCGTGCCGATGGGCCGGGTCCAGACCATCCGTCGTCGCGAAATGCTGGCAGCGCTGGCCGCTGTGGGCTCGGCGCGGGCGGTCTGGGCGGCGGTGAGCACTTCCCGGCCGGCCAGCCGACCGGCGGATACGATCCCGTGGAATGATCCGCCAGGCGATGCGCTTCTCGGTCGAGTTATTTACGACGGTGAGCCTCCCGTTCTCACGCCCGTTGACTGCAGCGCCGATCCGAACTGCGCCGCCCTGTATCGCAACCATCCGTTGCTGCCTGAGGATCTTGTGGTCAGCAAGGCCGGCGGACTCGCGCACGTGTTCGTTTCGGTAAAGCAGGGGCTGGATGCGAGCCGCAAGTGGCCGGTGCCCGATCGGCCGGTGATCCTGGACCAGAAAGGGTGTCTCTACATCCCGCACGTGTTCGGCGTCCTGGCCGGCCAGCCGCTGGAGATCCTCAACAGCAGCAAGATCAACGAGGTGCCGCACGGGTACCCGAAACGCAATCCGGAGTTCAGCTTCACGCTGCCGAAGCGGAACATGAGCAAGACGGTGGTGCTCAACGAACCGGAGGCGTTCCGCATCGGCTGCGACGTGCATCCGTGGGAAACGGCCTGGTGCCACGTCATGGCCCACCCGTTCTTTGCCGTGACCGACGCCGAGGGGCGATTCATGATCCGCGGCCTGCCGGCCGGCGAGTATGAACTGGAGTTGTGGCACGAGCATGCAACGTTGGGCACGATGACCAAGAGCACCCGCGTCGAGGCAGGTCGGGCCGTTCGGCTCCGGGAAGTGAAGTGGACGCCATTGCAGAAACAGCAATAGCCTTTCAATGAACGAACTTGTTTTCGAGGGAGATCCATGTTCTTGCCATATCGAACGGGAATCGGTTTTGTCATTGCGTCAGGACTTCTCGCGATCACTCCCTCAGGGTGCGATCTGTCATGGTTGAATCCCGAGCCGCCGTCCGGCCTGACGGTTAACATCCAGGTTGATGCGGAGCTTGAGGACACCGAGGGTCTCAACAAGATCATGGCCGAACTTGAGGCCCGAGGCATCCACACGACCATCTTTGTGACCGCCGACTACGTGAATTCCGGCAACCATCTGCTGATTCGCAGCTTCTATCAGCAAGGGCACGAGATTGCCCTTCACGGCTACTACACGGCCGAGACGTTAACCAGCATGACGTATGAAGACCAACTCGATCTGCTCACTCGGGCCAAAGACGCCCTGGACGGCTGCAGCCCGTGCGGCACAGACATGCCGATCACGGGCTTTCGGCCCCAATACTTCAGCCAGAACGAGGATACCTACAAGGTCCTGGAGTCGCTGGGCTTCGAGTACAACTGCGGACTCAAAGCCGGCCTGCAGTACATCGAGGGGCATGAGTCGGACTTCGCCCCTTACGCGGTCACGACCGCGGATTACGGTTTCACGGCCGTGCCTTTCACTGTCGTGCCGGTGGGCGAGGCGGACGTCTACCTGTGCGATCTGGCTGCCGGCTCGTCGGAGATGCTGACCGGCGAGCAATGGAGCGACGTCCTGCAGGACGGCGTAGACCAGGCGATCGCCAACGATCAGCCATTGATCGCCCTGTTCCACGGCTATTACACCGGGGCCGCCGATCGCACCGATTATTGGGATGCCTTCATCGCGCTGCTCGACCGGCTGGAGGCGGAGAACGCGCATTTTGTGACCACCAGCCAGCTTGTGGCGGAGTACGCGGAATAGGCGTTCTTCAGACCTCGCTTTATTCAATTAGTTTTCGCTGTTGTTCCTGATCGCGGAGCCCAGGGTTCAAACCCACGTCTTGCATCCGATCGCCTCCGGCCGGATACTGATTGGGGCGCTGCACCGATGGAGTCGTGCCTGAGGAAGTCGATGGTCGAACGTGCGGCCGCTGTGGTACCTGTGACGCCGACGTGAGAAGCGAGGCGGGGCAATGAGGTGTTTGGATCGCATTGTGCTGGCGGCGGGGCTCGTCGGGTTGTGGTGGGCGAGCTTGACCGGCTGCACCGGCTTCGACCTGCCCTCGTCCGACGGCAGCGACTGGTGGGACCCGGGCGACGGCGGAGGAGCGGGGGGCGGCGTCGAGTCGGACTACTGCGAGCTTATCGGCGCAGCAGATACCGCTATCCAGCAATCGATGCTCCAGGCTCTGAACGGCTATCGCGTGGCCAGTGGGCTTGACGAATTGCTTTACTCCGATACCCTGGAGGAGGCTGCGGCCTTCCAGGCGCGTGACATGTACGCCCGCGGCTTCTTCGACCATACCAACCCCGAGGGCGAGGGCCCGATGGACCGCGCGGTTGCGGCCGGGTTTTGCAGTCCGAGGCTGGTCGGAGAGAACATTGCCTATGGACAACAATCGGTGAGCGAGGTGCAGGCCGGCTGGCAGAACAGTCCCGGCCATAATGCCAATATGCTCAGACCCGACTTCGTCTTTGTCGGCATGGGACACTACGCGGCGCCGAGCGGGACACAGTATTGGGTCCAGCTTTTCGGAACACCCTTCGAGTAGGCATCGGGGGGGCGGCGGGCTGCGAGGATCCGTGGGTCCATATCGGGCTTTGCCCGGCTCTCGTTTGCCTGGCCTCGTTCGATTCCGGCGCCGTTGTGCAGCGGTGGCCGTGGCGGCACAATGCATCTGGAGATGAACCGGTAGGCTCCGGCGTTATTTGACCGGGAATCCATCTGCGGGAGAACAAAAATGACGCGGTTACTGGCGGGCTTGCTCCGTGGGATCGTGGCTGTCGGACTGCTTGTATCGTTACCGGCCTGTCTCGAGGGTCTTCCGCTGCCGGGTGGCGGAGGATTTCCAGACGTTCCCGGCGACGATGGCAATGACAGCGGCGTGACCGACTCGGGTTACTGCGAGCCGATCGGCATACCGGACACGAATACTCAGCAGCAGATGCTGAACGCCTTGAACAACTATCGTATTGAGAACAGTCTGGCGACACTCATGTATTCCGACACGCTCGAACAGGCTGCACAGGCCCACGCCCAGGACATGTCTTTTCGCAACTTCTTCGATCACACCAATCCTGACGGCGACGGTCCGTTCGATCGGGCCGTGACCGCCGGTTTCTGCCACGCCATGATGATCGGTGAGAACATTGCCTACGGCCAGCAATCGGTGGCCGAGGTTCAGAATGGCTGGGAAGGCAGCCCGGGCCACAATGCCAACATGCTTCACACACAGTATACGTTCGTCGGCATGGGGCACTATGTTTCTCTTCTGGGCGAGCAGTACTGGGTGCAACTTTTCGGCACAACCATCGATTAGCGCATTCGGCGACCGGGCGAAGCCGCCGGCCTCACAATTTCGTCAAAGCTGCGCCGGTTCAAGCCCCGCCGGCCAACGCACAGGCTCATGCAGCGTGGCGAGGCTGCTTCGCCGGCTTTCTTTCGCCCGCCGCAGCCGGCTGCGCGGGGTAGTGTAGGCCGGTACGGCAGTGAATTGTTCCAGGGTCGTGTCACTCCGATGCCCAAGAATCGTGACGGGCCTCGGTCCGGGCGTCCACGCCCACGTCCGGCCTTCCCCTTGCCGCCGCCGAGAGAAGCGGGATTCAATCCGCGCAATAGGGATCGGGCGGGGCTAACGCACCGCGTATGCATTGCTGAAGGATGCCGAAGTCCGTCTGGTCTACGTCATCGTCGTGATCGAGGTCGGTCTTCGTGCAATTCGGATCCATGCTCTCGGGATCCACGCCGGTGAGGCACCCGATGAAGATGGTCGTGTCCTCAGCGTCGACGTGACCGTCCGCATCGAAATCGCCCGGCGTGGGATTGATCGTCAGTGTGACTGAGATCGTCTCGGGCGAGTTGGAGGCGGCGTTTGCCGTAATGGTAATGGTTCCAGGGTGGACCCCGATGGGCAGACTGCTCGTCGAATAGGTCACCGTGATTGTGTCAACGTCGGTCGGCTCCGTGCTCTCTCCGCTGCTCGGGTTGACACTCAGCCACGTCACATCCGAGGTAATGTTATAGGGCATTGTTCCTTCGATGCCGTTGGCCACGGTGAACGTCTGGGCTGGCGGGTTCAGACCGGCGACGGCCGAGGGCGTCAGCGAGCTTGGCGAACGCACGATCTCGTTGGGGGTGCCGATGAGATATGTCAGCAGCTCGGTGTAGGTGCCGTTGAACACGTCCAGATCGCAGTTGCCGCTGATTCCCGGAACCGAACCGGTCGAACAGTATTGCCAGAACGTCCAGTTGTTGTGTCCCCAGGGGGGGAGGTTGTAGCTATACTGCGGCTGGGTGTCGGGATCGGTGATGTCGCCACACGCCGTGCAGATGTTGTCCCCGCACCAGTCCGCGAGCCACAGCAGGGGCAGCGGGTTAAAACAAAAGCCGTAGGTGTTGGTGCGGCTGGCGCTCAGGTAAACGCCGGCTTCAACACCTATCTGTGCCTTGACGATGTTTATCCACTGCTGTGCCCAGTCACAGACGCTCGTCGCACCGACGGGGTCGCCGGGGTTGTCCTTGAGCTCGAGGTCGAGCATCGGCGGGAGGTGGCCGGGGGTAATATAGGGGGCGGCATAAGTCAGGAAGTACTCGGCCTCGACCTGTGGCGTACGCGACCATATGGCATAGTGATAGGGGCCAACCAGCAGGCCGGCCGCTTTCGCGCGGGTGAAGTTCTGATCGTAGTACCAATCCGGATCGCCCCTGTCGTCTTCACCGTAGTGGGTGACCCGGATGAATGCGAAGCGACGACCGCCGTCGGTGTAGACGCGGTTCCAGTTTGCCTGCGAGATATCACCCTGCCAGGCGGATACGTCGATTCCCAGCACCCGTTGGGCGAGGGCGGCCGTTGGACACCAGAGAAGAATGGTGAGCCCTGCCAGCGTGAGAAGTCCAGTAAGGGGGTATCCCGACAGCCGGGCTGATACCACGCGTGGTGACATATGTCCTCCCTCCGAGAGACACATCCAGAAACAGATGAACCGCGAGCGACTCAGATACGGGCCGATCATGCCCGGCCACGTCCGGCTATCATACCACACGGGTCACCTTGTGGCTACCTTTTTTGGCTCTTTCAAGGTTTTCGGTGTTCGAGGCCGAAATGGGGCCAGCCGAGCCGTCGGCGGTCCTCCATCGTCAGCGAACTGCTCGGTCTTGGCTGCTCCGCGCACGGTATATTCTTTGTTTACCCCAATGACAGCGAGCCTGATCGTTTGTTATTGGGACAGCCTGTCGGCGCTGGTTTTGGCCTGCGTCCCAGTCGCTTCAGGCAGTCTGGCAAAGTCCTGGCACCCTTTTGAGGGGGGCCTGGAGGCAAGATCATCCGGCCGGAACGCGGGCGGAGCGAACCGACCGGCTTCCTGCTTGACGGCAACGCAAGCCGAGGGGCGCCCCGGGGGTTGTTGGATGGGTGGTGGCGGGCGTAGACTACGGCGGTGGAATGGCGTGACCTTTTTGCTCATGAAATGGATTATCCGCCCCCTCCGGTAGTCAAGCAGGAGGCGGCGGATCCGTCCGGCCAGATCGTGGGCGAAGGCTCCGATCAGGTCGTGTCAGAGGCTGGTCCCCGGCCCGGTCAGGCGGCGATTGCGAGGGCCTTTCCCGGCTGCGGGGGCGTGTACCTGTTGACCGACGAGCAGGACCGCTTGGTCCAGTTGTCGGCGGCGGCTGACCTGAGGCGGGCCTTGCGAGGGCGGTTGCTCGATCCGCCTGTCGAAACAGAAGAGCCGACCTCGGCAATGTCGCGGCGAAAAGCCAGGCTCGGCGAGATCGTCAGGAGAATCCGCTGGCAACCGGCGCACTCGGCCTTTGAGATGGATTATCTATATCTGTGCCTGGCCCGGCAGATCATGCCGGATACCTATCTCAGGAGCCTCTCCTTTGGCCCGGCATGGTTCGTTCAGGTAAACCCCGAGGCTTCCATCCCACGATTTCTGCCGGGCAAGGTGCTGGCCGAGGGGACCGCCGCGATCGGGCCGTTTCCCTCGCAACCCGACGCCAACCGTTTCATCCAGGTGCTGGAGGACGCGTTCGACCTGTGCCGCTGCCACCCGGTTCTCGAACAGGCCCCGCATGGGCCGCCGTGCGCCTATTACGAGATGGGCAAGTGCCTCGGAGCGTGCGCCGGTTTGATTCCGATGGAGCAGTATCGCGGCATGATCCGGGCGGCGCTGGCGTTTGCCGGCGGCGATCGCGAGCCGGCGTTCAGTCAGTGGCGGCGGCAGATGCGGCAATTGGCGGGTGAATGGGCATATGAGAAGGCGGCCGCCGTAAAGCAGCGGATCGAGCGAGCTCAAGCCGTCGAGCAGGCGGCATTCCGGCTGGTCAGACCGGTCGAGGGCTTCAATTACCTCGTTGTTCAGCGCGGTCGCGGCAGGATAACGGTCAAACCGTTCTTCGTTGTCGGCGGCTCGATTGAGCCCGGTGATCCGGTCTCGCTCAAGAAACTTGACGAAGCCGTGCCCTGCTGGTGTTCCGCCTTTGCATCGGACCGAGGCCGAAAGCGGGAGGCGGCCGAGGATCTCCAACACCTCAGCGAGCAGATCTGGCTGGTCAGCCACTATCTCTTCAGGAACGAACCGCCGGGGCTTTTCTGTCACGCGGCCGAGCTGGATCATGTGCAATCGCTCTGCCGGCGCATCCGGGAGCGATTCGAGAGGCCTTCACGGGACGAGATGGAGACTCCAACATGAGCAATCCGTGGCATGTGCGAATTCTGCGGGAAGCGGCCGGGATCGTTGTACTTCTGGGTGTGGTCGGGTGCAACCCGATGAGCGCGGCCATGTCGGGGGCGAAGATGAGCATGAAGGTCTTCACCGGGGCCCAGGCGAAGACCTATCCGTTGGAGGGGCTGTCGGCGGATGCTGTTCGGCCGTATCGCTCCCTTGCGGTAGGGCGGGTGACAACGGACGTCAGCCCGATTTGCACATTCGATGTCCTTTCCGAGGTGCGGCTTGCCCTGGGCGAGGCATTCGCTCACGAGAAGCTCCGACGTCATTTCCCCGGCGGCGAGCCGCAACTGGTCGCCAACGTGGTCGTCCGGTTTTTCAAGAAGGGCGACCTGTTCGGCAAGGAGCCTCGTCTGGACCTGCTGGTCAGCTTCGTGGATGGAGCCGGCGGGCGAGAGATCGGGCGCGTCTACGTAGAGGGGATCAGCCAGTCACCGCTGGAGACTGAGGCCAAGCACCTCGCCGCGGCCGACGCCGAAGAACTTCGCGACCTGCTCAGGGATCGGAAGGAAGTCAAGGCGGAAAAACTAAAGTAAATGGGCTCCGGTCGTTTGATGTGGAGTGGACGGCCACGGGCACACGGAAGGCCCCATTCCGCGCAGTGGCCCAAGGCCAGGGCGAAAGAGGCTCGCCTCGTGCTTTCTCGCGCCGCCACTGGGCCGGCAGGCCGGAAATGCCGAAATACCGACGGGCAGGCCCTTCCCAAGGGGTCGGCCGAATGGTATGCTGAAAGCGCTTGAGGTAAGCTCCATTTCGCAATCTTGCCCAGGCCCTCAGCGGAGTGGACCATGTACACAACTCCAGGCCGTCGAGGCTTCACACTGATCGAGATGCTTGTGGCGACTGCGATCGTCGCGTTGCTGATCGCCATTTTGCTGCCGTCGCTTGAGCGATCGCGCACGCAAGCCAGGTCCACGGTTTGTCTGGCCAACCTGCGGAGCATCGGGTCGGCCATGAGGCTTTACCAGGAAGCTTCTCGCGGCTGGTTGCCGGTCGGGCCCGCGGACAAAGTCTGGTACCTCGACAGGCTGATCGGGTTGGTTCGCGAACCCGGTCCCGGCAGGAGGCCGTACCCGTGGACGAACTGCCACTGGGGCGGCAAGCGGGCCGCCTGGATCCACACCATCCGGAACGATCCGCCCAAGCTCGAGGTCCTGGGCCGGCCGCTGACCAGATACCTCTATCGGGGCACCGGGCTGGATCAGCCTACGCCCCTTTTTGAATGCCCCGGCGACGTGGGCAGCCCGTTGCTCCAGAACCCTGTTGGCGAACGGCCTTTCTATGACCTTTGCGGCAACAGCTATTACACGAATCCGTGGGACAGTTATCGGCCGCTGGGCAGGAAGCGGCCGTCTCCGTCGTCGGTCGTCCTCGTGGAAGATGGCGCCATGTACATGGATCTCTTTCACGGGCGGCAGAGCACGGGCTGGCACGGCCGGTTCTCGGCTCACAACGTGCTGTTCCTCGACTTCCATGCGGAGACGAGGTTCATGGATACCCGCAGCTATCATGGTTCCGGCTGGGTCGTCGAAAACTACTTCGATATCATGGATTACTACCGGTACTGACCCAGCGCTGCATAGCGTCTCGCCGGGGAATCAAGAATCACAATGTGAAGCTGGGACTGGAGCCTGCCTTGTCGTAGCCCGTCAAGGCCGCTTGCAGGTGATATCCTCGACAGCGAATGGTTGCCCGTCTGCCGGAGGCGAAGCCCGCGCAAAAAGAGACCGGCGGAGCTCCTGCGTCCGCCGGTCGGAGTTCACGGTTCTTTTGTCGGCCGTACGTTCTGCCGGTCAATCATCGCAGGACGGGTCGGCCGGGATGCCGGGACCGCTGGCACACGCATCGAACTTATTGTAATCGCCCTGATCGATGTCATCGTCGGGCTGGTTGTCGATCCCATCCACGTCGAGGCATTTGCAGTACTCTGGTGTGGTTGGCACCGGGGTCTGGTTAGCCCCAGTGTAGCAGAGCTGGAACACTGCGAAATCCGTCTGGTCGACGTCGCCGTCGCCGTCGGTATCGGCGAACGGATCGACGCATGTCGATGTGACGGCCAGATTATCCCAGCCGGCCAGGTGGGTGGCGTAGTCGCCGGGCACATAGCCCCACTTCAGAAAGATCGTGGTGGCCTCGCTGAGCGCCGTAAAGTCGGCGGTGAAGGTTTCGCGGAACGGCATGCCCGCTTCGCCCGCCAGATGCTCTTTCTTGGCGATCTGCGTGGGCGTGCCGCCGGTGCCGTTCATGTCGGCGATGCTGACGTTGCTGCCATCGACGACCAGAACCTCCCACCAGGCAAGCCCCAGGGTCACCGGGTCGTCGCCCGGCGGCCCGATGCCGCCGAAGTAGCCGCCGCTCACGCTGTAGTCGGTCCCCGGGACGGTCCTGAAGACCTGGTAAAGAGCAACATGGAAAGCGTCGCCGCTGCCCACCGCTTGGCCTGCGTAGAACTGGCCATCCCATGCAGTATCGATCCCGCCGAACACGGCCCCATTCGCTCCCGACTGAGTCTTCTCGATGGTGGCACCGGGACGTTCCACCAGGAGGCCCCAGCCCGGCATGTCTGCCTTGTTGCCCGGATCGCCAGCTTCGAAGCTGCCATTGACGAAGTCGCCTATTACCAGTATCGCGCCAGGGTCGGTGGGCGAGAGCGTGGCCATGCAGCCTCCCTGCTTGACCATCACGCCATACCTGCCTGAAGGCACGCCGTACATGTTGGCAGTGACAGTGATTTGGTCGGCGGTAACATTGGTTACGGTGGCCGGGATCGTGCCGCCCTGCCGAATCAGTGTCACCTCAGGAGTGCCGGCGAAGCCCGAGCCGTTGACGTAGACTGTCTGCGGATCGGTCAAGGTGTTGTCCACCTCTTGGGGGCTCATGCCGGTCACGGTGATGGGTGTCGTGCACACCTCCAGGACCAGGGCGTCCGCATGGGCCGCCGTCTGCCCGCCCCCGTAGCTCTCTACGCGCCACAGGACAGACATGACATCAGAGGTAGCGGTGGCGCTGACCACGCCCGGCGTCCAGTCAAAGAACGATCCGGCATTGTCGGCGACCGCGTAAGAACTGAGCAGAGTCCCATCCGGCCCGCCATCGCGGAGCTCGAGTGTCAGCTTGGAGTTGCCTGTCCCGGCAAAGCTGCCGCTGAAGACGTACTGCGTGCCGTTTGTTACGGCCAGCGTCTGGTACGCATAGGCGCTGCCCGTGGTGTCGGTGGCAATTGTGGCGTAGTGCTCACCGTCCGGCGGGGGGCAGCTTGGAAGCGGAGTCAGTGTGGTGTTCTCAATCCAGCCGTCGCGGTTCAAGCGGTTCTGCCACTTCCAGTCGACGCTGGCCCACGCAAGCCAGTCGGTGGGCTGGCCCGCGGTTGGGGTTGGGCAGCCGCCGGGGAGCGTCTCCAGCTCGAAGCTTGTGTTCGTCAAACCCGGCACCGCGGGCAGAATGACGCGAAAGCCGTTCACGACCGATGCTGAACTGCAATCGCTCCCGTTACTGACCTGAACGGAATACTGCCCAAGCACGGCGGTGCTAAGGTCGAGACTTGCGGTGAGGGTCCCGCCGTTTACCTGCACGCTTCCGGCCGGGGCGGTGATATCGGGCCCAGGCCCGTTAAACAGCTTGACGGTCGTGGTGCCTTGTATGAAGCCCGAGCCGGTCAGTTGCAGCGAGAACGGATTCGTGCCGCGGACCCCGAAGGGCGTATCGACCGAGTCGATGCTGGTGAGTGTCGCGTCACTGGCGACCAGCGACATGTCGTCCACATGCATGGCAACGCCGTAAGCATCGGTAGCGCAGCGCAAGACGACGGTCATCTGGGTGATGCCGTCGGGCTTAGCGATCGAAAAGCTGAAAGGTGTCCAGTAATTATGGACGAATGAACCGGCCACGGGGCCTTCGATGACTCTAGCGGGGTTTCCGTTAGACTGGTAGAGAATGCTCGCAGGGAGCCCGTCGGGCTGCCCGGGCGGAGTGACGTCGGTTCCCGAGCGCACTTCGACCACGAAGGTGGCTTTGCGGAACGGGGCCGTGTCCGTGCACGTATTGCCCCACTTGCCGCAGAGCACATAGGTCGCGGCTGCGGAGTCAACGGTGACGGTCTGGTAAACCCAGCGACTGAACTGCTGCCCGGAGAATCCCATATAGGCGAAATCCGCGGGGCACGGCGGCCCGCCGTATCCGTCGTTGCGATGAAGGTTTCCGGTGGAGTCCCGCCAGTCCTGCACGTTTGGGTCGACGGGGTTAGGAATATCGTCCCCGCCACAATCGGCTCGAGAGGGAATAGCGAAGCTGGGGTTGACCAGCAATTCCTGACCGAACCCAGTGGCGCAGGCCGTCAGTACGGCCAACGTAATCCAAAGACATCGTCGCATGGTTTGACCTCCTTTGACAGACGTGGTTTCAAGTGTGGTATCACGCAGACTCACCAGCATGCGCTGGCGACGCAAACGGGAAGGCGCGATTGTCTTGTGTCTGGAGCCTCTTTCCATCCGCATCTCCATCGCGCTTTGGTTGGGTCTCAGTCTCTGGAAGAGTATACCTCTCCGCGAAACCGTGCCTCGTTTCTGCGTACGGGCCTGCTCGCGCGGTGTTCTCCACCGCATGGCCTCGATGGGCGTTGCTGCCCGACCAGAAGCTCATTTTCGAGGTCGGTTAGAAGGCCCTCACAAAGCACGCCGCTCGCTGTCATGGCTGCGCGCTCATGGGAGCTTTGCCGAAGGCCATCGTATCACTGCATATCAAAGTAGCCGATGAACGGTTGAAAGTCAACCATAAACTGTAATTAGTTGCGTCAAAAGCAGCCCATAACAAGCTCGCTTATGGCCGCCGTTCGCAGGGGCGATCCGGCATCTGCCCGGCCACCATTTTAAGCTGTTGTAGGAGGATGGTTTAGCATCAGGCGCACCGATGCAGCACACTGCCTGTCAACAGCTCGCGCGAGGTTGGCGGTTCGGCGGAAGGAACGGACGCAAGTCGCCCGGTAATATGGCGGTCCAATCAGTCCGGTGCGTCACCGGGTCTCGGGGCGTCCAACCGGCTAGTGTTTTCACCGGGGGAGTTCAGCAGAAAGCGTGGGTGGCGGTGCCGCCCTCCGATGCCCGCGCAAGGCAAAAGAACGACCGGCGGGGTGGTGTCCCCGCCGGTCTGGGATTTGTCGATCAACGGCAGTCGCGATGTCGGCTACTCGCCGCCGTCGCAAGCGGTGCTGGCCGGGATCCCCGGACCGCTCGCGCACAACTCGAACGCATTCATGTCACTCTGGTCGATGTCCAGATCGCGGTCCCGATCAAACATGCCGCAACCGATCGGGATCGGCGGCAGCGGGTCGGGGAACCCGCCTGTGCCGGTAAAGCATCCTTGCACCACCGCGAAGTCGGCCTGATCCACGTCGCCGTCGCCGTCGGCGTCGGCAAACGGATCATTGGCCTTGCAGTGCGGATGTTGAGCGCAGCCTGGGTCGGCACAGTCGACCAGGGTGTCGTCGTTGTTGTCCTTAGCGTCGGTGCAGATCTCGGTCGGGCATAACTCGTGTCCAAGGCACGTCGGGTCGTCGCAGTCGACGAGCCCGTTGCCATTGTCGTCCTCGTTGTTGGTGCAGTCCTCGCATTCGCTGTCGTCAAGGTCCACGTCACAGTCGTTGTCGTCGTCAACTCCGTTGTTGCAGATCTCGACGCAGACCGAGTCGCAATCGCTGTCGTCGCAGTCGATGCGCACATCGCCGTCGTCATCGAGGCCGTTGTTACAGATCTCGGCGGGCGGCGTCTCACAGCCGGGGAACGCCGAGCAGTCCGGGTCCTGGCAGTCGGTCCGGCGGTCGCCGTCGTCGTCGATGCCATTGTCGCACACCTCGGCCGCCGGCGTGGTGATCCGGAGATTGTCGGCGTGAGCAGCGTTGACGTAAGAGCCCGAACGGTGAGGCACGAGCTGCCAATCGAGGGTGACCAACCCACTGGTCGGGGACGGGGCGGTCACGCAGCCCGGGACCCAGTCGTACCCGTGCACCGGACAGCCTGTACGGTCCTCAATGAGCCTTTCACCGATTACCGGGCCATTTTCGTCGCCCTCACGGATGATCAGTTTCACCGTGGTCAGCCCGCCGCCTGCAAAGCTGCCGCACACCGACAGCGGCTGTCCCGGCGTGACCGCGAGATACTGGTACACGCTCCAGAAACCAATTGAGGTGCCCTGTGGCACCAGGATCGAGGCGTACTGGTCTCCCTCCGGCAGCGGGCAGCTAGGCACGTACTGGTTTGAATCCCGCACCAGGTGGTTCGCCAGGGTGGACACGCCGATTTCCAGCCAGCCGGAGGGCGCACTCTGCTGGGTCGGAGTCGGGCAGGCCGGCTGGGCGAATGGGTCCTCGAAGCTGCCGTTATCGATGTCCACGTTGGCCACGATGAAGTCGGTTGATGCAATCCCGTCGTTACAGTTCGGCTTGGTGACCACGACGCTCCATTTGCCCATGGCCGCGCCGGCCAGCGGCAGTGTGCAGGTGATCTGAGTGTCCCCGGTGACGACCTCGCCCGTCGCATCGATGTCGGTGAAGTCGATTCGGCGGAGCTTGACCTGGGAGTCGGCCGCGAAGCCCGTGCCGGTCACCGTGATGGGGCAAGGGCCGTTGTTGGCCCCGAAGGCGGGCGTGAAGGCGATCACGGCCGGGTCGCCGCCCTGGCAGGTCGGCTGGTCCTGCGTGAGGTTCAGAGCGTCAGCATGAACGGCGGTGGACTCATATTTCCATGATGACGGGACGTCGTAGCCCCAGGCTACCGTCACCTGTGTGCCGGTGGGCACACCGGTGAGGTTGGCCACCTGCCAGTTGTAGAAATACTGTCCGGTGAATTGAAACTGGTCGAGCACCGGCGAAACCGCAGGGTCGTAGCTGGGGCCGTCGTGCAGCCGGAGAAACCACGTGCAGTTGACTTGGCAGTTTGTCGCCCCGGCGATGGCCCCGCTCAGGTGAAGCGTGGCACCGGGCAGTACGGTTACGGTCTGATAAACAGTTGCCTTTGCGTTGCCATTGCTGCCGATGTCCGAGGAGCCACGATGACCGCCCTCATAATTGAGGGGAGACGGCATATGTGTCGTACCATCCGACAGGCAGTTGTTGGTGCCCGGCGCTCTTGCCCAACCCGGAGGACAATTCGGGTACGTTGCTACCTGCTCGAAGCCCCCGTTAATTAGCAGGTTGGCCGAGGCGGCGGGTGTGAATTCCAGACAAGCGACTACCAAGGCCATGAACAGTGTGCAGTTTCGCATCGGTTTTCTCCTTTACCCCAAAACGCCCTGAAATACCGTGTCAGCCAAGTTGCCCCAAAGAGGCAACGGCCCGCCCGATTCACGTCTTCGTATGCCGGTTCCATCCGATCGCCGCTACCAGAAGAGCTTGCGGTAGCGGGCAGAGAGCCATGTTCACCCTCCCTTGTCACCTGTTTAACAGGTGGACGTGGACGACTCTTGTAGAAGCCTCTCCGCGATCAGTTCAGTGCCACAATCAGCTTACCCGGACGTTCGCGCGATGCACATTCCCTGGCTGCGCGGTCGTCGCTATTTCGCCCCGCATCGCCTCGATTGGCTCAGGTCAAGTAGTCCTGACGCGCGACCGGCTCCGGCCGCTGATTCTGACTATATTGGTATTGTAAAAGGCAAAAAAGGCGGCTGTCAAGCAAAAAACCAAGGAATCTGGCTCTTCTGATGCGGCCTGATACAGAGGGCGACCGCGCCCAGGGTTTATCCGATGGCGCCCACAAGGTTTACATTCGCCGGCGACCTATTTCCTGTGTTTCCGCCTACCGCGAGATGCCGAACTTGGCGATGTTCTGAAACTGAAACGCGTACAGGTCGCAGTCGCGCATGACAAACCGCAGCCTGACGGGTTTGCCGGCCAGGGAATGCACATCGCTGTTGCCCTGCCAAGAGACTGTTCGGCTGATTTCGTTGCAGGTGTGGATGAGGTCGCACTGTTCGGCCGAGAAGCCATCGATGGACTGGCCGTCCGCGTCCAGGATGCCGATTCGCGCAATGCCAGTCGCCGAGGTATCGATATTGATCACCAGGCGATTACCCTCGAACACCAGCGGTGGCGTGATGAACTCGCCGCCGGTGTAAGCAGCCCGCACAGAAACGAACCCGTCGCGGCGGGAGACGAGCCGGCTGAGAACCGCGATGTTCCGGCTTGCGTCCAGCCCCTTTTCCGTCAGAATCCGCTTGTTCCGCTCGTCGCGGTCCCATCCGTGCAGCCAGTCGCCGCCGCGGTAGTAAATGAACATCTCGCGGCCGGTGGTGTCCGGCACCAGGCCCCAGACCACGCGGGCGCAGCCCCAGTCGAACTCGCCTTTCATCCCCAGCGGCACAAAGGGACGCCGGTCGTATCGTTCCCACTTGATACCGTCGCGGCTGGCGGCAAACTGGCTGTCCAGCGGGCCGGCGTTGGCCGGGCATTCTTTCTTGAACTCCGGCAGCATGCCGGTGTAGTGGTAATAGGCCGTCGGGAACATGTAGTACGCGCTGTCAGCCCAGGGATACTTGACGGCCGCACTCATGTAGAAGTCCACCATAGGCACGCCGTCCTCCATCAGGTCGTTTTCGTCCGGCTGGAAGACAACCTGCATCTGCTGCACGGGGGGAAAATCGCCGAGGTGATCGGACTCGCCCCGCGCGATGGTGCGCGCACGGCCTCGCTCCTTCGGTCGGTTATAGCGAACGTACGCGACGTACTTGTGGATGCGGTCGTCCCAAAACATGACGTTTTGCGAGTCCAGGTGGTTGCTTTTTTCGTCCGCCAAGGCATAGACCACCGAAGGATGCGTTGGCTTCCAGTGGATGCCGTCGCCCGATGAGAACAGGTGCATCCCGCCCCGCTCGCTCTTGACGCCAAAGCGGACCGCCATGCGGTACTTCTGATCCGGCGGAGCGTTCGGGTCCAGGAAGACCATGCCGCCATCCTGACCCAACGTGGTGCCGTTCGCGCCGTGCCCCATGACAATGTTGTTCTGCCGGGTGCCGTTGTACTCGATGAGGCCGGCGGTGGGCTTTTCCCAGTGAATGCCGTCTTTCGAGCGAGCGTAGCAGACGGAGCCTCGCCCGTGACCGCTGTCCCATTGCACGCTGTCCATGGCGTGGTACCAGGTGTGGTAGGTGTCGCCGTCGTGCAGAAAGCTGCTGTAGGGGCCGATTCCGCCTTTCTCCCATTCGTGTTCCGGCTTGATGTTCATCTCGCCGGTTTTTCGCGGCGGGTGCACACATAATTCGACGTTCTCCGACTTGGCCAGGAAGGTCTTGTCAATGAACACCTGGCGGCCGGAGCCGATGTTGATAGGTGATTGGCCTGCGGTCTGGGCCAAAACTGCCGCGGAGTGCGAGACGGCGACCATCAGGACGCAAGACACGGCGGTCCTGCAGCGGTTCAATGTCCACTTGTGCACGGGGTTCTCCTTTATTCGAGATCTCAGATCTCATCATTCCGGGTTACGGCGATCCTGGTCGGGAACGCTCCGGTGTTCCGTAGAAACTGTGGCACCGCGATCGTCAATCACATTGATGAAGTAAGCGATGCCCTGATCGACAGGCAGTTCGGCGCGGATGATCGAGCCGGCTTCCTCGATGCGAGCCGGCAACGACTGCCACCGGCGTTGCTTCCAGTCACCGCCGTCCGTCGTGCAAATCAGAGCGGCCTTCCGGATGGGCACTTCTGCTCTCACGCGAGCCTCGATCATGCGCTCATGGCGGGAGACCCGACCCAATTGTGCCAGGGGCTTGCCGTCGCGAAGAACCGAGTCGACGAAGATGCCGATTTCCTTGGGAGCCCAGCCATGAGGGTGGCTGTGTTTCATATCCGTCGTGACGCACACGGTTCGCGGACCGGCAACCAGTTGGTAGCTTTTCTGGAAGCAGTCCAGGCGATACGCAAGATCGTTTGTCCCGTTCAGGAAGAGAATGGGAATCCGGCACCCCGGCAAATACCTTGACGGATCATAATCGTCGATCCATTGCTGCCGGTCGGCGGGGGAGAGCTTCCTCATCAGACCTGACCACCGGTCATCTTCATGGAGAAACCCACAACCGTAGACCGGCACGGCCACCTTGAACCGATCGTCCAATCCCGCCGCGATGCAGGTCAGATACCCACCCCATGAGATGCCGGTGATGCCGGTCCGGTTCGGATCCACCTCGGGCAGAATGCGAAGCAGCGAATGAGCCCGGACGATGGCCGCGACGGCATGGTAGGACCACGCCTGTCGGATGCCGCCAGAGATGGCATCGAACTTGGAAGCATGGTCCTGGTCAGGCCCGGCGTCGGGCAGACGCTGGCCGTCCGGTCCGCGCCCGGCGAGGTCCATGGCGATGGCCGCGTAACCGCGTTTTGCCCACAGATCTGCCCACTCGCTGAATGCCTTTCCGCCGCCGCCGTGAACCAGCACCATTCCGGGCGCGTTGTGTTTGGCTTCTCTTGGAGCGGCGTAGTAGGCGAAGACTCGTGTGGGGTGCCCGTGATACGGTTCGTTGGCGTAGTAGAGCGGCCGCACAAGGCCGTCTGGCTGCCCCCATTCGACGGCCGGAGTCTGCTTGAGCTTGCTCAAATCCCACGGTCCCGAATAGCGCGGGGCGCATCCTGCGAACATCAGGACCGAGGTGACGGCACCTGCTGCAAGCGATCGGCAAATACGTTGCTCCATGGAGCACTTCCTTGTTGAATGAGTCCCTCAGGCACGGGCCGGACATTCTTGCCGGCGGCATTCTAACGTGGCCCCGGTGATCACGGAACCACTGGACAGGTGCCTTCAGCACGAATCAACCGTGTTCCCAGGTCGGGCGCGTTTCTGCGGATTCTCTGCCCGCGCGTTGTGACCACGGCTCTATCGATCCAACAAGGGACCTCGGGTACAATCTCGTCCTGCTTGTGATTCGGGCCTCTCACCGTCGGGGCCGAGGATTTCCATCCTGAATCGATCAGGCCGAAGGAGGCTTTCATGAGGCGATACCTGTTGGCAAACGCGATCATCTGTCTGTGTGTGGCCTTTGCGGCGGCGGCTCCGGCCCCGTCTCAGCCCGTATCTCAGGAAGAGGCGTTGAACTGGACGCGGCACCTGGTTCCGCTACCCAAGAAAATCGAGTTCGTGTCAAAGGTGGAAGTGCCGGTGAGCCAGGTTGGGATCTACTTACATAGCGACAAGGAGTCGCTGGCCCTTCAGGCTCGCAAGGAGTTGCATGAGTGCCTGGGAACACCACCGCGGCAGGTTCCCGATGCGTCATTCATCTTGGTTCTGAAGATCGACCCGCAGGAATCGGTCCTGGCGAATCTGCCCAACCGCGACCAGGCGTATCGCATCGTCCCGATGGAAGGCAGCAGTCTGCTGCTGGTCGGAGGCGGGCCGAGAGGATTGTACTACGCCGCCAAGACGATGCAGCAACTGCTCAAGGCCGGTCCGGCCGGCGATCGTGCTCAGATCCCGCTGGTCAGCATTACCGACTGGCCGGATCTGGAAGATCGCGGATTCTGGGGCGGCGACAGCTCGGAGCACATCCGTTGGATGTCCGATCGGAAGATGAACTACGACGAGCAGATTTCAACGACCGGGGTCGACGAGAACAAGCAGTGCTTCGTTCGCTACGCCCCGTACAAGCAGAGAATGATCGACGAGGGGCCGACCTATGGGATCAATCCTGTTCCGGTCGTGCTGCACCTGGAGCAGCTCGGGAATGGGGGTGTTTTCAACGCCTATCCGGAGCTTCAAGGCAAGGACGCCAAGCCCGGGGCCATCTGCTACTCAAACCCCATCTTTCAGGATCTGCTCACTCAATGGCTTCTTCTCTGGCGGGAAAAGCCCGGCGTCCGCGAGGTCGACGTCTGGATGACCGAGAACCTCGGCGGCCAGAAGAGCTGTCAGTGCGAGAAGTGCCGCAAGGCGGATCATAACGTCTTGGAGGCGCGGGTGATCGTCGCGGCCTGGAAGAAAGCGCTTGAGAAACAGCCGGACCTGGGTCTGCGCGTCCTGACCAGCGAGGAGACCGAGAAGAGCAACCCGGAGGTGTTCGCTGAACTGCCGCCGGAAGTCAAAGTGTGGTACTACCACAGCCTGTTCACCTACAACGCCAGCGAGAAGCCGATGATTCGCCCGTACCTGGTGGAGGCGGCCCGCAAGGGGCGTTGGATCGGCGTGTGCACAAACGCCTGCGCTCTGGTCGGCTGCTGGCAGCCCTTCACCGGGGCGCATTTCATGCATTACCGCATGAACGAGTTCGTCGACAAGAAGCTCTGCGGCTATCTCGGCTATGCCGTCCCGCGGCTGCACCATGTGGCCTTCAACGCCGAAGCGGCGGCCGAGTGGGGCTGGAATGCCAAGGGCCGGTCTCCGCACGAGTTTGCCGTCTCGTGGGCGGTTCGCCGGGGCATGAAGGACCCGGAGAAATTTGCCGAATGGTCCGACACACACGGTCCGGTGGCATGGGACGTCTACGGCAGCGAATGGCCCGCGGGCGAGAAACGGGGCGTGCCGGGCAAGGTTGCCGACCTGCTCAAACAGGGCAAATTGTCCGATCTCGGCTACGTCCTCTGGGAGGTGTACCCGACGCCCTGGGGTGATATCAAGACCGTCGAGCAACTTGACCGCGACGTCGCGCAGGCCAAGCGAGCGGTCCGGCTTGCCCTGGAACTGGGCGATGAGATGTTCATTCAAGAAAGCCTGGCCGTGCAGGGATATATCAACTCCCTCAAGGCTCTCTGGGAATTGAAGCAGGTCGTCACGTCGGACGGCGTCGCAGGGCCGAAGAAGCAGACCGCGAAGCAGTATTTCAAGATGTATGTGGACAGCCTGGATCAGACTCGGAAAGCGTTGACGGCCTGGGAGGATGCTTTGCCCGCCAAAGGCGGTCGGGCGGGCATTATGCGCGAGTCCGTTAAACTGGTTGACGGCATGATCGGCGAGATGACGGCCGTGGCGGCCGAACTGGGGTGCTCGCCGCAGTGAACGGCGGTTGCGGAAGGGGCTGCCTTCCATTGACTGGCCGGGTTCTGGAAGGGCTGAGCCGCGAGGAGCAACGTGACGGCCGTGTCTGCCACGTGAACGAGCGGTGATCGTTGATTGTCGATCCTCGTCTCCGTTGGCTATGATGTCGACACGGAGTCTTTGCCGGACCCATTGTGCGGTGACGGCTCGTATGCGACAGCACGCGTAGAGGGTGTCGATTCGCAAACAGGAGCTCACCTATGTGTCATCATTGCCTCAGTTCGTGTGACGGTTTCTCACGTCGTGAAATGCTGGCATCGGCTGCCGGAACGGCCATCATCGGCGGCCTGCTCGCGCGTCAGGTCCAAGCTGCCGGCGCGGCCGCCTCGCGACCGACGACAAACCGGGAAATGCCCGAGGTTCGGGCGGTTTTCATTCGGCCCAAACAGGACTATTGGCTCGGCTGGCCCGGCACGGCCTGGGACAAGAACATGTGCGGTTCGTTCATGGACGAGTGCAGGCAACTGGTCGGCCAGTTCGCGGCCGACATGAAGATCCGCGTGAGCTGGGTCGACGAGCCCCTGCACGATGATGCCGCGACGGACAAGTTTATCGCCGAGGCCAAGGCCGCCAACCTGGATGGGACCATCGTTTTTCCGTTGCATTTCCAGAACTGGCCCCAGGTTGCCAAGATTGCCGACTCCGGAATCCCGACCATCATTTTTGCCCCGCTGGGTGTGTGTTTCACCGGTCATATCCAGAAGATTGCCAAACAGGCGGGTGTGTATCTGGCCTCCTGCGCCGATTTCGACCTCAACCCCGTCCGGTTCGGTTTGCGGATGATTCGCGCGCACCATGATATTCTCCGGACGAAGATCGCGGTGCTCGCCGGCAAACAGGGCGAGGAACAGGTTCTCGAACCGCTCGGATTGTCGCTCAAGTTCCTGCCGCGGGAGCGGTTCGTCGAGGCTTTGGCGACCGTTCAGGTGACTCCGGAGGTGCGGGCAATCGCCGACGACTACAAGAAAGCTGCCGCCAGGATCGTTGAGCCGACGGACGAGGACCTGATCCATGCGGCTCGCAATTACGTCGCTGCCCGGAAGATTATGCAGGAGGAAGGCTGCCAGGGCATCACCATGGACTGCCTGGGTCTGGTTGCCGAGCGAAAGGTTCCCACGCCGCCGTGCATGGCCTGGTGCAAGTTCCTTGACGACGGCGTGTCCGCCACCTGCGAGGCCGACATTCGTCCGGTCATGTCACAGGAGTTGTGTCTCAAGCTTCTTGGCAAGCCGGGCTTCGTCCAGGACCCGGTGCCCAACACCGTGGATAACACTTTCATTGGTGCCCACTGCGTCTGCGGCACTCGGATTTTTGGTTTCGACAAGGCTCCGGCCAAGTTCATCCTCCGCAGCCACGCCGAGTCCGACCTGGGAGTCTCACTGCAAGTGATCTGGCCCGAGGGCACGGACGTGACCGTCATGGAACTGGTCGAGCCCGGCCGAATGATCCTCGGTCAGGGCAAGGTGATCAGGAACTACGAAACGCCTCCGGCCGGCGGCTGCCGGACTTCGGTTGAGCTGGAGCTCGACGGTCCTCCCGACGTACGCGACACCCAGGGCTTCCATCAGCTCTTTATCACCGGCAAGCACGTGCGAGATTTCCAGGCTTACGCCCAGATGTATGGCATCGCCACCGAGCACATCTGAAAGGAGCCGAAAGATGAAACGACCCATTTTGCGTCGCGAGTTTCTCAAGAGTGCCGTGGCGGCAGCCGGCGGGCTGTCGCTGGCGGGGTGCGCCGCCTCCCAACGCAAGCCGCTGACAGTGACGCGCGGCTCGCCGAATGAAAAGCTGAACATCGGCATCATCGGCGTCAACAACCGCGGCAAGAGCAACACGGAAGGCGTGCAGAGCGAGAACATCGCGGCCCTCTGCGACATTGACTCGTGGTATCTGGGCGAGGCGTCGCAGAAGTTCCCTAAGGCCAGGACGTACCAGGATTGGCGCAAGCTGCTCGAACAGAAGGACCTCGACGCCGTCGTCATCAGCACTGCCGATCAGGTCCACGCGCTGGCGGCGGTGATGGCCATGAAACTGGGCAAGCACGTGTACTGCGAGAAGCCGCTGGCCCACTCGGTACACGAGGCCCGGGTGGTGCGCGAGACGTACGTGGCCTGCAAGGGCAAGATCGCCACCCAGATGGGCACCCAGATTCACGCCACGGACAACTATCGGCGCGTCGTCGAACTGGTCAAAGGCGGGGCCATCGGACCGGTGCGGGAAGTGCACGTCTGGTGCAACCGTGTTGGCCCGGGCGGCGACCTGCCCAAGGGTGGCCACCCTGTGCCCGAGTACCTGGCCTGGGACCTGTGGCTGGGGCCGGCCCCGTACCGCCCGTACAGCCCGGACTATCTGCCCGGCAACCTGACATGGAACCGATACTGGGACTTCGGCAACGGCACGCTGGGCGACATGGGCAGCCATCTGATCGATCTGCCGTTCTGGGCGCTCGATCTGCGCCAGCCGACGACCGTCGAGGCCAAGGGTTCACCGGTCAGTCCGGTGACCAACCCGCGATGGCTGATTTCGACCTGGGAGCATCCGGCTTGCGGCGACCGGCCGGCGGTGAGGCTGACCTGGTACGACGCGGACAAACGTCCCGAGTCGCCGCCCGGGATCGACCTCAAGGCGTGGGGCATCGGCGCGCTGTTTGTGGGCGACGACGGCAAACTGCTGGCGGATTACGGCAAGCACATTCTGCTGCCCAACAAGGACTACCGGGGCTTCAAACCGCCTCAGGTCGAGATCCCGTCCTCGGCCGGCCATTACGTTGAGTGGATCCAGGCCTGCAAGACAGGCTCGCCGACCCTGTGCAACTTCGATTACTCCGGCATGCTCATCGAGCACAACCTCCTGGGCAACGTCGCCTACCGCGTGGGGAGGAAGCTCGAATGGGATGCGAAGAACCTCAAGGCGATCGCCTGCCCGGAGGCCGACCAGTACATCCGCCGTGAATATCGCAAGGGCTGGACGCTGTGAGTCTCACCCCTTGATCCACGAGTCGATGTTGGCCAGCGTCCACGGTTCGCGCTGCTTGCGGCTGAGCATCGCGTTGGCCTCGCCGTCGCCGACGAACTGCTCGGCCTGCGGGTCCCACTTGAGCTTGCGCCCGAGCATCATGGCGATGTTGCCGATGTGCGCGATGCTGATCGTGCGGTGTCCCGTTTCCGCCGGAGCGTAGCATGGCTTGCGCGATTTGACGCAATCGATGAAGTTGCGGTGCTCGCCGCCCTTCATCCCCGCCGTTCTGGGGACCACTTCGCTGGGCCGGTACAGATGGACCTCGTTCGGGCCAATCTCGGATTCCAGCATCCTCGGGTCGCTGGCCTGCAAAGGGGCACGCCAGCCCTCAAAGCCGACCCAACCGTCGGTGCCTTCGAAGCGAATGCTTGGTCCCTTGCTGACCACGTTTAGCGTCACCCCGTTGGCATAGCGGTAGTTGAGATCAAACTCCTCGGCGGTGTTGAACAGGGCGTCCCGCGGCGGGAACTTGCCCTTGCCCTCGACCTCGACCGGGCCGGTGTTCTCGGTGTTATTGCCCCACTGGGCCAGGTCGATCATATGGGCGCCCCAGTCGGTCAGACGACCGCCGGAGTACGCCAGGTTCCAGCGGAAGCTGCCGTGGCACCGGGCCGGGCAGTAGGGGGCTATCGGGGCCTGTCCCTGCCACATCTCGTAGTGGAAGCCCTTGGGCGGCGGCTGCACTTGGCGGTCGTTGAAGTTCTCGCCGCGGGTCTCGTTCCCGGCGGGTAGGGAAACGCGAATGTGCCGCAGCTTCCCGATCCGGCCGTTGCGGACCAGCTCGCACATTTGAATGTAGCTGTCGATCGAGCGGTTCTCGGAGGCGGTCTGGAAGATGCGGCCGGTCTGGCGCACCACGTCGCTGAGGATGCGCCCCTCGGCCACGAAGAGCGTCAGCGGCTTCTCGCAGATCACGTCCTTGCCGCACCTGGCCGCCAGGATGGCAGGGATTACGTGCCAGTGGTCGGGCGTGCAGTTGGCC
>JAUCQB010000068.1 GCA_030372985.1 Phycisphaerae bacterium
CGCTGTCTCGTGGGCTCGGAGATGTGTATAAGAGACAGCTTTTGACTACTTAGAACGGATTAGTAACCGGTGCTGGAAATATCGTTGGAAGGACGCCATTGTGACCATTTATCCGTGGAAGGATCGATCGTCATGTTGCCGGCTGATCCACCTTTCCAGAAGACCATGAACACGTTCGGGTTATTGTCGCGCATGGAGGTGAAAGCCAGGTTGGTGCCGCCGCAATCCCAGGTCGGGCCACTGTCCGGGCCTTCATAATCCGTCACGCGGTATTCCTTCTTGGCATTCATGTCGTACGAATACACGTCCAGATTCCCATTGCGTTCTGACTGGTAGGCCAGGCGGTACCCTTCGGGCGACCAGACCGCGTTGTTCGTCTTGCCGTCTGTGGTGAGCTGGATCAGGTTATTGCCGTTGATGTCGACCACCAGCAGGTTGGTGCCGCCGTCCTTGTCGGAGAGGAAGGCGATTTGCTTTCCATTGGGCGACCAGGCCGGGAAGGTTTCGTTCGCCGGCGTATTGGTGATCTGATATTCGTTACCGGTCTGAATATTGAGCGCAAAGATATCCCAGTTGTTATTGCGGTTGCTCTGGAAGACCACCCAATTCTTGTCCGGGGAGAAGAACGGATTGATATCCTCGGCCGGGTTGGTCGTCAACTGGCGTTCGACGAGCGTCTTGCGGTCGATGCTGAAGAGATCGCTGTTACCGTTACGGTCGCTCTGGTAGACAATTGTGCGGTTGTCGGGACCATACATCGGATTGGTGTTGTTCGATGTCGTGGTGGTCAGGCGTTGCGGTTGGCTGCTGCCCGAGAGGTCGGTGGTGTACAGTTCGACATTCCCGTTGCGGTTGCTCTGGAAGACGATGGAGGTATCGTTCGGCGAGCGGCTGGGGCGGCTGTCGACCGAATTGCTCTTGGAAAGGTTGTAGAGCTTGAAGCCTGGCTGGCCTTCAACCCCATCCAACCGGTAGATTTCCAGGTTCCCATCCCGGAAGGTGTGGAAGATCAGGCACTGAACGCAGGTCTGCGGAGTGGCCGGCACGATGGTCGGGAGGGTGGGGGTTACGGTCACCGTCGCCGTCGGGGTGCTTGTTTCCGTAGGAGTCGGGGTAAACGTTGCGGTAGCCGTAGCCGTCGCGGTTGGAGTGAAGGTGGCCGTCGGGGTATGCGTCGCCGTAGCGGTCGGAGTATGGGTTGCCGTGGCGGTCGGAGTGTGGGTTGCCGTAGCGGTCGGGGTATTCGTTGCCGTGGCCGTCGGAGTATGGGTTGCAGTAGCCGTTGGCGTATGAGTCGCCGTAGCGGTCGGAGTGAAGGTGGCCGTAGGTGTATGCGTGGCCGTGGCCGTCGGCGTGTGCGTCGCTGTCGCGGTCGGCGTGTGCGTCGCCGTGGCCGTCGGAGTATGGGTTGCAGTAGCCGTTGGCGTATGAGTCGCCGTAGCGGTCGGAGTGAAGGTGGCCGTAGGTGTATGCGTGGCCGTGGCCGTCGGCGTGTGCGTAGCTGTGGCCGTCGGAGTGTTCGTCGCTGTCGCGGTCGGAGTGTGTGTCGCCGTAGCGGTGGGGGTATGCGTGGCCGTGGCCGTCGGAGATTTCGTAGCCGTGGCCGTCGGAGTGTTCGTCGCTGTCGCGGTCGGAGTGTGTGTCGCCGTAGCGGTGGGTGTATGCGTGGCCGTGGCCGTCGGCGTGTGCGTAGCTGTGGCCGTCGGAGTGTTCGTCGCTGTCGCGGTCGGGGTATTTGTCTTGGTGGCGGTCGGCGTGAAGGTGGCCGTCGGTGTGTGTGTCGCCGTAGCGGTCGGGGTAAAAGTGGCCGTGGGCGTCGGGGTCGCGGTTGGAGCCGAGCAGATGAAATCCGCTTTCGGGCTGCTGGCGCCGGGGTGGCCTGGGCGTTGGTCGACTTCCAGAATGGCCTTGACGCCTGGATAGGAGAACGTCATTCGCACAGACTCATGATCACCCAATTGGATCTCGCCCGTCTTTACGACAGTTCCATCCACAATCAAACGCCAGGTCGTCGGGCCGGTCATGGCTGAACCGGTGTTGGTGATGGTGAACTCCACCTCACCTGTCACCAGGCACTTCCCGGTAACCGTTACGCTGGACTTATCCCAGGTCGGCGTGGGGGTCAGGGTCGGTGTAGAGGTTTCGGTTGGCGTAGGCGTCAGGGTCACGGTTGGGGTATGGGTGGCCGTCGCAGTCGGGGTATGTGTCGCCGTGGCCGTTGGGGTGAAGGTTGCGGTCGGGGTGTTTGTTGCTGTGGCGGTCGGGGTGAACGTAGCCGTCGGGGTATGTGTCGCCGTGGCCGTCGGGGTGTGGGTTGCCGTAGCCGTTGGAGTATGCGTTGCCGTGGCGGTCGGGGTGAAAGTCACGGTCGGCGTAAAGGTGGCCGTGGGTGTCGGGGTGGCAGTCGGAGCCGAGCAGATCAGGTCGGCGCGCGGGCTGCTGGCGCCGGGGTGGCCCGGGCGCTGGTCGACTTCCAGGATGGCCTTGACGCCTGGATAGGAGAACGTCATCGTCTGGGACGCGTGGTCGCCCAGTTGGATCGTTCCGGATTCGACAACAGTCCCGTCCACCACCAGCCGCCAGGTCGTCGTACCCGTCATGGCCGAACCGGTGTTGGTGATGGTGAATTCGGCTTCACCGGTAGTCAAGCACTTGCCGGTGACCGATACGCTGGATTTATCCCAGGTTGGGGTCGGGGTCAGAGTCGGGGTGGAGGTTAGGGTTGCGGTCGGGGTGAATGTAGCGGTCGGGGTATGCGTCGCCGTGGCCGTCGGGGTGAAGGTCGCCGTCGGGGTCTTGGTAGACGTGGCGGTGGGTGTGTGCGTCGCCGTGGCCGTTGGGGTGAAAGTCGCAGTCGGCGTATTCGTCGCTGGGGTGGTCGGGGTAAAGGTTGCCGTCGGGGTCTTGGTCACCGTCGGAGTCGCGGTCGCGGCCGAGCAGGTGAGATCCGCACGCGGGTTGCTGCCGCCCGGGTGACCGGGGCGCTGGTCGACTTCCAGGATGGCCTTGACGCCCGGGTAGGAGAACTTCATCGTCTGAGATGCGTGGTCACCCAGTTGGATCGTCCCGGATTGGACAACGGTCCCGTCCACCACCAGGCGCCAGTTCGTCGGGCCGGTCATGGCCGAACCGGTGTTGGTGATGGTAAATTCCGCTTCACCGGTAGTCAAGCACTTGCCGGTGACCGAGACGCTGGATTTATCCCAACTCGGGGTGGCGGTCAGAGTCGGCGTCGGGGTTGCCGTCTTGGTGGGGGTCTGGGTAGCCGTAGCGGTGGCGGTCGGGACATCGGTGGCGGTGGGCGTGAAAGTGGCCGTTGGAGTGGTCGCCTTCGTGGCCGTCGCGGTCGAAGTCTTGGATGCAACCGGGGTATTGGTCGGCGCTGAACAGGTCGCGTCGGATTGCGGCAGGCTGCCGCCCGGATGTCCGGGGCGCTGGTCGACTTGCAGGATGGCCTTTACACCTGGATAATAAAAGGTCATCGTCTGGGAACCATGGTCGCCCAGTTGAATCGTGCCGGATTGGACGACGCTTCCGTTCACGATCAGGCGCCAGGTCGTCGTACCCGTCATGGCCGATCCCGTATTGCTGATCGTAAATTCAACTTCGCCTGAGGCCAGGCACCGGCCGGTGACGGAAACGCTGGAACGATCCCAACTCGCAGAAACGCCGCCTGAGGGAGGCGGCGCAGTCTGGCTGATTTCGGTAAGCGTCGTTTGAGGGGTCTCTGAGACGGTGATTGTAGATTCCTGAGTCGAAGTGGCCGCCTGAGTCTCCTCGGGAGGAGTCTGCGTATCGGCCTGCGTTGCTTCAGGCGTCTGTGTATCTTCAACGCCGCCCGCACCAGCCAGTTGTTGGCCAGAAGCGTTGCACGCGCTGAGCATCAACGCCAGGATGACGATCAGATAGATGCTTCGAAAGAGACTTGAAAACACTTTTTTGCTCATAAGACCCCTTGTAAACTCACCAAAATCGAGGTTTGGGATGGATTAACAACGATGGTCGATCCAAAGCAATATACCAATCAGGAGAACGCATAGAATTCCTACAAAGGACATCCACGGCATGGCGGTATTGGCTGCACCGGAGAGGGCGCCGGCCGCCGGAATTCCGAACGCGATCACGCCGGCGAAACCCAGAACCGCCAATCCGATGACTGGTACCCAACGAGGCCGCCGCCAGACTCTCTGGGGTTCATTCCGGGTCCTCTTCCATTCCACCTGCAGGCGTTCTTTGATCCGTTCAGCCATGGCGGCATCCGGCCGTTCGGGCTTGACCGCCGATTGGATGCGCAGGAGGGTCTTTCGCAGAGTCTCCATTTCGCGTGGCTGGGTTTCGGATTGCGTGGTCATATCGCCTGATAATATCCTGTCGGTAATGTTGGCTAAGTGTTGGTCGAGTTCTTGATCTTCTGATCCTGGGATCGGTTGAAATGGCATGATCCCTCTCCATCCTTCTGAAATTTGACCCCTTCGCAGATTGGTGCGAACCTTCCCCCCATCAACTGGTCAAAAAAGCCTCAAGCCCAGACAGATAAAACACAGCTCCTTACCAGCAGAACCCACTTAAATGGTTGTACCCAGTTATTATGGCTTGATATAATAGTCGCCCTTTGGTTATAAAAAGTGTCGAAACGAAGTTTAATAAATCTAACTGAAATAAGCTTTTGATAAAATATTTTCACCCGTTGACAAACCAGATACTTCGACTAGTATAATATACGAATTGATCGATCCCGCCGTTGAATTCATACTGCAGGGTTCCCCTTTACAGAGCCCAAAATCAGCTTTGTAATGCTTTTCATCCAGGTATTCGTTCAAGAACAAAGAGATCACATAACAGCCATGAAAAACCTCGCCAAATTCTTCCAACCGTTCCTTGTTTTGGGGCTCGTTTTTGTCCTGTTGACGGGCTGCCAGTCCCAGAACGCTGCTTCACCGGCCAACACCACAACCTCCGCGCCGGAGAAGATGGCCACCCTTCCGGTGTCAGATGCAACCGCCGAGCCAAACGCAGCCGCCCAAACCGAATCTCTCCAGGCGGATCTGTTGCTGGATCCGGCTTTGGCGCAGGATGCGGATTCACTCAAGATCTGCCAGGATCTGTACGTGGGGTTGGTGGGGTTGGATGCCGCCGGCCAGCCCGCGCCGGAGCTGGCCGAATCCTGGGTGGTTTCGGACGATCAACTGGATTATATTTTCACCCTCCGTGCAGGGATCACCTTCAGCGACGGCACGCCCATCACCCCGGACGTCGTGGTTGCCAACTTCAACCGTTGGTTCGATCCGCAAAATGCGCTCCACAAGGGCGATTTCAGCGCCTGGAAGGCCACATTCCTGGGTTTCCTCGGCGAGAAAGACGCCAATGACCTGCCCATTTCTCCGGTGGACGGGATTCAAAAAGTGGACCAAAACACGGTCTTGATTCACCTCAACCGGCCCATGCCCGAACTGCTCACCAGCCTGGCGCAGCCGGCGTTTGCCATTCTCAATCCGGATGCACTTGCCAGCGGGACTTACGGCAGCCAGGATAGCCCGATCCTCTCGAGCGGTCCCTACGTCGTCAAAGCCTGGACGGCAGAAGGCTTGCAATTGAGCCCCAACGCCAGTTACTGGGGAGAGGCTGCCCAGAGCGATTTGAATTTCGGGTGGAAAAAGTAATTTCAGGTCCAGAGAAAAAAGGATTAACAACAGCAGCGGTGATGTTTAAATCACCGCTGCTGTTTTTTGGGTGGGTTGATTAATTGGGACGCCAGGCAGGCTCGCTGGCGTCCTGGCCGGGTAGAGATACCCTCCCGAGAATCTCGCCCTGAAGATTCAGAATCTGGATCACATTGAGCCCATCGCTGGCGCTCTGGAAGGCAATGAACTGGCTGTCCGGCGACCAGCCTGGATTGATGCTGTAGAGCGCCTCGCCGGCCAGCACGCGCCGCTCGCTGCCGTCCGGGTTGGCAATCACGATCTTCTCTTTTCCGGTTTCGCCGGACACAAACAGGATATGCGTCCCATCCGGCGACCAGAGGGAATAATCTTCGCGGGCTTCACCCTGCGTAAGCAGTTGCTGCTGGCTGCCGTCGGCCTGCATGCGATAGATTTTAGGCCTTCCACCCTGCCAGGAGGTATAGAGAATCCATTGGCAATCGGGCGACCAGGCCGGGCTGGAATCGCTGTCTCTTATACACATCTGACG
>JAUCQB010000069.1 GCA_030372985.1 Phycisphaerae bacterium
CTCGTGGGCTCGGAGATGTGTATAAGAGACAGTCTTCGGCGAGAACAGGATCAACATCGCCGACATGATGCTCTCGCGGCGGAACAACACCGCCCTCATGGTCCTCAAGCTCGACGCCGCCATTCCGGCCAAGCTGCTCCAGGACCTCGAGAGCCACAAGCCGCCCATCCGGCGCGTGCTGCCCGTGACACTGCCGCCGTTGGCGATATAAGACGGTCGTCGCACCGTCGTGACACGAATACTCGGGCACAGCCCAGATCCCTTCCGGATCCGGGCTGTCTCTTTTCTGCCCGCCGCGACGCGGATCTGATGCCGCGACCGGCCACGGCGGCCACTGGCCCGATCGGCGATCTTGGGGTACGTTGTCATGGAAGGTCGATTGCTCTTGTGAACGGAGGTTTGAAATGAATCGTCGCCAATTGCTCAAGGCCGGCGTGGCCGGATCGGTCGCATCCGCCTTCGGTGGCTATTTCGTCCACGGCGCGGAACAGAAGCCCCTGCGCGTCGGGCTCATCGGCACCGGCTGGTACGGCAAATCAGACCTGTTCCGCCTGATTCAGGTTGCCCCGGTCGAGGTCGTCTCGTTGTGCGATGTCGATAAGCGACTGCTCGCCGAGGCGGCCGAACTTGTTGCCGACCGGCAAGCCTCCAAGAAGACACCGCGTCTCTACGGCGACTATCGCGAAATGCTCAAGGAGAAGGACCTGGACATTGTGCTCGTCGGCACGCCCGACCACTGGCACGCCCTGCCGATGATCGCGGCCGTCGAGGCCGGCGCGGACGTCTACGTCCAGAAGCCCATCAGCGTCGACGTGGCCGAGGGCGCCGCCATGGTCGCCGCCGCCCGCAAGCACAACCGCGTCGTGCAGGTCGGCACGCAGCGCAAGAGCACGCCGCATCTGATCGACTGCAAGAAGAACGTCGTTGAGACCGGCCTGCTGGGCAAGATCGGCCACGTGGAGGCCTGCTGCTACTACCACATGCGGGCCAAGGACAACCCGCCGGTGCAGCCCGTGCCGGACTACCTGGACTACGAGATGTGGACCGGGCCCGCGCCGCTGCGCCCGTATGACGGCCTCCCCCACCGTCGCTGGTGGCGGACCTTCATGGAATACGGCAACGGAATCGTCGGCGACATGTGCGTCCACATGCTGGACACCGCCCGCTGGATGCTCGGCCTCGGCTGGCCCAAACGCGTTTCGTCGGCCGGCGGCATTCTGGTCCACAAGAACGGAAAGTCCAACATCAGCGACACCCAAACCGCCACGTTCGAATACGACGGCCTGAACGTCGCCTGGACCCATCGCACCTGGGGCAACCCCCCCGACCCCAAGTACCCGTGGGCGCTGTTCATCTACGGTGACAAAGGCACACTCAAGGCCAGCACCATGTCCTACGACTTCTACCCGGCGGGCAAGAACGAGCCGAGCATCCACAAGGATGTGGTCTACGAACGCGAGCAGTACCCCGAGGATCTCAAGGAAAAAGACATCGAACTCAACGCCGCACCGGCCACCCGCGGCCACATGAAGGACTTCCTGAACGCCATCGCCACGCGAGGCAGACCCGTGGCCGACATCGAGGAAGGCCACATCTCCACCGCCTCCTGCATCCTGGCCAACATCGCCATGAAAGTGGGCCGCACGCTCGTCTGGGACGCAGCCAAGGGGCAAGTCGCGGGTGATGCCGAGGCCAACCGCCTGCTCAAGCGGGCCTACCGGACACCCTGGGTCCACCCGGCAGACAAGAGCTAGGCCATCGGCCTGTTGGTCTGTTGGTCTGTTCGTCTGTTGGTCTGTTGCTCTGTTAGCAGCGTAGGTTGGGCTTTGCCCGACGAGGATTGCGTCTCGCACAGAAATCGGCGTGCAGAGCACGCCCTACCGAACTGTTAGGCCATCGGCTGGCGGAGCCCGCCCTGCCAATTGCGCCCTCGTCTGGCTGAAGGCTGAGAGCTGACGGCTGACAGCTCCTCACACCATCTCCGAGTCCAGGCCGTAGCGTTTCATTTTTTTGTAGAGCGTGGTTCGATTGATTTCGAGTACCTGGGCGGTGACCTGGCGATTCCAGTTGTTGGCTCGCAAGGCCTGCTCGATGATTCGCTTCTCGGGCTCTTCGAGGGCTTCCTTCAGAGACATCGGCCGATAGACGCCCTCGGCGGCAGGGGCCGATTGCGCAAACTCGACCACGTTGGGTGGCAGGTCGTCGACCTCGATGCGCCGGTTGCGGGTCAGCACCACCGCCCGCTCCACGACGTTTTCGAGCTCGCGAACGTTACCGGGCCAGTTGTAGCGCTGCATCGCCTGGATGCACTCTTCGTTGAAGCCGAGGATCTGCTTGCGGCTCTCGGAGCAGTATCGCTTCAGGAAGGCCTCTGCCAGAAGCGGGATGTCGCCGATCCGTTCGCGCAAGGCCGGCAGTTGAATGGTGACCACGTTCACGCGATAGTAGAGGTCCTGCCGGAACCGCCCGGCGGCCACCGCTTGCGACAGATTCTCGTTGCTCGCCAGAATGACGCGGACGTCGACGTTCTCGGTCTTGTTCGACCCGACCGGCTCGAACTGACGCTCTTGCAGTACGCGAAGCAGCTTGACCTGCAGGGCCGGCGTGGCCGAGGAGATCTCGTCCAGGAAGATGGTGCCCTTGTCGGCGGCCTTGAATTTGCCCTGCTTGTCGTTGAGGGCGCCGGCTGTCTCTTATACACATCTCCGAGCCCACGAGACAGCG
>JAUCQB010000070.1 GCA_030372985.1 Phycisphaerae bacterium
GTTACGCGAGGTACCGGGAGCGGTTCACCTGGGCACGCGTCTGCGCCACCATTGTCGACGAGTTGGGGCAGGTGCCGGCCGAGCGAAGCACCGGGGCATGGCCGGCGGATCAGACAATGGAGACGGCCTTACGAGATAGCGCCGGATGACCCGCCGCTTTGTCTCTCGACGTTCGCTCCGGGCTGTGTCATCGGCGCGCCGGGCGAGGTCGGAAACGACGACCGGCAATGGGGTAACGCGAGGCGCAGGCCGCGCGCAGGCCGAGAGTAGCGTAACTTCTCTTGTGTAAATTGAGGATTGGTATTAAGGCAGAGGGCATGTCCATGCAAACTTGGCAGTTAGGAGGACATGCCCAATGCGAGAATTGGATTTCTCAGAGACCAATCTACTCAATCGACTCTGCGGCGTCAGGAGTATTTGGAGACTGTTGCAGGGAGAAGTCAAGCAGCACGTGAAGGTGCGCTTGGAGCGTGCCTTGGCGATCGAGACGGGAGCCCGGGTTGGTGGCGGCCGGTACGAGCGGAGAGCGGAGCGGCAGGATTACCGGAACGGGAGTTACGGTCGAGATTTGTTGACCAGTTACGGCGGGATCGAGTGCTTTTGGAGTCGTTTCTGCTTAGTCACTCGACGCGGAAGACGCGGCGGTTGTTCGGGACGGTGTTTGGGGAACCGGTCAGTGCGCCGACCGTATCGCAGGTGGTCGGGCACCTGGAGGACCAGGCGAGGGCGTTTCACCGCCGGTCATTATCGGACCGGTACCGGTATGTGTATCTGGACGGATTGTGGGTGACGCTGCGCAAGCCGGTGAAGGTACGGAAGGTGATTCTGGTGGCGTTGGGAGTTACCGAATGCGGTGAGCAGAATCTGTTGAGCTTCCAGTTGGCGCCGAGCGAGAGCGAGTCATGCTGGTGGGGGTTTCTCAGTGATATGAAGGCTCGGGGTATTTGCTCGCCACAGCTGGTGATCACCGATGGTGCGGCCGGGTTGCTCAAGGCGGTCCAGGCGCTGTATCCTCGGTCAGACCACCAGCGTTGCGGGGTGCACAAGGCGTTTGAGGCAGCCGGTCAGGCGGCGGATGGGCGACGTCACCGTTCGTTCCGTCTGGCAGCAGTCGGCGTCTTTGAGGCCCAGACTGAAAGTGAACTGAGAGCCCGTCTGAAGGACTTCACGGAGCGCTCGGCGTCCCGGGAGCCGAAAGCGGTGCAGGCGTTCCTGCGGGGGTTGGATGGCTGCCTGACCTATCTGAGATATCCGCCGCCGCTGCACAAGTGACTGTACAACACGAACCTGATCGAGCGGTACATCGAGGAGATCCGACGACGGATTGTCCGGATGCGTTCGTTCAACAATGCTCAGAGCGCTGAACGAATCGTCTATGGCATAATCGCTTATGTCTTGAACCAAAACCCCATGGAGATGCCCACTACCCAATTCACACAACATCCTTGCCACAACCGAGCGGTCGGGCGGCCCACAAACAGGTTGACACATTGGCTGATCTTGCTATACTCCGGCAGAGCAAGTGTCGGGCGCCGTCATAGAGAACCCGACAGGAGGTTCCGATTGCAGGAGGTGCATATGCGCAGGGTCATCCGTTGCCTTCCGTTGTTTTTCGCCGCCGCAGGGCGGTGCTCGCCGGTGTCCGCTCAGTCCGATCCGTTCGGGGTGATGGACACGGTCGCAATTGTAGCCTCCGTCGAGCCAATACCGGAAACGAATCAGTCTCGCGTCCGGTTTGATTTGTGGGTGTATAGCGATGAGCGACTCGCCGCCTCGGTTGTCGGTTTCCGTTGGGACAACCCGGCCGTGCAGATGGACAGCGCCATCGCGTCGCCGCTTATACAAGACAGCTACGATGTGCTGTTTTTCTATGAGGGCGACTCACTAGCTCACACGAATCTGAATCTCCGATTCCTGTTCGCCGGGCTCGCGTTCTACTCACCGGGCGTCCTTCCGGATGCTTCGGGTCGACGGCTGTGGGCAAGCTATTACTTCACCGCCGGCTGGACCGGTGGGCCGCAGGTGGTGTTCGACACGCTGACATTCAGCGCAGGCTCCGAATACGTGTTTATCGAGTATGACACCAATGAGGACTTGTCTCCTTTCTGGCCGGGGCCGGCTGTTGTCCCTCTCCCGTTGCCGGATCTGGCGGTCTGGCCGGCTGAGGTAGGTGTGACGGCCTCCCCAGGATGTCCCATTCCCGTAACGGGCGCATTTGCGGTTTGCGCCCCCCACGGGCCGCTCACCTGCACGATGACCAAGCGCCGCAGCTGGCTGAAGCTGCACCCGTACCCGGAGGACACGCCGTTTGCGGTCGACAGCGCGTGCACGATCACGGTGTGGATAGTGCCGCGCTACCTCGCGCCGGGGTTCTACTATGACACGATCACAGTTAGTTCATCGCAGGCCGCCAATTCACCGGAGGAGGTAGTCGTGCAACTGGAGATGCTGGACAAGAGCTCGGACTGCTGTTATCTCCGGGGCGACGCCGACCTTTCAGGGGACGTGGCCATTGGCGATGTCACGATGCTTGTCGGCTGCCTGTTTCTGGGCGGGCCGTGCGGGTGCTGTCCGAGCCATTGCGATATCGACGGCAACGGCCAAGTCAATGCCCTGGACGTAACCGGCTTGATCCAGTATATGTTCCGGCACGGCCGGCCGCCGGCACCCTGCGATTAGCGGCGGCCGGCATGAGCTTGAACGCACGGCCGGTGGCCGCTTCCCCGGGGCTTGCGGAGACGGCGCGAAAAGCGCCGGTCAGTCACCAGAGGTCTCGCCAATCCTGCGCCATTCACAAATGGTATGGACCAAACCTGCCGATATTGGTATACTAAGGGGTTCCAGCGAAAGAAGGGGGCTGGGCGGCGAGCCGCCGGGCTCCCGAATAATCCGGACACCCGTCATACAGGTACAGTGACATATGCGGTTGAACAGATTTGTTGTCGTCCTTGCGGCCGCGCTGTTCCTGGCGGCCGGGACTATTCATGGAACGCCGGCCGATTTGGCCAGCCAAGCGCCGACATTCACGGAGAATCGCGGCCAGTGGCCCGACAGCATCCTCTTTCGGGCCGAGGCCGGACCGACCGCTCTGTGGTTCACGACGGGCGGGGTGTACTACCAGTTTGCGCGGGTTCTCGGCGACCGCCACGCGGCGGGCCGCTCGGCTCTCTCGACCGACCAGGTCGCCCGCAAACCGGAGGCGGCGGAACTGCTGACGGTCAAAGCGGCGCTGGCCGGAGCGAACCGTGCGGC
>JAUCQB010000071.1 GCA_030372985.1 Phycisphaerae bacterium
GTCTCGTGGGCTCGGAGATGTGTATAAGAGACAGCTTCTCATCCGCCATCATCGGGGCCATCGGAGCTCGATATGCACGCGGCGCATCGGGAGCGGGCTCGTCTGTACTTGGTGCGATGAGCGTCTGGTTGTTCTCTGGATGGTTCGCGTTCGTGTTGGGAACGTGATCGCGACCGCCGTCCAACCATCCACTGGACCGGACGTCCGGGCGTTGCCCGGCCGCCAGTCACATGAGACGTTAGGCGTACACATGGGGATCGGCGAACGAGCGCGAACGTGCAGGAGATGCGGAGAGACACTGCCGATGTTCGTACCTGTCTTGCGTACGATCATGCGGCTGCAGACGTCCGAGGCGAGCGCGCGTGCTGCAATGCTGATCGAGCTCGAGGGGGCATCACGAACCGACGCCGAGTCGTGGCTCCTGCACGAATACCATTCCGCATGCGAAATCACTCCCCGTCCACGATGTGAGGTATGCGGTAGCGAATTGCGCACGCTCGCAGCTCGTTGGTGTCCGAGCTGTGGGCACGTTACAGGTCCGGGACCGACGCCGGAATAGAAGCTTAACCATCCCCTGGAGCGAACGTCCGGGGACCTTGCCCCCGCCGCCGCTCACATGGAACGTTAGCGAGACGTCCTTCGACATCGACAAGTTTGTCGTCCGTGGGAACCTCACTCACCTGACCGTCTGAATGTGACGAGAGAAGAGCACGATCCGGAGTGGTACCTGAAGGATCCCCGTACGCGGCGCTGGATGACGCGCTGCGCTTGGTGCGGAGTCGTGGGCGTTCGCGCCGGAGCCCCCGAGAAGTTCTTCGGTTCCGACCACTTCAAGGAGTCATTCGAGGCACCGCCACTCGACGCGACCGGAGTCTGCGAGAGGTGTCGCGAGGTGAACCCGCTTCGCTAACCATTCCCCCGAGCAGACGTGCGGGTCTTGACCCGCTCGCCACTCAGGTAGAACGTTAGATGCACTCAAGCCATGGCTCCACTTGTCGATGAAGCTGAAGCGCTTGCGTGGGGGCTCGGCTCCGGCATCGTTGATGTCGACGAGGTAGTTCTCTGGGCTGACCTGAGAATCATGTCGACGGACGCTCCATCGCCAACCCTCTGTGATGTCGCGACATCGGGTCGTACCCATCCTCTGGACCTTGCGTCGCTGCTGCGTCTGCTGCCTGGAGATCGGAATTCAGAGACTGTCCATGATCTCAAGGTACGCCTCATGCTGCGCACGCTGAACGAGAGCGACAAGTACGCGCGGGTCGTCGCCATGGCCATCGACCGTGCCTATCTCGGCGACTGGTTCGATGACGTGGGCCTCGGAGATGGCGACGAACACGTGGAGGACGCGTTGCGAAACGCAGACTACAGAGACTCGCTGGAGGGGCCCGATACGAGTGCTTCCCGGCCGATAGGCGCCGAACGTGCTGCAGTAATCGAGGGCATGAAACAATTGCTGAGGCGGCACATATCGCAACAGCCACGGGCACGCTTCGAAGGCGAACCGAACATCTAACCATTCCCCCGAGCGGACGCCCGCGTCGTTGACGCGGCCGCCGCTCACATGGAACCTTAGGTGAGGGGGATTGTGGGCTTTGAAGTGACCAAGCGTCAGACGACCTACTGGGAGCTCCGGAAGGAAGAGACGCTCATTCGCGTCAATTTCGTCGGCAAGGAGGAGTTCGCGTTCGTCGATCTATCCCCGTCGGCATATTTCTTCGCCGACAAGCATCCGCTCCTGATCGACTACGAATTTCCGTGGGAGAGAATCTACATTGGCAGTCGCGTTTCGGCGTTCTCGCGGGTGCGGGACCGATTGGCGGAAGCGATTGAATCGCAGTTCGATGGGTGGCGTCCGGCTTGTGACTACCTCAACCAGTTCGGTTCTGAGCGCGTCCTGCACGACGGCTACGGACTGTTGCTCACCGCCCCACTTCCGGTCTCGGAGAGCTGCCGCGCGGTGCTTCAAGACGTCGGGGCGCAATTCAGTTCCATCCCTGAGCGCCCATCCCGCTGGCCTCGAAAGGCGTTCATTGTCGGACGAAACTTTGTGGTCGCGAAGGCGTTTCGGGTGGTGACGATCACCTAACCATTCCCCGGAGCGGACGTCCGCGTCGTTGACGCGACCGCCGCTCACATGGAACGTTAGGCAGAGTCGTCGACGAGGTGGACGTTTGGAGAGAGTGGGGACCATCGCTATCGCGCTCTCGTGCGCCTGCATGACGGCGTGTCCATCGTCGACACGGACTCTGGAGGAGCGCAGCGCGTCGAGCCGAGAACCCGCTCCCATCCGAGCAACAGACCCCCGTGACACGATTGAAATCATTCGGGGGACTCGGGCGGATAACAGCGAAATGACAGCAATGGAATTTCCTGAAAGCGAAAATGCTATCGTCGTGCGTTCGGATTTCTCTGACGACGCCGCATGGCGATCGTTGTGCGGAGAAATGCGAGTACCAATCGGCGATTTTCGTGCGTGCGTTGATTTCGTAGATCGACGCGAATTCGCTGGAGTGACCGTTGAACAACTGGTCTCGCTCGCCGCCCATCACGAAAACATCACGTTCGTGTTTGTCGCGGATCATGTGACATTTACAGATCCAGCTCGGCCTTTACTCGTAGTTGATCTCCTCGAAGAGCCAGGGCGGACGTTCCGGGCTGTCCCACGAGCGGTGCAGGCGGTGGAGAACAACCTATCGATCGCCAACATGGACTTCCACGAGTATGCGGAAGCCGTCGACGACGACGGGATATTTCGTGGATTTCCGCGGCCGTGAGAGAGGCCCCGCCTAACCATTCCCCGGAGCCTGTCTCTTATACACATCTGACGCTGCCGACGAGTTCCGAA
>JAUCQB010000072.1 GCA_030372985.1 Phycisphaerae bacterium
CTCGTGGCGAAATCCGGCAGAAATCAACACGCGGAGACCCTATATATTGTGGATAACCCTATGGCGCAAGTACCTATTTTAACATTACTTACGGAAACGAAAGTCGCGAACCGAAAACGGCACTAGCGCCGCCGCCGCAGTCATCACATCCTGTTTCGCAGCACCCCCGCATTGGTCTGTCGTAAATGCGGCCAACGCGTTTTTGAGGCCGATGCGGTGGAGTTGACGGAACTCAAGCTGAACCAGCCGAACGAGCGATCCCGCAAGGCCGAGCTGCTGCTCCTGTAGACATGATCTCCCGCAAAACAGGAAGAGACACGCTCGCGCGGAGCCCGCGCCCACCGAGGTTTCTGCCCGCAGATCATGGGATAGACGCAGATGGCAGCGCCGCACAAGGCCTTGTCCGGCCGCGTCAACATCTGCGTGGATCTGCGTCAATCTGCGGGCAACAGCAGATCCACATCTCGGTGCTTCGTCCCGGTTGCCTCGTGCGGCTACGATATTCGTGGCTTCAGGCTGGCTTTTGCCATGAATCGGATGAATGGCACGAACGCTCGGGTGACCGTGGCCGCCAAGAAGCTCAGAATGCTCAAGATCATGGCGATCACGCGCTCCTCCCCGCCCCTCCGCACCGCAAGGGTGTATTATCTTGTTTTTCTGGCAAGCATTCGCGTCATGCAGCGAGGTCGGCGAGGAGCAGTCAGCGGTCGGGGGGCAGTGGTCTGGCGTTGGAACGTGTCGCGTTTTCTACTGAGGTGCGGTGGCCGTGGCCGGGCAGGTCACCAGGCCCTTGAGATGGCGGTCGAAGAACCGGACCATGTCCAGGCGGGTGCGGCTCAAGTGGGGCTCGCCCCAGCCGTGACCCTGGCGAGGTAGGATTTGCAGTTCGTTGCTGAGGCCGGCCCGGCTGAGACGGCTGTGAAGCTCATACGCCTGCGCGGGCGGAACGGTCCGATCCGCGTCTCCGTGAAAAGTGAGCACCGGGGGGTCGTCCTTGCTGATGTAGGTCAGCGGCGAGGCTTGGCGACCCTTCTCGACGCGCTGCTTGGCGTCGCCCCCGAGGAACGGGACAAGAAACTTGCGGACGGCCAGGTCGGACCAGTCCTTGGCGACCAGGTCGCCCGGGCCGAAGTAGTTGACGACGGCCTGGACGCGGGCCGATTCGCCGGATCCGGCCTCGTCATCCGGGCCGAATCGGTCCTCATCGGATGCCAGCCCGAGCATCAACGACAGATGGCCACCGGCGCTAAGACCCATGGCCCCGATGTGGTCGGGGTCGATGCTGTACTCCTTCGCGTGTTTCCGTAGCCATCGGACACAGTTGCGGACGTCGGCCACTGCCGCGGGGAAGGGGTGTTTGGGTGCCAGACGGTAGGTGGGAGCGACGGCGACGTAGCCGTGCGCCGCGAGATACTCGATCGAAGGACGCATGCCGGTGCGGCTGCCTGACATCCACCCGCCGCCGAAGATGCAGACCACCGCCGGCCAGGGCCCCTTGCCGGTTTTCGGACAGGCCATGTCGAGATTCAGGGTCTCGCCGCCCGGCCGGGAGAAGGTGATTCCGGTTTTGGTCTCAATCTGGTGGCGGGGCACGGCCACCGGAAGAATCATGGGCAGCGCGCAGCCGGCAGTCGGCGCGAGAAGGGCGGCCAGCAGAACGTTCAGTAATCTTGTGTTGTGACGCATGGCGGCATTCGTAATCGCTTTGGCTGCCCAGGTCAAACGCCATCGCCCAGGCCCCAGCGCAAGGCAGACCACCAACAAAATCGATCAAATCGTTCATTTGCATCTGTCTATTCCTAACGCATTCTCGTCCAGGGATTTAGATACAAGTCTCGTCGTTGTTTTTTTCTTTGGGGTCTTTTGCAGATGGCCGGACAGTTGGTCAAGGGCCTAAAATCGTTCAAAACAGGCACGAAGGGGGTACCGATGAAAGAACTGATCAGTCCCAAACAGGTAGCGTTGGCGCTTGGGGTGAGCGAGGCGTCTTTGAAGCGCTGGTGTGATAAAGGGCTGATTCCCGCGATCCGGACGGCCGGGGGACACCGGCGCCTGCCGATCAACGGGGTGATCCACTTCATCCGGCAGACTGGTCAGCACCTTGTCCGGCCGGAGGTCCTTGGCCTGCCGCCGATCACCGGGCAGACCACTGCGGCAAAAGACAGCCTCAAGGCCTTGCTGAGAGAGGCCTTGGAGTCCGGCAACGAGGACCAGGCCCGCCGAGTTGTCATGAACCTGTTCATGAGCGGTCGCAAGGCCTACGAGATCTGCGATTCCATTATCGCGCCTGCTTTCCACGAAATCGGCGACCGATGGCAGCACGGTGAGATCGAAATCTATCAGGAGCGGCGCGGGGTGGAGATCGTGTCGCGACTGCTTCATGAACTGCGGCTGATCCTTCCTCCGCCCCCCGAGGGAGCGTTGACCGCGATCGGTGCGACGCTGGAAAGTGATCCCTACAGTCTTGCCACCAGCATGGTGGAGGCCACTTTGCTGGAAGCCGGCTGGGCCGCAAGGTCTTACGGCTGCGGTCACCCGGCCGCGACACTGGCAGCGGCGATCGAGGACATGCGCCCAAGCCTGTTCTGGCTGAGCGCGTCGGTGATCCGGGACGTCTCCATATTCGTGGAGGAGAGCCGTTTGCTGTATGAGACGGCCCTGAGCTGCGGAAGTGCCTTTGTCGTTGGAGGACGAGCGCTGGTTCCCGAGATCAGGTGCCAGATCGGATACTCGGCCTTCTGCGACACCCTTGGCCATTTGTGGGGTCTTGCCATGGCCCTACGACCGGGCGGAGGGGGCTGACGCAGCGCGCGGTCAGCCCGACTGGCGTCATGAAGGTCTCGTTTGCCAAATCACACCTGAACTCATAAGGTGTGCTCTCGCGGCCATGTTCGCACCAGTGTTGGATGCCGCAACGCCGGAGAACGGCCAATGAGAAAGTCGGAATGAGGCGTGCGTTGTCGATGTCCGCGAAGGTCATCGGAGGCAACGTTCGGGCGCAAAGCGGCGCAATCGAGGAATTGCCGGCCTTGACGGCAGTAACAGAGTCTTCTCGGCGAATGCCATGCAACTGGGAGGTCCGGTCATGCGTCTTTCGGGAAGCACGGCGCTGATCACCGGCGGCGGCAAGCGGTTGGGGCGAGCGACGGCGCTGGCCCTGGCTTCGGAGGGTGCGTCCGTTGTTGTTCACTATCAGAAGTCCGAGGAAGCCGCCGAACAGTGCGCCGACGCGGCGCGCCGCCTGGGCGTCAAGGCCTGGACCATTCGGGCTGACCTGGCTGACGCCGAGGCCTGCGAGGGACTGCTCGATGGGGCCTGCGAGCAGGCCGGACCGATCGACATCCTGGTGAACAATGCATCGATTTTCCCCCGCAATACGCTGCTCGATATGACCTTGCGGGACGTTGCCGAGAACGTGCAGGTGAACGCCATGGCGCCGTTTCTGCTTTCCCGGTCGTTGGCGGCCCAGCGGCGCGGCGGAGCGATCGTGAACATCCTCGACACGCGCGTCGTCCATTACGACCGCGTGCATGCAGCTTATCATCTGAGCAAGCGGATGCTCCTGACGCTGACTCGCATGATGGCCCTGGAGTTCGCCCCTCTGGTGCGCGTCAACGCCGTGGCCCCGGGGCTTATTCTGCCGCCGCCCGGCGAGGATGAGTCCTATCTGCAGAAAATGGCCGGCAGCGTGCCGCTCCAGCGAATCGGCAGCGAGGAGGAAATTACCGCAGCCATCATCTTCCTGCTGCGCAGCGAGTTCATCACCGGCCAGGTGATTTTTGTGGACGGCGGTTTTCACATGAAGGGAAGCGTGTATGGCCTCTGATGGTGACCATCTGGACCGCATTCATATCCGCGACCTGGCGATGCGCTGCGTCATCGGCCTCTACGAGGAAGAGCGGCGGGAGAAGCAGGACGTCGTCATCAACATCACGCTTCATGCCGATCTGCACAAGGCGTGCCGCACAGACGACGTGGCGGATACGATTGATTACAAGGTGCTCAAGAAAAAAGTCATCGCCCTTGTCGAGGGCTCCTCCTGCCGGTTGATCGAGCACCTGGCCGAGGCCATTGCGCAGACGTGCCTGGCGGAGCCGCGGGTGGCGCGGGTCACGGTCTGCGTCGACAAACCGGCGGCGTTGCGCTTTGCTCGCAGCGTGTCCGTGGAAATCACCCGCGATCGAAACAGCCGTGTCTGATACACCCGTTGACGCTTTCATTGCCGTCGGCTCGAACATCGATCCGGAGCGAAACATCGCCAGGGCTCTGGAGCTTCTCCAGCAACAGATTCGCGTCGTCGCCTCATCCACATTCTACTGGACAACGCCCCTCGCTCGGCCCGATCAGCCGCGCTTTCTCAACGGCGTCTGGCGCGTCGAGACCGGCCTTTCACCCGGATCGCTCAAGTTCGACGTGCTCCGCGGCATCGAATCGAACCTGGGCCGGGTCCGCACCGAGGATAAGTATGCTCCGAGGCCCATCGATCTGGACGTCATTCTCCACGGCCGTCTCGTGCTGAGCGGCCCGGACCTGCAAATCCCCGACCCCGACATCGGTTGCCGTCCCTTTATTGCCGTTCCACTGCTGGAGCTGGTTCCCGACCTGACCATGCCGGATACGGGCGAGCCGCTCGCAGAACTGGTTGGCCGGCAGACAGTGATGCACCTTGAGACGGCCGAAGAGGTAACCGGGCGGCTGCGTCGGGCGATTCAATTGCAGTCAGGTCATCCCCCGATGGCGTGAGATCGTGCACGGGGACGCTGCTCTTGTGGTCAGGACCGCTGTTTGCCGCCGCCTCGGGGGGCAGCGAGTTTGACGAGCAAGGACGAGGCACGGCTGACCCGTGGCTGGAGGCGACCGGCGATCTGCAGTAAGACAACAGACCGCTCACGGGCGAAGCGCGACCGGCTCGGTCGTCTCGTGCGTCCCGGCCGACGGCGTCTGTTCCGTTCGTACGTACCACCTGAAAACGAAGGTTTCTCTGGAATTCCAGCCTCCGGGCCGCTATACTATAAGTTCAGTGGTGGCCGCATGTTGCGAGGACGCCTTGGACGGGGACGCGGGGAACAGGGAGCAACAAGGTTGACCAACTCGAAGCACTCCTCTGAGCCTTGTCGGCGCCTTGTGACCGCCGCCGTTCTGCTGAGCCTTGGGTGCGGAGCCGGTACTCTTTTTGCCGAACCTGTTGCCAGGTCGCGGGCAGCCTCCGTTGCCGGAGGCTGGTGGTCACTTCGCTGCCAGACGATGCTCAAAGGACGGCAGATGTCGCCGGAAAGGCCGGGAGGACCCAGGTGGCTTGGGCCGGCACTCCCATCGAACGCCGCATTCGGCGCCGATCAGGGGCAATCCGTTCTGGACGAGAAAGGCACCGTCCGCGCCTACCAGTTTGATCTGCCCGGAGGCGGCACCGTCGTGATTGCCGCCGATGATCTCGTTGCGCCGGTTTTCTTTCACTCCCTGGACAGCAGGTTTGACCCCGGTGTGCCGCCCGCGGCGGTTATATGGCAGGAGTACTGTCGGCAGGCAGAGGGGCGCGCGTCTCGCTCCGGCGGCCGTGCGGCTCATCCCTTCTGGCAGGCGATCGAACGGTCGCTTGCCGACGACGGCGATGCGGCCTTCAGCCCCATGGCCAACCCCATTCCCCATCCCGGTTCATCGGCTGTAGCCCGCGGACCGCTCCTGCGAACACGCTGGCACCAGGATGAACCCTATAACCTGTTCGCCCCCGAACGCATCGACTGCAACTATCCGGGATCCTACTGCCGATGCCCGATCGGATGTGTGGCGACCGCCTTCGCCCAGATTCTCGCCTTCTGGCAGTACCCAGTGTTCGGGACAGGAGTCCCGGCAGGCGGGGAGTGCTACACGTGGAACAACGGCGATTCCGACTCAACGCGCTGGCCGACGCTGTGTTTCGACCGTTCGTGGTATGATGGCCAATACCTGCCGGTTTGCGACGATGCGGATGCGCCGTTCTATGACTGGCGGAACATGTCGGAGGCGGCCTCGACCAGCGATCCATCCGCCGTGCAAAACGCGGTCGCCAAACTGTCGTATCACTGTGCCGTCACGGTGACGATGGATTTCTGCAGCGGAGGAAAGCAGTTGTCCGGGGCGATGAGTGACCCGGTCACGCCGGCTCACTATTTTGGCTATGCCGGCGGGGCCTATCTCATTTCGAGATCCGATTTCTCCGACGACCACTGGTTCGAGGAGGTGAAGCGGCAGATCGACCTGGGCTGGCCCCTGTGGTACAGCATCCCCAACCATAGCATCGTCGTGGACGGTTATTCCGAGGATATCGTCGGCGGCGTCAGCGAACGCCGTTTTCACGTGAACATGGGGTGGGGCGGTCTTTCGGACGGGTGGTATCTCATCAGCAGCATGCCGAGGACGCCCGGGTATGAGGGGGCGATCGCCAATCTGCGGCCGGCCAGCTTCGGTGGCGGTCCGCGGGTCAGAGAAGTCGATGCGGACGGCCGTTCAGCCGAGTACGCCACAATCCAGGCGGCCATCAATGCGGCGACCGACGGCGACGAAATCGTTCTGAGGCCCGGCGTCTACACCGGATGGGGGAATCGGGATCTGGATTTCTGGGGCAAGGCGCTCACCGTTCGCAGCGTGGACCCATCCGATCCTGCGGTTGTGGCCGCGACGGTTATCGATTGCCAGGGCACGCAGGCAACGCCGAGACGCGGCTTCCGGTTTCACAGCGGTGAGGCGGGTGACTCGGTGGTGGCCGGCTTGACGATCACGGGCGGCTACGCTCCAGCGCAACTGGTCGGCGACCAGATCATCTCCGTCGGAGGTGCGATCCTGTGCGAGGCAGCGAGCCCCACCATACGCCAGTGTGTGATCAAGTCCAATTCTGCGGGGCAGGCCGGCGGCGCGGTATTCAGCTTTGGCGACGGCGGTCCTGGCATCGAGCGTTGCGTCATCGCGGGCAACTCGGCGGCCAGTGGCGGGGGAATCGCGGGCTGGCTGGACGGCGGATGGGGGTTGGACAGTTGCCTCTTGACGGGGAACGCCGCAGCGGAGGGGGCGGCGATGCACTGCTGGGAGGCCGGCCAGGCGAGAATCGTTAACTGCACGATCAGCGGCAACAAGCTGACCACTGGCGGTGGGCCGATGTTTGCCTGTCAGGGTGGTGACGTCGCGCTGGTCAACTCGGTGCTGTGGAATGAAACCGCGACCGGCGGCGAGATGGTCGTGCAAAGCGCCCAATCGCCGAGCCGGGTTCTGGTGTCGCACAGCGACGTCCGCGGCGGACAGGCGGGCGTCGAGGTGGAATCCGGCGCGGTCCTCGATTGGGCGGCAGGCAACATCGAAGCCCAGCCGGGCTTCGTCTCCGCGAGCGGAGCCGATGGAGATCCGTGGACGTGGGACGACAATGACTATCGTCTTGCCGGCGACTCTCCCTGCGTGGAGGCCGGAGACAACCTTGCGGTGGGAGGCGCAGGGGCGACCGATCTTGACGGCGATCCCCGGCTGGCCGGCTCAAACGTGGACATGGGAGCATACGAGTCTAGCTCGTTCACCGATTGCGATTCCAATGGCATTCCCGACCGCGAGGAACAGGATCGCGACCACGACGGCCGCATCGATGCGTGCGACAACTGCCCGGAGGATCCGAATGCCGCGCAGGAGGATCTGGACGGCGACGGCGTTGGGGACAACTGCGATCCCGACCTTGATGGCGACGGCGTCGGCAACGAGCATGACAACTGCCGGCAGGCGGCCAACGCCGATCAGCAGGACGGCGATGGTGATGGCTTCGGCGATGTGTGCGACAACTGCCTGTTGCTGAGCAACCCGGACCAGGCCGACGCGGACGGAGACGGCACGGGCGACGGGTGCGAGGCATCGCGGCTTTATGTTGATGCCCGGGCCTTGACGCCGGGCGACGGCGGCAGCTGGGAAGCGGCTCTGCCGAGTCTCGAGGAGGCCCTGTCGGCGGCGGCCGGATCGGGAGGCAGGACGACGGAAATCTGGGTGGCCGCGGGCGTGTACCGGCCGTCCCGGCGGGAGGTTCCTGGGATAGAATGCTCCGCCACCTTCACGATTCCGCCCGGCGTCGGCGTCTACGGCGGCTTCGCCGGCTCGGAGACCGTTCTGGAGGAGCGGAGACCCCTGTTCAATCGCACGGTGCTGAGCGGAGACCAGAAGGGGAACGACGTTCCCGGCTCAGGACGCAGCGATCCAAGTCGACGCGACAACTGCTACCACGTGGTGACGATCAGCGGCGGCGACGCGACGACCGTTGTGGACGGATTCGTGATCACCGCGGGAAACAGCATGACCCAGGGCGGCGGCATGTTGATACTGGGAGGGAGCCCGACGATCGCCCATTGCCGTCTCATCGATAACCAGAGCAGCGAAGGCGGCGCCGTCTACATTACCCGGGCTGCTCCCAAGATCGCGAACTGCGTTTTTCTGGGCAATCGTGCCATCAACGGCGGCGGTCTGTACACCGGGAACGCCGACACGACCTTGACCGGTTGCGTCTTCAGCGGCAATTCGTCCTCCGCGAACGCAGGGGGCCTTTTTATCGGGAGCGGCAACGTCACGTTGCTCAACTGCACCGTGATCGGCAACAGCACAATCATGCGGGGCGGCGGGGCGTACATCGCATCCAATACAGCCGCCACCATCACCAACTGCATTTTTTGGGGCAACACCTGGCAGGCGGTGCCGAACGTCGGCCGGCAGCTCGATGCATCGGTTGCCGTTGTCGTCACACACTGCGCGATCGGGGACAGCCAGGGGCTCTGGGAGGACCAGAACAACACCTGGCGCGATCCGATGCTGGTCGATCCCGACGGGGCGGATGACGTAGCCGGTACCGAGGATGACGACTGGCGTCTCTCGGAATCATCTCCGTGCGTGGACGCAGGCACACCGGTTGTCCCCGATGCTGCCGCTCCGCTTGATCCGGACGGCGAGGCGAGGGTGCAAAACTGTCGCATCGACATCGGCGCCGACGAATCGGCTTTCCATCGTGACTGCAACGGCAACGCCATACCCGACGGTTGTGAGGTCGAGGATGGCAGTGAGTCCGATTGTGACGGAAACGGGGTCTTGGATTTGTGCGAGGTCTTCTCCCGCACGCGGCTGCTGGTGACCAGCGCCGGCAAAGACGCGGTTCTCAGCTTCGATGGTCTCAGCGGGGAGTACCTGGGGCCGTTTGTGGAGCGGCGGAAGACGGAACTCCGGGATCCGCAGGCGATCGCCGTCGACAGCAACCGCAGAGTCTATGTCGCCGGCGCGGGCAACGACAGCGTGATCGAATACGCGGGCAACAATGGTCTGCGAACCAGAAGCTTCACCAGTCCCGACTTGCGCCGTCCCACCGCTCTTCTGTTGGCCGAGCCGACACTTCTGCTGGTCGCCAATGGTCTGGACAACAGCGTGGTGCAGTTCGACCTGGACACGGCCCGGCCGCTGGGTGTTCTGGTCCAGCCCGGCGAGGGAGGGCTTTCAGGACCGTCGGCCATGCTTCGATCGTTCGAGGGACATCTGCTGATTGCCAGCCGGCACACCAATCAGGTGCTGGAGTACGATTGGAAGACCGGCGCGTTCCGGCGGGTTGCGTGTGAAGGTGCCGGTCTGGCGGGCCCGAGTTCGCTGCTGCTGGAAACGGGGCAGAGCATTCTGGTTGCCAGCCGCGATAGCGGGGAGATCCTGAGGTTTGCACAGGACGGCACTTTCCTGGGGTGGTTTGTCTGCGCCGGCAGCGGCGGGTTGGCCTCGCCCGACAGCATGGTCTGGGGCGTGAACGGGAACCTGTTCGTATGCAGCCTGAAGAACCATAGTGTCCTGGAATTCAACCGGATCGACGGTTCGCCGGTGGATCACGATCCCAGACGGCCCGGTGTGCAGGCGGCATTTGCTGGCGGCGGCGCCCTGCGGGAACCGACGGGTCTGGCATTCGTGTACGCCAACGACTGCAACGGCAACGGGGTGCCCGAAAAGTGCGATATCGCCTCCGGAGCCAGCGCCGACTGTAACGAGAACAAGTGGCCCGACGAATGTGAAAGTGATACCGACGGCGACGACATGATTAACGGGTGCGACGAGGATGACGACAACGACGGAATTCTCGATGACGGCGACGGCAGCGGTCATGTGGGCGACAAACCTTGCACCGGCGGCGTGCTGACAAGGTGCGACGACAACTGCCCCTATCAGCCGAATCCCGATCAGGCGGACAGCGACGGGGACGGACGCGGAGATGTGTGTGACGTGACCCTCTTTGTCGACTCGCGGGCCGCGGGCGCGAACAACGGCGCCGACTGGGCCAACGCCTTCACCGATCTACAGGATGCTCTTCTCGCCGCGGCTCATTCGGGCGGACTGGTCGACGAAATATGGGTTGCCGAGGGGGTCTATCGCCCCGACAAGGGCAGCAGTGACCGGTCATCCACGTTCACGCTGGTGCCGGCGGTATGGATTTATGGCGGTTTCGCGGGTGGAGAAGTGAGTGTCCAGCAGCGGCGGCCGCGTCGCTATCCGACGGTGCTCAGTGGCGATCTGGCAGGCAACGACAGCGGAGAATTCGACCCCGGCCGGGCGGCCGACAACTGCTATCACGTCGTTAACAGCCCGGCCTCGGCGCCGAGTGTGAGGCCGGCGCTCCTGGACGGGTTCGTGATTACGGGCGGCTGGGCGGACGGCCATCAACCGAACGATCGCGGCGGCGGTCTGGTCATCGTCGGCAGCAACCCCACCGTCGCCCGCTGCGAATTCAGAATGAACTACGCCCGAAAGTCCGGGGGAGCCGTCTTCAGCGGCTACTACGGCAATCCGGCCATCGCCCATTGCAGCTTCCTTCTCAACCAGGCAGGCGAGGGAGGGGCCCTGTGCACGACTGCCGAGAGCAACGCCCAGGTCACCAATTGCCTGTTCGCGGGCAACACCGCCAGGCGGGCCGGCGGAGCCGTACACAGCGAAAACAGCAGTCCGACCATCGTGAACTGCACGATGGCGGCAAACCGGGCCCGGCTGCAAGGTGGCGGGATCAGCCTCGATCGCGGCAGCCCGATGATCGCCAACACCATTGTCTGGGGGAACTCCTCGGGCTCGACCTCTGGGACCGCAACGCAGATATCCACCAGCAAGGGCGGCGAGTTTGTGGCTCACAGTTGTGTCCAGGACGACGCGCCCGGCGACGGTCAGGTCTATCCCGGCATCGAGAACATCGACATGGACCCGCTGTTCGTTCGGCCGGCCAGTGACGGCGGGGATGGCTGGGGTATCGCAGGCAACGACGATCTCGGCAGCATGCAGTTGCGCAGCGGCTCACCCTGCATTGACCGTGGAAACATCCTGATGCTGAGCGGCAACATGACCGATCTGACCGGCACCGGGGCGGTGAGGGGGGCGGTGGCGGTCGATCTGGCCGGCTTCGCGCGAATCGTGGATGCTCCTGACAGCGAGTCCCCGGCGGCCATCCCCGGAGCCACGCTCGATCTGGGAGCCTTTGAGAAACACCCGGACTGCAACCAGAACGGTATTCCCGATGCGTGCGACGCAAGCTGCGGTACGCCCGACGGCGCCTGCGACGTTCCGGGTTGTGGAGCCAGCGCGGACTGCAACGCCGATAAGATCCCGGATGAATGCCAGCCGGATATCGACGGTGACGGTCAGGCCGACGTCTGCGAATGGTCTTACGGCGATTTCGATCTCGACGGCGATGTAGACCAGAGTGATTACGGGCGCTTGCAGCGGTGCCTGAGCGATCTCGATTCGGTCCCGGAAGACTTGGCCTGCGGCGGTGTCGATCTCAATCGCGACGGCAAGGTGAATCGCAACGATATCGCGGTCTTCATGCGTTGCCTCGTCGGCCCGGGCTTCCCGGCTGATCCCAACTGCGCGAAATGAGCGTCGCGCCGGTTGCCGGATAATAATACATTATGGTGGAATAGGGACAGGTTCGTTTTTTGCAGGTGTCTTCATCATCGTTTCTCCTGCACGCCCCGCTTGCTTGGCTGATCGCTCAGTCCGTCTTCCTCGTCTCGGCAGGCTTCCGCGGCCGTTGCCACGCGTCAGACTACCCTGACCCCATGTCAGCGGAAACCATTCTGACACCGATTCCATAACGCCGTTTCCAATCCAACGACAGGGTACACACTGCGGGGGCAGGTACGTGCGTCTGGAATCGACCCATGTCTCCAGCTACTCGAAACTTCGATGAAATAATACATCACTACTGTTCGCTTGTCAATGGATTTTTTCGAGGACTTCCATGCACTCTCGCTGCAAGCACCCGAAGAGCGTTCACCAAAGACCTTGAACGGCGTTGATCGCGTCACCTGTGGCGGTTGATGCCTCATTCCTGTGCTTCCGTGGCGATGGTTGTGCTTTGGGTTGTTGATGCCTGCCGGGGTAGAATGACCGGGTGGCGGCGGGGTGTGGCCGTGAGCGGAGGATCCTGGTTTGGGAGATTGACTCAGGGAGGTCGTGTCGTCATGAGGCGGTTTCTGATTGCAGGCGGCTTGATCGTTGTCCTTTTGGGGTCGGTTGCGATGGTGCGGGCGGATAGCACGTCGCCGGGCAGTCAGCCTGCGGGGCAGGTGGTTTCCAAGGCCGCGTTGCAGCAGAAGGCGATGCCTGCCATCGACAAGGCGATCAAGTACCAGTTGGGAAAGCAGACGGAGAATGGCGGATGGGAGATCATGCCCGGCGTCACTGATCCCGCGGTCACGGCCATGGTGGCCCAGTGTCTGATCCAGCACCCCGAATACGGGCCGAAGCACCCGGCGGTGGACAAAGCGATGGAATTCGTCGTTTCGTTCCAGCAACCCGACGGCGGCATCTACAGCACGCAGATCGGCTATCGCAATTACACCACGAGCGTGGTGCTGATGTCCTTGTCGTCGATGAAGAGTCCGGCCATGGGCGATTACGTGGCCGGGGCCACGAAGTATCTCAAGGATAACCAGTGGACTGAGGGCATGTGCGACCCCGAGGGCAAACCGATCACGCCCGAGCATCCCTGGTACGGCGGGGCGGGCTATGGCCAGAGCCGGCGCCCCGACCTGTCTAACACGCAGATGATGCTCGAGGCCCTGCACCAGAGCGGCCTGCCGCCGACCGATCCGGCCTACCAGAAGGCCATCCAGTTCGTGCTCCGCTGCCAGATGTCCGAGCGGAGCAACGACCAGTCCTTTGCCAAGGGGGCCGACGACGGGGGCTTCATCTACACGCCCGCCAACGGCGGCGAGAGCAAAGCCGGTACGGTCGAGGTCAATGGCCGTCCGCGGCTGCGATCCTACGGGTCGATGACCTATGCGGGATTCAAGAGCATGCTTTATGCCAACGTCGATCGCAACGACCCGCGGGTGAAGGCCGCCTGGGACTGGATTCGCCGGAATTACACCCTGACCAGCAACCCGAACATGCCGGGGGCGCAATCGCAGGAAGGTCTATATTACTTCTATCACGTGTTTGCCAAGGCGCTCGAAGCCTGGGGTGAGCCGGTGCTGGTGGATTCGGCGAACCGGCCCCACGACTGGCGAGCCGACCTGATCGACCAGTTGATCAAGACGCAGAAACCCGACGGGAGCTGGGTCAACGAAGCCGACCGCTGGCACGAGGGCAATCCGTCGTTAGTGACAGCGTATGCGGTGCTGGCGATGCAGACGGCGATCAAATAGAGCCCTCTTAGCTCCTGGCACACACGGCAGGTCTTCGCCGCCGCGTGCGGCTGCGACCTGCCCTACCTGCTGAGCTGCGCGAAGGCGTTTCGGATGAAGGGCCATGCGCCGTCGCTGTAGTATCGGTGGGGGCCGTCGCCGACGTAGAGGCTGCAGCGGTCCTCGGCTCCGGCCACGCGATAGATGTTCCTGACGCGGTCGAAGGCCTCGCGGACTGCGGCGATGGGGAAGATGGCGTCATCCTTGCCGGCAATGGCTCGGAACCACCGCGGCGCGATCAGACCGGCCACATCGTACATCTCGCCTTCGCGCAGAATTCCGGGAACGTAGTTGCACTCGCAATGGTGAATCGAGCCGATGGAGGCCCCGAAGGTGCAGAAGTAGCAACTGGGCACCGCGACGCTGATCCGCTCGTCACAGGCGGGGGCGAACAGGCTCGTAGTCCCGCCGCCGCTGTTGCCGGTGATGGCGATTCGGCGAGAATCGATTTCGAACCGCCGCGTTGCCCAGTCGATGATCCGCGAGATGTCCCACACGCGATAGCCGATCATCGTTCGGCCGAACAGGATGGCGTGCATCAGGCCGGTCCGGCAGGAGTGGACCTTGCGGTTCTTGCGGTCTTCGGGGCGCATCGTTTCGCCAAAGCCCCGCGCGGTCGGGAGGATGCAGAGGTACCCCTCGCGTACCGCTTGAACGGCGATGTCCCGCTGGCCCTCGGCAATGGATTTACGATCGGCGTCGCTGGCGGCAACGCCCAGGTAGATCTCGGGCACGTTGTGGCCGTGGGGTGTCAGAACCAGAGGCTGCGCCCCGGCCGCGGGTTTATCCGGAATCAGCACCCAGACAGGCAGCGGGACGCCGGGCTCGGTCCACAGGTACCATTTCTCCTGGGTGTAGCCGTCCTTCTTGATGCTTTCGACTTGTTGCGCGCGGTGCTCAAAAGGCACCTCGCGTTCCATGACGGTGATCCCGAGCAATTCGCGGAGTCGTTGCCTGAATGACGACTGCCACTGCCGGAACTCATCCATTGTCCGGACCTGAAAGGCATATCGGCGGGGGGTGTTCTTGAATAGGTCGTTGGTGTGCTGCTGGTCGTCGTAAACCGGACCTGCGGCGGGACCGGTCGCGGGCTGCGTCTCGGCGGCCCGGGCCGCCTGCGACAGCCTGGCCGGCAGATATGCCATTGTGCCGGCGGCCAGGGTTGTCCCAATGAAGCTGCGTCGGCTGCATGTGTCTTGTGGCATCAACAACTCCTTTCGGAGAATGGAAGCGAACTCCTTGCTGACTGTGGCCGCGAACGACTCTGTTCTCGATCTTCAACACCGTTTGTCGCGCGCTGCATCGGCAAAGCGAGGCCCCGCCGCTATGCCAGGGGATTGATGACCAGCCCCGTGGCCAGCTTGGGATAGAAGAACGTGCTCTTCTGAGGCATCAGGTCGCCGGCGTGGCTGACGGCTCGCAGCTCATCCATGGTGCAGGCCTTGGTGATCAAGGCGATCCCGTTGGTCTGGCGGGCGTCCTCGATCGCAGCCTGTGTAACCTTGAAATAATGGACCGTCGGCTCGAAGCCGCCCATGGCCCGGCCGGTGATCAGTTCCTCAATCAAGTAGCGATGCAAGTAAGCCAGATCCAGCTTGCGCCAGGCTTCGCTTCGATCGGGGGCCAACTGTGCCAGGATATCGCGACGGAAGAATGTTCCGATGAAGATTCGCTCGCCGTTTGGGACGTACAGGACGACGTCGTGAGGAGAATCGGGAGCGAGCAGACGCTCGGCCTCGGCCGCGTCCGCGTCCACTCTGCACAGCTCGATGCCGTCTCCCAGAACGGTCAGGATGTCGTTGACCGTCAAATAGCCGAAGCCGCTGACGGTGCGATGCGTCGGCAGGATAATACAGCCTGGGTCTTCCATGGCACACAGCCCGACGAGCACGAACCTCGCGGGGTGATCGTTGGGCAGGTCGCCCTGTTCCTTGATCAGGGTGTCGCGGTAGTTGAGGGCGGTGCCGTAACGGTGATGACCGTCGGCGATGTACACCGCACGGCCGGAGAATGCCTTGCAGACCGCGTCAATCGCTGCGGCATCTTGCAGCACCCAAAGGCGATTGTCGATTCCCTGCATATCGGCGGTCATGTCCGGGGCGCGGTCGCCGGGATCCAGCAACCTGCTGATGGCGTTCTCCGGGTCGTTGTACAGGCCGAACACGGGCGACAACTGGCATTGTGTCGCCCGCATGAGCTTGAAGCGGTCCTCCTTGGGACCGCCGAAGGTCTGCTCGTGCGGGAAGACGGTGCCTTCGCCGAAGGCCTCGATGCGCATCCGGGCGAAGAACTTCTTGCGAGTGTAAGAGCATCCGCCATGCTCGTATGCCTGATGGTAGATATACAGCGCGGGCTTGTCGTCCAGGGCCAGCGTGCCGTCGTTCTTCCAGCGGTTGAACACGTCGGCCGCCTGGGCGTATAGCGCGTCAGGACCGGCCTTCTTGGGCGGCATGTAGGGCAGGTCGATGGCCACGATGTTCCTGTCGGACCCGGCGAGCAACTCGGCCTTGTCTTTGGCCTCGAGCACGTCATAGGGAGGGGCGATGAGCTTCGAGACATCGGTCGAAAAGCGCTTGGTGTCGTAACGCAGGGCGCGAAACGGGGCGATCTCTGGCACGGGGTCATCCTTTCGTATGCCACCGGGGGCACGACTCTGACAAGTTCGATCCAGGAAGGCCAGTGGCTCGCTTGAAGACGAAGCCCGTGGCTTGCCCTGGTCTCATCCGGTCCGGTGGAAAGCTTATGGGCCGAAGGTTGGTTCATCAAGTCCGGGGCTACGTGCTCGGTCGGGTCTGCGGCTATCATGCTGTATATGGAGCCGAACGAGCTGATCAGCGGCTTGTCCGAACGGCAGGCCTTTGACGATGCGCTGGTGCGGGCGTGCCTGACTATGAACGTGTCGCCGACGGACGAACAGCGCACGCGGATGTTTGAGCACTTCCGGCGGGTGGTCGAGACAAACCGGCATTTCAACCTGACGCGAATCACCTCGCCGGCCGATGCGGCGGTCAAGCACTACGCCGATTCCCTGGTATTGCTCGCGACCGCCTGGGTTCCATCCGGGCGACCAACTCGGGTTTTGGATGTGGGCACGGGTGCCGGTTTTCCGGCCGTGCCGCTGGCGATCATGTGCCCACAATGGCGGATCGTGGCGGTGGACGGCACGGGCAAAAAAGCCCGCTTTGTCGCAGAGACGGCAACAGCTCTGGGGCTGGCCAATGTGCAGGCGATTCACAGCCGGGGGGAAGATCTGGCCCGAGAAGGCGGCGGATCATTCAACTTGATTGTCGTTCGCGCGGTCGGCAGAATTGCCGAGGTGCTCGGCGGACTGCGGGGGCTCATCAGGCCCGGGACGTCGGTTGTCTTCTATAAAACTGACAAGATCGAGCCGGGCGAGGTTTCTGATGGAATTCGCCAGGCCCGGCGGCTTGGCCTGGCGCCGGCCCAGCCGTTCGAAATCGAGTTGCCCGCACCTGACGGCCCGCTGCACCGACGGTTGTTCCGGTTTGGGCCGTAACGCCGTGTCCACCCTGCGGTACCGCAGTGAGCCCGGTATTGTGTTGTGCGAAGTTCGATCCGGTCCGCACGGATGTGACGCGCACGCATTGAGCGTATGTATTTACGCGTTCTGCGTGCGAGCAGTATCCTTTTTCGGGATTCCACTACGTGATCGGCTGATCCGCCTCGGTTTTCGCCACGACGGCCGCATAGACAGTCGCCGCGCCGGCCTTCTTGAGGACGCGGGCGATCTCATTGAGCGTCGCTCCGGTGGTGCAGACGTCGTCGATGATGCACAGCCGAGCACCGGCCGGCCGAGCCCGCGGATGAAGCTTGAATACGCCGCGCACGTTTCCAGGTCGCAGCGAGGCGGGCAGGTCCATCTGGTTGTACTTCTTTCCGATCACGCGGATGAGAGGAAGAACCGGGACGTGCAGCTCACCGCCGACCGCTCGTGCGAGCTGCGCCGCGGGACGGAAACGATACCGAAGCCGGTTGTACCACGTCGTGGGCACCGGCACGAGAGCGTCAATCTCGCCGTTCCAGCCGCGGCCCTCGATGGCCGACTTAATGAGCCTGCCGAGCGGCCGATCGAGATGCTGATCGCGGCCGAACTTGTACTTGGTCACCATCTCACGGAAAACTCCATCGTAGGGTCCGGCACGAGCCATGCCGTCCAGGTACAGGCGGGCGTCACGACAGGCGGCACAACCGGAAGCATTCAGCAGATAGGGCCCGACCGATTGCCCGCAGCGAGAGCAGTAACGATCCGGCGGCGTCACGGACTCCAGAAGAGTCATGGCACAAGCCCGGCACCAGATGTCATCCGAGGCAGAGAGAGTTCGGTTGCAGGCCGGACAAGCCCGCGGCAAGACCAGGTCGAGCAACGATGCCCAGACTCGTGTGGCCGACATGATCGCGGTATTCTCGTGTTGTCTGCCGAGTGATTCAAGATGCTGGAGCACGCGGGCGCCCGAGGCCCGATCGGCCTGCTGGACAAGGCGATGATCGCCTCTGTACCATCCCGGTGAGACGGCGTCCTGGTGAACAGTGGCGGAAGCCGGGAACCTCGATGAGTCTGGGATACACAAGTCAGATCGAGCCAGCCCTCAGGCTGCGACAGCCGCTGTTGGAGGACGGTTCTATCGATGCGGTACGCATACTCAACGGTGCGGCTGATGGCGTGCCGGGACTGGTCATCGAGAAGCTCGGGCCGGTTCTCATTGCCCAGTTGCACGAGCAACGGCTTGCCGTGGGGGAGGACGCGGCACGAGCGATCGCCGAGCAATTGTGCCGGCGTCTGGGAGCCACGGCGGTGTATCGCAAGTGGTTCGTGCGCGAGCGGGGGGGCGTTGATCCGAGAATCGCCGAGGCTCACCAGGACCCGGAGCCGTGGCTCGGGCAGGCGGCCGCTCCCGAGCATGCTGTTCGCGAGCATGAGCTGCAGTTTTTCGTCCGGCCTTATGATGGCTTTTCCTATGGGTTGTTTCTGGAGCATCGTGACAACCGCACGCTGGTGCGCGAGCTATCGGCAGGCCGGCGAGTTCTGAATCTGTTTGCATACACGTGCGGCTTTTCGGTGGCCGCAGCCGCCGGAGGGGCCGTCCAGGTGGCGAGCGTGGACGCTCACAAGCGATACCTGGAGTGGGGCAAGAGAAACTTCGAACTCAACGGGCTTGATGTGGCGCCGCATCGTTTCTACTGCAGCGACGTCTTTGAATTCTACAAGCGGGCGCGGCGGCAGAAGCTGCGATACGACCTGGTGATCATCGATCCGCCCACCTTCTCTCGGCAGCGAAAACCGCGTCGCGTGTTTGTGCTTGAAGAACAGCTCGAAGCGCTATGCGCGGGGGCGATCGAGCTGCTGGAGCGGGACGGCCTGCTGCTGTTGGCCACAAATGATCGCGGGATCAGCAGACAGCGACTCGAGCAAGCGGTTCAGAGCGTGGCCGGAGGCCGCAGATGCGATATTCGCGAGCGCCCGGCGCTGCCGGTCGATTTTGCCGGTGATCCGGACTACTCGAAGACCATTATCGCCGCGTTGAGTTAAGGCCGCGTTTCGCAAGAGGTCCGTGAGCCATCGGCGGGGAAGACCGCTAAGAGCGGGTCATCCACTTGTACTGCTCTTCGACGCGGTCGTGGGGCCGGTACTGTCGGATATGGTCGGTCACCTTTTCACCGATGATTGCCATGCGCGAAAGATCACCCTCGCCCAGGCCCGCTTTGGCGGCGAATGAGAGATAGCCGATCTTGTTGAAATCGAAGCCCATCAATTCAGTCGCGACGCGGTCGGCCGCGAGCCAGTCGGTACTGACCATGGCCACTTTGTGATCGACGGGCGTGCCGCTGACCGGCCCGTTGTGCTCCATGCCCTGGAAGCCGTCGAGCACCGACAGGTCCGGGTGCAGACGCCGGGCGAGCTGAAACAGGTTGAGGTTGATGGCCTCGTTGGCCGGCCCGCCGTGGATAATCGGCTTGTCATTTGTGCCCTTGCTGCCGGGTCCCCAGTGATACGTCTTGTCCTTCTGAGCGGCCCCGACGACGAGGTTCTTGAGCGACAGGGTGACCACCGCCCGGTCGTGGGTCTTGAGGGGTGTCGCTGAGACGATGTAGGTCTCCGGGTCCAGGAGCAATGGCGCCATCCGGACGGCTTGAGGGTGAAAACGCTCGTCGGACACATGTATCATCGTCGAAAGCTCATCGTCCAGGTCCACGAAGCGGACATTGTACTTACGTGCCAGTCGGTCGTAGCCGTAGTTTGAAAAGCCCTCCAGCGCCGAGCCCGAGGCCGCGGACTCGGCGATGATGAACTCATCCTTGTGAAAGGGGGAAAGAAAGTCCAGAATCGACTCGAGGCAATCCAGGTGAGTGGCGGCCAGTTGTTTGCTGGTCACGACGATGTTCGGCTTGAGCACCACGCGCTTCTTCCGGGCAAGCGTCTCGCGGATCTGCGTCTCCACCAGCCGCAGGGCGCGATGAATGTTGTCGCCTCGCGTGCCGCCGGCGGTCAGTGCGACCCGGCTGGAGCCCGCGGGCCGCGATTGTGCCGCGAGCGGGCGCGGCAGGCAGCCCCAAGCCAGCCCGCCCAGCGCGACACGTCCCATCGTGTGAAGGAAATCGCGTCGGCTGTGATTGGTCGTTGTTCGCATGGCTTCGGTCCCATTGAACGGAGACTGCTTCCGGCGTCTTTGCCTCGTCCATGTAATCTTGCCCGGCCGACATTGTCAAGCTGATGGTTTCGTCAATCCGCTCTCGATTTGCCGGACGAGCCACTGCGCGGCTGGTTCACCGGGGATCATGCCACCGAGCTTGACCTTTCGACCGTGGGTCGTGACCAGGTGGACGACGTAGTACTGGGTCATCTCAGAGCCTGACCGGACCTGTGCGGAGTCGGAGATCTTGATCTCCTGGATATCGATGGCTGGAATCTCGATCCCGCGGTGCAGGAACCGCGGCCATCGCTCGATGATGACTTCGGCCAGGCTCACTGTGATTCGAGTCGATCCGAGGAAACCACGGATTACCGCCCTCAGGGCGACCGCACCGGCCAGGCACAGGGCCGCCGGCATCAGGATGGACCACCCGCCGTTTTGCCACACCGAGCGCAGCCAGATTCCGCCGCCGATCAGCAGACCTGCGGCCAAGACCATCGTCAGAATGAAGGTGCCCCATCCGGGCCACCCGGACACGACAAGTATCGCGCCGCCGCTCGGGTCTACTTCCCGCCGCACTTTCCCAGGCAGCGGCGACTCGGGACTGTCGAGAGTGGCCTCCAACCGGGCGGCCTTCTCGGGAGGTTCGCCGATCGTCGTCCGGCTCTGCTCCGTCCTGAATACGGGCACGTCGAATCTCAGGTCCAGGTTTGCGCCGGGGATGTCGGCTTTGGCTGTGAGCTGCCACAGGATCTGATCCTTGGGGTTCGAGTCGTCGTACGGCAGGCAGTCGTAGGGGATCTGGAAATCGACGGGCAGGCACAACTCGGTCTGTCCGTAGGTCGCGGTACCGGCTCGCAGGGTTCTCGTATCTTCCCACATCGGCCGCTCAGTCGTCTCGTCTCCTTCGCCTTTGCGCCTGCTGATCCAATTGATGCACCGCAGGGCGACCGAAACCTCGTCGAGACCGGTCACGTCGCCGGCGATGACCAGGTAGCCCGCCAAGTGCCCGCCGATGACGCCGGGCAGGGTGCGTAATTCAAGGCGGCTGTTGCGGAATCGCCGGTGTCGCAGAGTACTCGCAGCCGCCGCTGCAAGCATCCCTATACCAGCGATGGGCAACAACAGTAGAAACGCCGCCCAATACTGACCACGCCGGATCGCGTCGGGGACAATGGCGATGATGGCGGGGAGCGTAATGGAGTTCCACAGGATCGGAAAGCCCCAGAGGGGAACCAACGTGCGGCTGGATTCCGAGCGGAGCCGTCCGTCTACCCATGCCATCTTCCACATCCAAGGCCTATCCGGATGATCGAGTTGAAGTGCCTTACCTTGCCGTTTGCGCCGGCGACGGGTCCCGTCAAACCAGACAAAGGCGAGACTGATTCCGCCGAAGCCGACCACGAACACCATGTTGAAGAGAAGCAGTCCTGTTCTGAGGGTTCGATCCAGCACGGCCTCCGCGGGATTTGTGGGATTGACCCAGCAGGGGACGGTGTCGCTCTCGATTCCATCTTGATGGGTCTTAAGGCGGTTGTAGGTGTCCTGTTGCCATGAACCGATGTTATCGCTGCCTCCCCCCGTGAGACCGACCCGGTCGTTCCTGTAACTTACCCCGTTGAACACATAGGTGTACCTGCACACGACACGATGGGTCGCGCCATCACTGTCGCCGTCGACCTCCAGATCGAGATGGGTGATCGTTGCCGGGGTCTCGACCCAACCCTTTGCTCTCTGCCAGGTGGCGACCATTGAGACTGCGCGATAGGCCATGAAGATGGCCACGCCTGGAAAGGCAAGGAGCATCACCACCACCATCAGAATAAACGGAGCGGCGATGATCTTGCCGACAAGACCGGCCTTTTTCGGCGTATCCTTCTCCGACATCTGCGGTCAGCTCCCGCCGTGGTTCAACCTCTGATGGTTGGACACGGCAACCCTTGCCGTTATTTCACGGTAGCGACGAAGGTAGCCTGGCCGACGGCATCCGGCAAGCGTGCCGCCTCGGACTGGGCGGCAAGTTCGGGCGTTTACTTGTCGTCGCGGTATGGTATGCTTGAGGATGATAATCGGCGATGCCTGCCGGGCCTGACACTGAGGGCGCCTCTTCATGACCGACCGCGAGCGATTTGAACTGCTGATCCATGCCGGGCATCCGCTGATTTCCGTGGTAACCCACGAAGAGGAGTATGCCCTCAACGTGGTTCGCGAAGTGGCTTTCGACATGGCCCGCGACCTGGCTGGCCTGGGCCTGTGGCAGTGGTCGGTCGCCTCGGGATTACGGGACGGGTTGGTCGACACCGGCAAACGAGTGACCACCACGGAGAACGCCGCGGTTGCCCTCGCCCAACTCACGCAGCTTCCCGGCCGTTACATCTGTGTCATGCTTGACCTCGGGCCTCACCTGTCCGACGCGAAGACGCTGCGCTATTTCCGGGAAGCCATTCGGCACTGCCGCCAGGCCGGCAGCCACCTGGTGCTGATTGACTATGCCGACCAACTGCCCTCGGTTGTCGCGACGGATGCGGTACGTTTCGATGTCTCTCTGCCTGCCGAAGGCGAGCTGGATTCCATCATCCGAGACGTTGTTTGCCGCCTTCACCGGCGGGAACCGATCGAGGTGGACCTGACCCGCCGCCAGCTTCAGACGATCATTCGCAACCTGCGCGGTCTGACCCGAAGACAGGCCGAACGGATCATCACCGAAGTCGTTCTGGAGGACCATCGTCTGGACGGTTCCGACATCAACAGCATTCTGGCCGCCAAGCGGCGTGCCGTGGATCGGGGTGGATTACTGGAATATGTCGAAGCCCCGGTGGACCTGTCCGAGATCGGCGGGCTGCGGCGACTCAAACACTGGCTCAAACTCAGGCAGCAGGCGATGTCCGACGAGGCGGCCAAGTTCGGCATCACTGCCCCGCGCGGCATTCTCATGCTCGGCGTCCAGGGGGCCGGCAAGAGCCTGTGTGCCAAGGCCATCGCAACGGCCTGGCAGCGGCCCCTCATGCGGATGGATGTGGGGGCCTTGTACGACAAGTACATCGGCGAGTCGGAAAGACGGCTCCGTGACGCCCTCAGGCAGGCCGAGAGCATGGCCCCGATCATCCTGTGGGTCGATGAGATCGAGAAAGCGTTTGCCTCATCGGCCTCCCGAAGCACGGACGGAGGCCTGTCGCAGCGTATGTTCGGCTCGTTACTGACCTGGATGCAGGAGCACCTGGCGCCGGTATTCCTGGTCGCCACGGCCAACGACATTGAAGCCCTGCCTCCTGAGCTGTTGCGCAAGGGCCGCTTCGACGAGATCTTCTTCGTCGATCTGCCGGAGGCATCGACGAGACGGGAGATCTTCGCCATCCATCTCCAAAAACGCGGCCGCGACCCCGATAAGTTCGATCTGGACAAGCTGGCCGAGCAGTCCGAGGGATTCAGCGGTGCCGAGATCGAGCAGGCCGTCGTCTCCGGATTGCATCATGCGTTTGCAGAAGGGGCGGCCCTGGACACTGATCGGCTCGTGCAGACCCTGGAGCAATCGCCGCCGCTTTCCGTGACGATGGCCGAAAGCGTCCAGGCTCTGCGTCAGTGGGCCGAGGGACGATGCGTGCCGGCGGATTGACCCCGCAGTCCGGCCGGTGCCGCATGGAAACAGGTCATGTGCTTGCCCGCAGGAAACCCCCTGTCCCGAACCCTTCGTGCCCGTTGGCTCTTGGGTGGTTGTCTTCTGTTTGTGCTGCTGGTTGCGGTTGTCTGGCGGATCTGGCCGCGAGAGCCGGCCAGGTCGTCCGGGCCCATGCCTCATCAAGCCTATGTTTGGCAGCGTTCGTGGGGGCCGCAAGTGCCTGAGGCGATCGGTCGGGCAGAGGACCGCCTCGCTGGAGTCGTCGTTCTCGTTGTTGAGGTGTCGTGGCAAGATGGCCGGCCGCGAGTGGCTACGGCTGAATGGGACGCTATCCTTCTGTCCAGACTGAAGATGCCGGTGGGGCTCGCCATACGGATCGGCCCTTTCGCGGGCCCTTTCAGAGCCGACGACGACACGGCGGACCTGTTGACAGGCCTTGCCTTCGCGGTTCTCAAACAAGCTCGTGATACAGATCTGGCTGTGGGCGAGCTGCAAGTCGATTTCGATTGTGCGGAATCGAAACTGAGCGGTTACCGCACTTGGGTGGAGGCAATCCAGCGACGCGTATCGCCCACTCCAATCGTGATCACCGCCTTGCCGAGCTGGTTGCGGCAGTCGGCGTTTCGGAAACTGGCGGAGGCGGCAGACGGCTTCGTCTTGCAGGTTCATTCTCTGGAGCGGCCCAAGGGGCCCGATGCTCCCATGACGCTCTGCAATCCGACGGCAGCACGGCACGCGGTCGAGACGGCGGCCAGAGTCGGCAGGCCCTTCCGGGTAGCATTGCCAACCTACGGCTATGTGGTGGCATTCGATTCGACGGGCAAGTTCATTGGCCTTTCGGCCGAGGGGCCGATGGCGCGGTGGCCGAAGGATGCGCGGGTCGTCGAGATCCGGTCGGAACCCGCGGCCATGGCTGATTTGGTGCAAGCGTGGACCGACGATCGGCCGATGAATCTGCAAGGCATCATTTGGTATCGTCTTCCAACGGACAAAGACGCGCTCAACTGGCGATGGCCGACGATGGAATGCGTCATGACCGGCCGGCGCCCCCTCCCGGCCGTGCGAGCCGAACTCCGTCGACCCGAGGCCGGGATGGTGAAGGTCGACCTGGTCAACGACGGGCAGGCCGACTCGACTTCCCGAATCAGGCTCAAGATCGCGTGTGGCGGGGCGGATCTGATCGCGGGAGACGCCCTGGGGGGCTTCCAGTGGAAGGGGATGTCCACGGACGCCGTGGTTGTCGAGAGCCCGGAACCCCCGGCGTCCTGCGTACTTGCGGTGGGCCAGCGGCGAACAGTGGCCTGGCTTCGGCTGGACGACGATAAGGAGGTCCGAGTTGAGATTGAGATGGTACAGCCTTGAACTCGCGGCGGCGGTCATCGTTGCCGGGTGGCTGTCCCCAACGGTCGCGTGGGCGTGTGGTCCCAATTTTCCCAACCGATTGCTGACAGACGGCGACAATGCGGTGCTCAAGCCTCCGACCGCTGATTTCACTGTCGAGGTCGATCAGATTCAGCTTCCGGGCAAGGCCGACATGATTGCACTGCTGCCTGAAGACGGGAACAAGTCTCGGCAGACAACCGACACGGATCTGACCGAGCTACGAGAGGCACTCCAGAAATCAGGGCTGACGGCAACCGAGCGCGACGCTCTTTTCAGTCGTTACCAGGACATTCGCGAGCAGATCTGGGACTTTCTCGCGGACCAGGACGAGCATCAACTTCGCCGTTCCTATGGTCTTACCGGGCAGCCGGAGTCTCAGCCGGCCGAACCGACGCTAGAGGATTTCGAGATACCCAAAGGGCTTCCCGCCGAGTTCGCGGACTACTTGCAGGGAGCGGTTGCCTATCATCGGAAAGAGCATGAGAGGGCTCGCCAGTCATGGACGCGCTTACTCGATCGTCCGGCCGACGATCGCCGCAACCGGAGCGTGTGGGCTGCGTACATGCTCGGAAGAAGTTGGGTGGAGGAAGACCCGAATAAGGCCGTCTTGTGGTTCGAGAAAACACGCGCTCTGGCGCGCGAGGGCTTTCGTGACAGTACCGGACTGGCCGCCGCGAGCCTTGGCTGGCAGGCAAGGGCGGAACTGCAGCAAAAACGCTATGCCGAGGCGCTGACGCTGTACCTGCGGCAGTCGCGAACGGGCGATGACGGAGCACATGTCTCGTTGCGGATGACCGTTGAGCGTTTGCTCAAGGAGAACCAGGCGATTCTCGCAGGAATTGCCGCGGATCCGCTGGCCCAGCAGGTGGTGACTGCGTACATCGTGGCCAGGGGCGGCCCGAGGTGGATCCCGTGGGGTGCGCCCGATCAGAAGCTGGTGATGGTCTGGTTGCGGGCCGTTGAAAAAGCAGATGCCCGCGATGTACCGGGGGCAGGGCGGCTGGCTTGGCTGGCTTACCAGTATGACGACATGCCATCAGCCAGACGGTGGTTGGCCTTGACGCCCCAAGACCTGCCCATTGCCCGATGGCTCCGGGCCAAGCTGCTGCTGTACGACGGCAAAATCGAGCCTGCGGCCGCCATCCTTGCCGATCTGGTGAAGCTTTTCCCGCAGGATGAAACCGGACCCGATTCGTCAAGCGTCTTCGCCGCGCATGCTGTCGAATGGGAAGACGCTCCGGCCCATCTGATGCTCTGGGGCGAGATCGGCGTGCTTCACATGGCGCGGCACCAATACGTCGAGGCCATGGATGCGCTGCTGCGAGGCGGATATTGGATGGATGCGGCGTATGTGGCCGAGCGGGTGTTGACCATCAGCGAGTTGAAGCGATATGTCGATGCCCGATACCCGCGGCAGCCAAACACTGCGCCCTCGTCCCGGCCCGAGAAGAAGCAGGAGGATGAACAGGACGAGTTGGAGCAGGAGTATCGCTTCGGCACGCCGGGCCCGCTCGGGCTGGCATCGGCCATGCGGCATCTCCTGGCCCGCCGCCTGGCTCGCGAGAAACGGTGGGACGAAGCCCGCGCATATTATCCTGACAAATGGCGAGAGGTGTTTGACAACTACATGACTGCCCTGAGGGCAGGGCACGATACCGGCAAGTCCAAGGAGCATCGTGCCGAATCACTCATGGAAGCGGCCGCGATCGCGCGATGGGACGGCATGGACCTGCTGGGCACCGAGCTTGAGCCGGACTGGTCGTCATTGCAGGGCAGTTTCGAGATGGAGGCGGCGTCGGAAGTGCGCGCGGAGGCCGGAGGGGCGAAGGTGGTTCCCAGCAGCACCGACGAACGTCGTAGGCTGAGGCAGCATGTCGAGCCGCGCAAGCGTTGGCATTATCGCTACATCGCGGCCGACCTGGCCTGGCAAGCTGCCGAGTTGATGCCCAACGAGTCGGAGGAGACGGCCAGGCTGCTCTGCGAGGCCGGTTCGTGGATCAAGGCCCGCGATCCGAAGGCGGCCGATCGGTTCTATAAGGCGTTGGTCAGGCGCTGCGGCAAGACAGAGCTGGGCAAGAAGGCCGACAAGCTCAGATGGTTTCCACCGTTGAAGGCCGACGAATGGACCGAAACGCAGCCTGACGAGCATGAGCCATAAGCATGCGGCAGGATTTGTCGGACGCCCCGGCTTCAAGGAAATGACCCGTGCCGAAGCACCAATCACCAAGGAAACCCAAAGCCAGGATGACCGGACCGAGGCATCAGTGAGCAATCTTGCATCCTGCCGAACGCTCCCCACTGACAACGGACAACTGATAACCGACCACTTCTCCTGTCATCCTGATTGCTTCATCCGCCTCTGCTCCATCTGCGTCCTGTTCCAGTGATCCAGGAGCCGCAAGCCGACCACCAGGAGCACGGGTCCGAGAAAGACGCCGATGAAGCCAAAGGCGATCGCTCCGCCCAGCACGCCCAGTAGAATCAGGACGAAAGGCATGCGGCTGCCCTGGCTGATGATCATCGGCTTGATCACATTGTCGACGCTGCTGATCAGCAGTCCCCAGCAGACCATGAAGATGCCCCAGCCCAGCCACCCTTTCCAGAAAAGCCAGATCGCAACCGGGATCCAGACAAGCGGCGGACCCATCGGAACGACCGAGAGGAAGAATGTCAGCAGCGCCAGCAGGGCGGCAGCGGGAACACCGGCGATGAGAAAGCCGATGCCTGCAATCACACTCTGCGCCAGGGCTGTTCCCAGGATACCGTAGACAACTCCGCGGACCGTTTTGACCGCGACCTCGACCAGCTCGCGGGTCTGGGTGCCGACAATGTGTTCGGTGGCCTCGACGAATCGTTTCCCCACGGCCGGCCCGTCACGGAAAAGGAAGAAGGCGACGAAGATACTGAGGGCCAGCTCGCCAACCCCTTTCATGAAATGCACGCTGCCGGCGAGCAGTGCCGAGGTTACCGGCTCAACGAGCGGCTTGAGACGCGAGGCGAGCTTGGCGCTGTCCGAGGAGAGATCACGCCAGGTGTCGCCCGCATGCGAGCCGATCACAGGAAGCCGTTCGACCCAGCCAGGCGGCTCCAGCGGCGGTGATTCCAGGACTTCGCGAAGACCAGAACCGAAACGCCGCACATCGTCGGCGAGGCTGAGGCCGATCAGTACGAAGGGAGTCAACAAGACCACGATGATGCAGACGGTCAGAATCAACGCGCCCAAGCCGCGGCGTCCTCGCAGAAAGTTGACGAGACGAGAGTAAAGCGGCCAGATCGAGATGCACAACACGATGGCCCAAAGGATGGCAGAAATGAACGGCCGCAACACCAGAATGCAGCCGATCACCAACAGACCAAGAACCACCAGCCGCAGGGTCAGCGTGGTGGCCGGCTCCTTTGACGATACCGGATCATCCTTCCGTTGGTTTCGGTCCTGTTGCTTCATGCTCCCCAATCATAAGCATTTGCTTTCGCGTGTCGACGGTTCTTACCGTTGTGCGGCCATCACTTGGAGTGGTCGAAGGAGGCGGGCGCCGATGGGGCGGCCCCGGTTCGCTTCGGCTTTCGCAATTCCGCCACCCATTGCAGCACATAGTAAAAGACCGGGGTCAGGAGGATTCCGCACAGAGTGACGCCAAGCATGCCGGACAAAACCGCGATGCCCAGGGTTCGACGCATCTCCGCTCCCGCCCCCGAGGCCGTGGCCAGCGGCACCACGCCCAGAATGAAAGCAAACGAAGTCATCAGAATCGGCCGGAGGCGCAGTCGGGAGGCTTCGACAACCGCCTGCAGACGCGGCAGGCCATGTTCCTGCTGCTGCTTGGCGAATTCGACGATGAGCACGGCGTTTTTGCAGGCCAGGCCGATCAGCACCACGAAGCCGATCTGAACGAAGATGTTGTTGTCCAGTCCGGCCAGGGACACGCCGAGCAGGGCAAATGAGATGCTCAGCGGGGCGATCAGGATGATGGCCAGCGGCAGCAGCCAGCTTTCGTATTCCGCAGAATGCGTCAGAAAAACGAAGAGGACGCATAGGGGGAAAATGTACACGGCGGCGTTGCCCGCCAACTGTTCGAGCAGGGTCAGCTCGGTCCATTCGACCTTGAATGATTCGGGCAGTTCGCGTTTGGATAGGGCCTCCATCAGGGCGATGGCCTGGCCCGAGCTGACGCCGGGGGCGGTGCCGCCGTTGATCGGTGCCGAGGCGTACATGTTGTACCGCGTGATCATGAGCGGTCCGCTGCTGTCTTCGACTCGGGCAACCGTGCCGAGGGGTATCATCTTGCCCTGAGCGTTGCGCACCTGAAGCCTGGCAACATCTTCTGGCTCGGCTCGAAAAGCCTGGTCGGCTTGGACGTTGACCTGCCACGTGCGGCCGAATCGATTGAAGTCGTTGACGTAGACGCTGCCCAGGTTGGCTTGCAGCGTGTTGAACACGTCGCTGAGGGCCACGCCGATCGTCTTGCATTTGACACGATCGACGTCCACGTAGAGTTGTGGTGTGCTCGCGCGGAAGGATGGGAAAACGCCGACCAGGCCCGGTTGTTGGTTTGCCCGCGCTGCGAGGTTGTCGGACTGACCCTGCAGGGCTTCCAGACCGTTGTCGCCGCGGTCCTCGACCATGAGCTTGAAGCCGCCGGCCGTGCCCAGTCCGTCAACCGGCGGGGCTCCGAATACGCCGACCAGGGCCTCCTGGATCTCGCGCCGCAGACGTGCTCGCAGTTTGCCCGCAATGCGGTCCGCCCCGAGCTCAGGATCGTGGCGGTGCTCGAAGTCTTCGAGAACGACGAACATTGACCCGAAGTTGGACCCGTTGACGCCCAGCAGGAAGGACTGGCCGGAGATCGTGATGGTGTGGGCAACGCCCGGAGTCTCATGGTTGATCTTCTCGACCCGGGCCATGACTTCCTGTGTTCTCTCCAGAGAGGCGGAGTCTGGCAGTTGGGCCGTGACCAGCAGATAGCCTTTGTCCTGGGAGGGGATGAAGCCCGTGGGCACCGTCACAAGCCCGTAATAGGTCGCCCCCAGGAGGAAGAGGAAAACCAGCAGAGCGGCCGCCGAGCCGCGAACGACCGCGCGGACGGTGTGTGCATATCCGCCGGTTATCCAGCCGAAGACGGCGTTGAAGGCTTTGAAGAACCACCCGAGAACGAAATTCATGACACGGGTCAGGATATCCTTCTGCTCCTCGCGGGGTTTCAGCAGGATCGCCGCCAGGGCAGGACTGAGCGTGAGGGAGTTGAACGCCGAGATCAGCGTCGAGGTCGCGATGGTGAGGGCGAACTGGCGGTAAAACTGCCCGGTAATACCGGTTATGAATGCCACCGGGATGAAAACCGCGCTGAGACCGAAAGCAATGGCGATGACCGCGACAGTCACTTCGTCCATGGATTTGTATGCAGCCTCCTTGGGCGACAGGCCGTGCTCGATCCAGCGTTCGACGTTTTCGACAACGACGATGGCGTCGTCCACCACCACGCCAATGGCCAGCACCAGCCCGAACAGCGACAGATTGTTGAGGCTGAACCCCAGCACCGACATCACCGCGAACGTGCCGATCAGCGAGACGGGTACGGCAATGAGCGGGATCAGCGTTGCCCGCCAGTTCTGCAGGAAGACCAGAACGACGATGGCGACGAGGATAAACGCGTCGCGCAGCGCCTTCTCCACCTCGTGAATCGACTCGCTGACGAACGGCGTCGTGTCGTAGACGATGCTGTATGCCAGGCCCTCCGGGAACCGCTTGCTGAGCTCCTCCATTTTGGCCCGAACCCGCTGGGCGGTGTCCAGCGCGTTCGAGCCGGGAAGCTGGTAGATGGCCAGCCCGGCGGTGGGCCTGCCGTCGAGCAGACAGGTCTGGTCTTGCGTCTTGGCGCCCAGTTCGATGGTGGCGACATCCCGGAGTCGGGTGACCTCGCCGGCTGTTCCCGTTTTGACGATGATCTGCTCAAACTGTTCCGGCTTGGTGAGCCGGCCGAGGGTGCCGATCGTGTATTGGAAGGCCTGCCCGGGCGCGATGGGCGGCTGGCCGATGTTCCCCGCAGCTACCTGAACATTCTGTTCCCGAAGAGAGTTGACGATGTCGTTGCTGGTGAGGTTCCTGGCGGCGAGTTGCTCGGGGTCCAGCCAGACTCGCATGCTGTAGTCCTGCTGGCCGAAGATCGATACGTCACCAACTCCGTCGAGGCGGGCCAGCTCGTCCTTGACCTGGATGGTCGCGTAGTTGCTCAGATAAAGCTGGTCATAGCGATCGTCAGGCGAGGTGAGGTTGACCACCAGCATGATGTTCGGCGATTTCTTCTTGGTGGTCACGCCGGTCTGCTTGACGACGTCGGGCAGCGCGGGCATGGCCATCGAGACGCGGTTCTGGACGAGCACCTGGGCCATGTCCAGGTTGGTGCCGAGCTTGAAGGTGATCGTCAGGTTGTACGCCCCGTCGTTGGTCGAGTTGGACGACATGTACAGCATGTTCTCGACGCCGTTGACCTGCTGTTCGATCGGGGCGGCGATGGTCTCGGCGACGACTCTGGCGCTGGCTCCGGGATAAACGCAGGCCACCTGGACGGTCGGCGGCGTGATCTCCGGGTACTGGGCGACGGGCAGGGTGAGCATGGAGACGATGCCCGCGATGGTAATGACGATGGAGAGTACGGCCGCGAAAACCGGCCGATCGATGAAAAAACGGGAAATCACGGTTTCGCCTCCGTTGTCGGCGTACCGGCCTTGACGCGACTCGGAGCCGATGTCGGCTGGCCGCTCGGTTTCTCGATGTCGGTCATGTCCACCCGTTGGGGCACCACCGTGACCCCGGGCCGCACGCGCTGCAGCCCATTGACGATGACCCAGTCGTTGGGCGCCAGACCCTCCTGAATGACACGGTAGCCTCCGCTCAGAATGCCGCTCTTGACCCTTCGATACCTGACGACGTTCTGGTCGTCGACCACCAGGAGATAGCGCTGACCCTGGTCCAGGCCGATGGCACGCTCGGTGACCATCAGCGCAGGTTGTGGCAGGGAGATCGGTATGGACACGCGAACGAACAGTCCGGCGGTCATGATGCCGTTGCGGTTGTCGAACCGGCCTCGAACCTGAACGGTTCCGGTTGAAGAGTCCACGGCGGGAGCGGCGTAGTCCAGCACGCCCTGGTGAGGATAACCCGTCTCAGTCATCAACCCCGCAAAGACCGGCCAGCGGACTTCGTGAAGGGACGGTTGCGAGGCCGCTGCAATGCCCTGCTCGGCCAGTCTCTGTCGGACTCGCTCCCGCAATCTGAGCATGTCGCGTTCGCTGACGTTGAAGTAGGCATACAGGGTGTCGTCGCTCACGATCTCCGCGAGCACCGTGCTGTCGGCCTGGATCACGTTGCCGGCGTCAGCCAGGTTGCGGCTGATCCGCCCGGAGATCGGGGCCGTGACCCGGCACCAGTCCAACTCCAACGTGGCCTGATCGATCTCTGCCTTGACCCCTGCAATGTCGGCCTTCAGGGCGTCGCGCGTCGACACCGCGGTGACCTGTTCGTCCCGCGCGGCCGCGTCTGTGCCAATCAGCCGATTAACTCTCTCCACCTCGAACTCCGCCTTCTCCAACTGCGCCTGCTTGGCCTGCAGCAAGGCCAGCTTGGCGTCAAGTCGATTCTTGAACGGCCTGACGTCGATGGTGAACAGCAAATCCCCCTGCTTGACTTTGGCGGGCGCCTTGAAATGGATTTGTTCCAGGAAACCACCGACGCGCGGCCGCACCTCGACCGACTCGGTCGCCGAGGTGGTGCCCGTGTATTCGATGGCCTCGGCCACCTCCTTTTGCACTGGCTGACTGACAGTCACCTCGATGGGGGGGGCAGGGGCCGGCTTCGGTGCCGCTTGACGGTCGCAGCCACCCAGGAAGCCCCCGACGGACAATGGGACGATGCACTTGATAGCAGCAGTCTTCAGCCACCGTGCTGGCTGAATCGTCCGGACGGTCTTATGTGTCATTTGGAGCCTCAGCAGTTTTGGAAGACGTCGATACACCAAACCGCGTAGCCGGACAGAGAATGGTTCTGCCCGGCTCATGGGCCCGAATTGTAGCCGCAGTCCATCACGCCGCACAGGCCCGACCGGCACCGGGTCGCTTTGGGCTTCATCCGAGAGCGTGGGGAAGGTCGGATGCCATTCAGGCGGGCGTTGCCTGGAGGTCCTTGAGAAGTCGTGGGGCCAGTCTGTCATGGGTTTCTGTCGCCCAGGTCTGCAATTGGCGCAGCAGCTCGGCAACGACCGGCTTGTTCTTCATCTCATCCCATCGATTGCGGATCTCCTGGGGATCCAACTTGTATTCATAGAGTTCCGGTGGTCGCTTCGTGCTCAGAATCAGCTTCCACTGCCCGTTCAGCACGCAGCGCTCCTCGCCCTTTTCAGGTGCGAAGGGGAAAGGCACGTTTTCCATGAAGGCGTATTCCAGCCCCTGGTCCGTCTCTCCACGCAAAAGAGCGCTGAAGTCTCGGCCCTGCAGGCCGGAGGGCACGGGTTTTCTGGCCAGCGACAGCATCGTCGGGACGAGGTCGACGCTGCTGAGCAACGCGTCGCTCCGTCGCCCCGCGGGGACGACGCCCGGCATACGAACGATCAGCGGCACGCGAGCCGAGGTGTCGTAGCAGAGCCTTTTGTAGTGATGGTTCCAACGGTAGTTGAAGTTGTGACCGTGTTCGCTGTTAAACATGACCAGGGTGTTGTCTGCCAAGCGGGCTTCATCCAACGCTTTGAGCAGCCGCCCGGTCGCCTCGTCCACTTTCGTACACATGGCATAGTAGACCCGCATGTCCTTGTCCGGGATGTGCTGGTATCGCTCGACGTACTGGGCGGGGACCGAGAAGGGGGGATGAGGGGGGTAGTACGAAACACACATGTAAAATGGCTTGCTGCGCGAACGGCGCAGGAACTGAATGGCGTCATCGGTGATGACGTCCACACTGTAGCGTCTGTTGGCCGCCTCGCCGAAGTAGTGGTCCTTGCCCCGGCCGTCGTTCGGGTATTCCGGGAATGTGGGAAACGCGTCCCGCCGCACAAGGTGCCACTTGCCGAAGTAGCCGCAGTCATAGTCCTGGGGCGTCAGCATTTCGGCGAGCGTCTTGGATGCCGTGGGCAGGGCAACATTGTTCTCGCTCACACCGGCCGAGTGGGGGTAGAGTCCCGTGAAGATCGAGGCCCGAGTCGGCGAGCACACCGGCTGGGTTACGTAAAAGCGGCTGAGAAGGGTGCCGTCGCGAGCCAGTTGGTCAAGGTTGGGCGTATAGATGTCGTTATTTCCGGTCGCGCCGACGCAATCGTAGCGATACTGATCCGCCAGAATGTACAGGATATTCGATGAATTGGGGGCGGGCGCCGTTTCCACCGGAGCAGCAAATGTCGGTTCGCTCAGAATCAGGACAACCGAAAGAACCGGCAACATCAGAACCTGGCCGACGGTCCCCCGACGGGTCTTCTTGATCGTCAAGTCTCCGCGCTCCCGTCTCAATCCTCGAACATCGCGGAACCGCGGTGCCGGGATCACGTGGTTTTCCGAAAACGGCCGCCGCCCTCGTTGACCAGTTTCGTAAAACCTTTGCTCTTGAGGTTCCTGTCGCTGAGCATGGACTTGACGGACTGGGTGGCGGACACGGCACACACGGAGATAAGCCGTCGCACGACGTTGCCACATTCCGGGCAAGCCTTCAGCGGCTCCTCGGTCATGGCCTGGCGAATCTCGAATCGCTCGCGGCAGTGTTCACAGGCCTTCTGGGCATCTTCTGCACAATACTCGTAGGTCGGCATGCTCCTACCCATAGAAAACACGGTACGCGGACCGCCGCGCCGGACATCCCCCTGCGCGCCCGAGATAGCCAATCAGTTCAGCCCGCGTCACTATGATTATACGACGAAACCTCTGCGACGTTGATCATCGCCATTGCCATACGGGCGGTCCGCTCGGCTGCCCGGAACGGGCCCAGTGACGCCGTCACCGCCTTCAACTCGGCACGCATGGTGGCTCTCCGGTCGGGGTTGTCGAGAATGTCGATTGCCTCGGCGGCGATGGGGGCTGTCGAGTCATAGTATGGCATAAATTCCGGCACAATCCGTCGGCCGGCAAGGATGTTCACCAAGGACAGGTAAGGCGTCGTGATGAGGTGCCGTCCGACCAGCCGGTAGCCCCACTTGGACCCATTGTACATGACCACCATCGGGACACCGTGACAGGCCGCTTCCAGGGTGGCCGTACCGGACGCACAGAGGGCAAAGTCGGCGGCGGACAGCACCTCTGGCAGGTGGGCCACCTCAATCCGACAGTTGAGATCAGCGATCGGCAGCCTCTCCTGAATCAGGGTCGCAGCCCGGCCGTCTGCCGCCGCGAACAGAAATGCCGCCCGGGGATAGTGGCGGCCGACGGCTCGGGCGACCTCGATCTGGCCGGGGAGCACCTCCCCGATCACATGGGACCGGGACCCCGGCAGGCACGCGATGACCGGCGAACCGGCCCCCCGCAGGTTGTCAAGCAGCGAGGACTCGGGCCGGTATCCGGCAAGCTGTTCTATCAGCGGATGCCCGACGTAGCAGGCGTTGACCCGGCGTTGCCGAAAATACTCCTCCTCAAAGGGCAGTATCGTTGCCACCCGGTCGACCCGTCGCCGTAACCGCCCAATCCTCCAAGGTGCCCATGCCCACAGTTGTGGGGCAATGTAGTAAAGCACCGGGCATCCGGATGCTTTAAGTCTTTTAGCCATCGGAAGATGCAGCGCCGGGGAGTCCACAACCACGGCCAGATCGGCCGGAGAGGCCGCCAGGATGCGGGAGATTTGTCTCAACATCCGCCAAGCATGCCCCAGCAGCCGAACAGCGCCGACCAACATGGCAGATTTCGACGTCAAATCGTCAATCGCAAAGCAGCCTGCCGCCTGCATTTCTGGCCCGGCGACGCCAAAAACCTCGGCATGGGGGCACAGACGGTGAATTTCGCGGACTAAGCCGGCCGCGTGACGATCGCCGCTTGGCTCGGCAGCCGAGATGAAGATTCTGGGCTTGCCGGCAGGGCGGCTGGACGGCTTGGCATCTGCTCTGAATTCCGGCACGGCCATCGATATATCACCCGTCATCGGAAGGGTCAAATGGTCGCCCACGCGGGGGGCTGGCGTTGCCCCAAGCCTTCGAGTAACATAACTGGTTTCCTGTATCGCCCCGGCCTGTGAGTTTGTGAGTTGTCGGCGAAAGGGGTGAGCCCGCCCCGCAATCGGGTGGGTGTGGGTCGAGAGCGCGGGTGTGCCGCGCGCTCGATGAAGTTGCGCGACGCTTCATCGAGTCAGCCAGCCAGTCGCAAGCGGAGGTGTCGTTTGGCGTCAGAGTTCGTTCGCAAACTTATCGACTCAGGGATTCATTTCGGTCATCGGACCAGTGCCTGGAATCCCAAGATGCGCCCGTATATTTTCGGGACGCGCAACCAGATTCATATCACTGACATTCGCGAGACCGTCAAGGGCATACTCTGCGCAAGGAAATTCGTCGCGAATGTCGTCGCCAAGGGCCAGGATGTCCTGTTCGTCGGCACGAAGCGCCAGGCCCGGCACGCCGTCATGGAGGCCGCCAAACGCACGGGAATGCACTACGTTTCGGAGCGATGGCTGGGGGGGACGTTAACCAACTACCGAACGATCCGTTCGCGACTGGCTCGCCTCGAAGAACTGGAGACGATTGAGGCTGAGGGGATGGCCGGCAAGTACAGCAAGAAGATGATCGCCACGCTGACCCGCGAGCGGCGGAAGATCAAGCGAAACCTCGAAGGTATTCGGGGCATGACCAAGCTGCCCGGCGTTCTGGTGGTGATCGACGTTCGGCGCGAATACATCTCCTGTCTGGAGGCCCGCAAGCTGAAGATCCCCGTCATTGGCGTGATCGACACCGATTCGGATCCTGACTACGTGGACATCCCGATACCGGGTAACGATGACGCCATGCGGGCGATCGAGCTGATCTGCGAATCGCTGGTCGAGGCAATCGAGGAGGGTAAGCGGGGGCGGCCGGCGGAAGCCGCCACCGAGGTTGCTGCGGCCCGTGGGGCGGGAGCGGCAAAGCGTTCAAGCCGGGCGATGGCCCGTGCCGAGGGACCCGCCGAGCCGGCCGCGGAAGCAGGCGGTGACGCCGCGGGCGGCCAGCCGGTGACCGATTCAGCAGTGGCCTCGACGTGAACACCCGCGCGCGGGCCGGGCGAGACGTGCCCGTGCCGTCTCCGTCGTCGCTCATCGTGATTCATGTGAAGTTGGGTTTGCCGGCAGAGGTGACTGCAAGCCTGGCCCGGCAGGATGGTCTGTAGAAGGCAAGGAGTATGAGAGCATATGGCTGAAATTACTGCAGCAATGGTCAAAGACCTGCGCGAACGCAGCGGCCTGCCAATGATGGACTGCAAGAAGGCGTTGCAGGAGACGGGTGGCGATGCCGCGAAGGCCCTGGAACTGCTCCGCAAACGCGGGGCGGCGGCGGCAGAGAAGAAGGCCGGCCGTGCGATGGGCGAGGGACGCATGGGCATATACGTCGACGCGGCGAAGGGCGTCGGGGCGCTGGCGGAGCTGACTTGCGAAACGGCTCCGGTGGGCAGGAATCCGGACTTCATTGCGCTGGCTGCGAAGATCGCGAAGCACGCCGCCCTCGCGGGCAATGCCGATGCGGCGACCATCGGCGCCGAGAAGTTTATCGATGATCCGAGCCAGACGGTGCAGGACCTCCTCTTCGACGTTCTCAATCGCATTCGCGAAAACATGAAGATCGCCCGCGTCGCGAGGGTCAAGGGACGCGCCGCCGGCTACGTGCATCACGACGGCAAGCTGGGCGTTTTGCTGGTTGTCGAAGGTTCCGGCGGCAGCGAGTCCTTGCTGAACGACATCTGCATGCACATCGCGGCCATGGCCCCCAAGGCGCTGTGCCGCGAAGACCTGCCGGCCGACGTCGTCGAAAAGGAGAAGGAGATTCAGCGGGCCCAGATCATCGCCTCCGGCAAACCGGAGAACATGGTCGACAAGATTCTCGTGGGGAAGATGAACCGCTATTTCAGCGAGCAGGTTCTCCTGGAGCAGCCCTTCGTCAAAGATGACAAGAAGACCGTCGGCAAGGTCCTGCAGGAAGCGGGTCTCAAGGCAGTCCGTTTCCTCCGCATGCAGGTGGGCGGGGCCTGAAACGGGCCTTCGCCGCGACCGCGTACCTCAATCGGGCCGCCGCTGTGATGCGGTGGCCCTTTCTTTTCGGGGCCATGGCAGGACCGCTTGATTGCCCTGCACACGGGGCTAGAATAACGCAGTGGGCAGAACGGCGGCCCCATCGTGTCCTCACGATTGCAGGTATTTGCGGCAACAGGCTGGTGTTGATGGCACGATTGATCGGCATCGCCGTCAACAGGTTGGCGCTGTTTCTTGAATCAGGTCGATGAACAATCCGGCTGTTGGGGTTTCTGTGCGGGCATATTGCCTGATGTTTCCCGCTCGTTTGCCCTGATCATCCCGCAATGTCCCGAGCCGCTCGACCGCGCGATGTGCGTTGCATACCTGATGTGTCGCCTGGCGGATACGGTCGAGGATGAGGCGGCGTTGACCTCCGAGCAGCGGTCGCTGCTCTATGACACGCTGTTGGCCGCCGTGGACGATCCGGGTGACCCGGCTCGGGCCGAGGAATTCCGCCGTGGGTGGCCGGTCATTCCGGCCGATGAATATGGCCGCCTGATCGAAGGAACCCATCATGTGCTGGCGGCCTATGCGGGCTTGCCTGCGGAGCTGCGCGGCCCGATCCATACCTGTGTCCGCGAGATGATCGCGGGCATGCGGTCGGTGGGGGTGGTGCTGTATCAGAATGAGGTTGCCTTCGTTTGCGGAGACATGACCGCGTTGGAACAGTACTGCCACCATGTCGCGGGGACCGTGGGCGTCATGTCCACCGCGCTCTTCGAGGCTCGTCTGGCGCCGCGGGGATTCGCGGCCGATGCCGCCTGGCGCGAGGATGGGCGTCGCCTCGGGCTTGGATTGCAGTTGACCAACATCATCAAAGACTGCCGGGTCGACGCGGAGCGGAAGGTGAGTTTCATACCGCCCGGCTTCGTGGACTGGGCCGGATCGGCATATCGTCTGGCCCCGCGGCGAAAGGGAGAGCTTTTCGGCTGCTGCATCGGACACCTGGACGCCGGCCTGCGATACACGCTGGCTGTTCCCCCGTTCGAGAGCGGCATTCGCACGTTCCTGTTGGGCTCGCTGCTGCCGGCGATCGCCACGCTGGAGGTGGCGGCGCCGGGAACCGAGACCCATCCCAAGATTGACCGGACCAAGATGGCCGAAATCTTCGATCTCATCACCAGCCACACTGCCGAGGACCAGATGCTGCGAAACTGGTACACGGCTCATCGCAAGCGAACGCTGAATTCCCTGTTTACGTGACATTCGCCTGGAGGCCGGTACAATACGGTTTCTCAGGTCGGTTGTGACCGAATGGTCCGGACGCAAGTTACCGGGTTGCATCGCGACAGATGGAGGCACTTATGCAACGCATGGGCAAGCTCACCCGCCGTGATTTCCTGGCCGGCTCATCGAGGACCGCCGCGGCTCTGGGCATGGGTTCGATGCTGCTGGGGCGGCCGGCTGCATCGGTGGCCAGGACCTTCGGAGCCAACGAAACGATCAGGGTCGGTGTGATCGGGGCCGGCGGGCAGGGCACCGGCGACTGCATGGCGGTGTGCTCGGCCGACAATGTGGTGTGCGTGGCGCTCTGTGACCTGGCCGAGTTCCGCCTGGCTGAGGCGACCGGGCGGATCACCGAGAGGATGGAAAGCAAGGGGCACAAGGACGTCAAGATCGACCGCTACGCCGATTACCACCGGTTGCTGGATCGCAAGGACGTCGATGCGGTCATCATTGCGACGCCGGACCACTGGCATCGCCTGCCGTTCCTCGCAGCCGTCGAGGCCGGCAAGCACATCTATCAGGAGAAGCCCTTCTCGTTCACCTACGAACAGGGCATGGAGATGGTGGCCGCCGCCGAGAAGAGACCCGAGCTGATCATTCAAATCGGCACCCAGCGGCGCAGCGACTACAACAACGCCAAGGCGAAAAAGCTGCTCGATGACGGCGTGATCGGCGAGGTCAAGTTCGTGCGGGCCAAGGATTGCCGTAATTTCGTGACCGGCCGTGACCCCTTTGCCCCGCGCGACGTCCAGGGCAAGATCGACTGGGACAAGTTCCAGGAGCCCTGCAGTCACAAGGTGTCGTACGACCCGTGGCGGTACTTCGCGTGGCGGTGGTTCTGGGACTACGCCGGCGGCCTGGTCACCGACGTGGGCGTCCATGTCATCGACATCGTTCACTATTACATGGGTGACCCCGTTCCCAGGAGTGCGGTGTGCAACGGTGGTGTGTACGGCCTGGACTACTGGGAAACGCCTGACGTCGTTAACGCCGTCTGGGAGTACGACGACTTCTCACTGAATTTCGTGAGCAATTTCACCAACGGCTTCGAGGGCGACGGCCTGACGCTCTTCGGGACCAAAGGAACCATCGAGATCCGCGGCTCGCACATTCGCGTGTATTCGGAAGGCCAGACCGACAAGCCGATTCACGAGTTCTCCAAAGAGGGCCCGTCGCACCAGCACAACTGGGTGGAGTGCATGCGGACGGGCAAGAAGCCTAACGCCCCCGTTCAGCTCGGATTCAGTTCCCTCCTGCCGTCGCACATGGCGAATATCGCGTATCGGACCGGCCGGAAAGTTGCCTGGGACTCTAAGGCCAGGAAGGTTGTCCCTTGGGAGCCCTCGGCCAGAAAACAATCGTGATCGGTCGCCTTGGGCGGGCAGCGGAACACCTGTAGATGATCGGTGCACCTCGAACAATCCCGGGGCGGCGGACGATCGGTCATGCGGCCGCGAGGGCGCTCTTCGCTCGACGCTGGTCGCTCAGATCCGGCCCCGCTCCCGATTCAGCCCGAGCCGGTGGTGGTACAGACGCTCGTGGTGTTGCGATTCCGGCCGCTTGTGTCGGCTTCACCATTCTGTTATCCAGCTTGCTGTCCGGTTGCGCTTCCTTGGATGTACGCCTCGCCGAGTCAGTTGAACGTCCGTCCCGGTCGGTCGTCGTTTTCTTCCCCGACGGCATGGACGTGCAGCGCATGAACGAACTCGTTGCTGAGGGGCGGCTGCCCAACATTCGTGAGCGGTTCATCGAGAACGGCGTCCGGGTGCGCCACGCCGTCAGCAGCCTGCCGACGAGTACCTACCCGAACTGCTCCTCACTCCTCACCGGTCGTTTCCCCGGCCATCACCAGATTCTCGGCAACTTCTGGTTCGACCGAAGGACGCTGGAATGCCGGGACTATATGACCTACGCGACCTACCGTACCGCAGACCACCATCTGGCCGTACCGACGCTGTACGATTGGCTGGGCGATCATTTCACCGTAAGCATTGCCCACCACACCCACCGCGGGGCGACCGAGTCAATCGATGGCGCCAGGGGATTCTTCTGGGCCTGGGCCCTGGGACACTACATGATGGCCGACTCGCGTGTCAGTGTGGCAATGGAAGAAGTGATACGCAGGGCCAACCGCGTCGGACGCTGGCCGTCAGTCCTCTTGACCTACTACCCGGGCGTTGACGAGATCGGCCATCGTTTCGGCACCCACTCGTCTCGATATGCGGAGGCTCTGGTCAATATCGACCGCATGGTGGGTGAGATCGCGTCCCACCTGGAACAATCCGGGCTGGCCGAGTCGGCTCACTACGTACTGGTGGCCGACCACGGGATGGTCCCGGCCGGACAATCGATCGACATGCTTGAATGGATCCAGGCGAAGCGACATGTTCGCATCCGGCGACGTGCGATCGAGGCCGCCGCGTATGTGGGTCGCTGGGACCTGATGTCCGGTTACGATGCCGTCGGAGGGGTCGATGCCGGCCGTGTGGCGATGGTTCATCTGCGCGGCCGGCGCGGTTGGCCGTATCGACCCGATCCACGAGAGGTGCTGGACTTCATTAAGGTTCAACCGCCTCTGCACGAACTCCCGGCGGTCCAGATGGTTCTTCTCCGCGACGGCCGGGACCGGGTCCGAATCGTATCAAGAAACGGAACGGCAGTTGTCGAGCGGCGAACTGAGAAGAGTGACAAGGAGTATCGGCTAGCGGAGTATGAAGGCGATCCGCTCGAGTACCTTGGCGACGAGACGCTTGCGGCGTTCGTCCGGGCCGGATGGCATGCCTCACGCGACTGGCTTGCCGCCACCGCCACTTCCCGTTTTCCGGACTTGGTCCCTCAGGCAGTGGAGTTGTTCGACTCACCGCGAAGCGGCGACATGGTGATCATGGCGGCCGACGACTGGCTGTTGTACCGGCGGGGTGAGGTGGCGGGCCACGGCTCGTGCCTGGCGCGGGATATGCGGATTCCCTTGTTCTTTGCCGGCCCGGACCTGCCCAAAGGCGGCCGGATCGACCATGCCCGGCTGGTCGATATCGCGCCGACAATTCTTGGCTTGCTGGGCGAGGCCTCGCGGCTGGAAACCGTTCCGGACATCGACGGCATCAATCTGGCCGATGAACTGCTTCGCGCCGCGGTGCCGTAGAAGCGGGCTCAATTCGACGAGTTGATTTCAACGAATAGAACAGGATCAGCCATCTGAGAATCATCGAACAGACGGCCGTCCGGCGCGGGCGATGCTCGGCCATTCAGCAGTGAGCCGCCGCTATCCCTTCGTGGCCGCCGCCTGAGGCTCCCGATCTTCCGCCACGGACTTCCACTTCATGCGACTCTTGATCTGGTCGCGGTTGAACCATTCGACCAGCAATTCCCGCTGTCGCTCCTTCTGCAGGTAGGCAATCGCTTGTGTGCAATAATTGGAGTAGTCGTCCTTCGTGGGCGGGAGAATTCGCTTAAGCTCGATGACGAGCCAGCGCCGCTGCTCGGGCTGCTCCCAGACCAGAACGCGGCTCGGCTGTGTGGCCGTCTTGGCGGGCATGCCGAAAATCGCATCGAACAACTTGGGATCGGAGCCAACCCCGGGAACGCTGCTCGGCATCACATGAGGGGCTGCCCCGGGTATACCGATGCACGCCTTGCGCCCAAACGGCGTCGGATGACTCAGGGCGGTCTCATCCAGCAGTTCCCTCAGTTCCGCACTGTTGCGGAACGCGGCCTCCAAGCCTTCCTTCGCAGCCCGTTCGTGGAGGGCCTTGGCCTGCTCACCCGCCCGCTCATAGGCGCGGACCAGGCGAGCATCGCGGATCAGGCGATCGCGGACAAGGTCCAGACTCGCGGGTGCCTGTTTCGGTCTGATCTCAGCCGTCCGGAAGACAAAGGCGTTGCCGTTTGCATCGGCGAATGCGACCCCGCAGGTCTCACCGGGTTTGCGGAAGTAGCGGAGCTGATCCGAGCCCTGCTCGGGCCGGTTCGCAAGACCCTCGACGAGAAATGCCGCCTGCGGAAGTGAAGGACCCTGCTGTCCACCAACCCTCGCGGTCACCTGACCGATTTCGGCGTTTTTTTGCAGGGCATCCCGTTCGAGCATGCCCAGCGAGACGCGGCTCACCGTGCCGGGGTGTTTGGCCGACCACTTCAGGAGAGCCTTGGCAAAAGCGTCCTCGGCATCCGCCGGGACCGTTGCGGTCTGCTCCGCGGTGGGCTGTGTCGCATTCCCGGCCTCTGGCTTGGTCAACTCATCAATGATTTCTCGGGCAATCCGCAGAGCAGCTTCGTCCGCTTTGGCCTTCTGAAGACGACTGATGACCTCGGCCTTGGCCTCTGTGAAGGTGGCGTAAGGCTCCCGCCGTGGCGGGCTCGCGGGCCCCGTCGTGGGTGAGGGTTGGGTCGCAACCTCCCGCGTGAACTCGTTCCTGTGCCTGTCCCAATAGCTGTAGGCGAATGTCTCGTCGATTTGTTGCTGGTTCTTCAGGGCGTCAGCGCTGATTCGCAGATACTCGATCTGTGCGGCCTCAGGTTGCTGGTAGCCGAAATCCAGACCTTGGGCGTAAGGCTGGCTGGCGGTGTTCTTGTGCTTCTCAAACAGTCTGGCCAGTTCGTCCTCGGTCGGCGCGTAGTTGCCGTCGAAGAGCTTTGATGTTTCGGTTGCCGCAAGAGTGACCACGGCCACGTCAGCCTTCTCGCTGGTTTGACGCACGAAGTCGCGGATGTCCGCCTCGCTGATCGGTGGAGCCTTGCAGGCGGCAACGGCCTGCTGCTGAACCATCAGGTAAGAGCGAATGGCTTCGTTGATCAGCCTCATGGGGAAGTTCCGCCGGAGGCGCGCCAACGGCGGGCCGATCAGCCCGCTTTTCGCCTTGAATTCTTCGACGGTCTCGTTCGGCACATAGACCCCGTTTCGGCGGGCCTCGGTCACAAGCAGGAACCACTCGTCTTCGTCAAGAACGTCGCCTCGCGACATCATGATGCCGAAATGGTATTGGTAGATACCGCTACGATCGTCACGAACCCCCAGCTCGTTCAGGGCGGAAAGCCAGATCATTTCCCAGTTCGTTACGCTTCGCAGTTCGGGCGAGTTCAGTACTTCAAGCTGCTGAAGTACCGGTGCGGCATCCTCCTGCGTGATTTTCCGGCCGTCGAGAGTGCCGCGCTCAAAGTCCTGGCGCCCCGCGCGGTTCATCAGAAGACTTTGCAGCGCGTCTCCTGCCAGCCAGATGATCAGCAGCAGGGCCATAAAGACGGCCAGGAGGTGTTTCGTGTATTTACGGAAAAACTTCATCATAGCAGTATGTTCCCATCAGACAGCGTCTCGTTGCCCTGCCGATTGCAGAAACGACCAAAATACCGGCGCTCGCGCTAAAAGCAAGCAGCGGCGCCAGGGACTTGGGTTCGGCAACCGTCGAAGGTGGTATACATCGACCTTCTGTCGGCGGGGCGGGAGCTTGGACTTTGGGAGGGGCGCGGGGCACAAACGGGAGAGGCGGACAGCCACCAATCGGCCGAAGTATCAGGCAACAAAGTGGTTGCGCGTTTTGGCCGCTGGCTGATCGACGCGGCACAAAACAAAAGGCCAACAGGTGCTAATCTGGGAAAGATCGGACGGGGATTTGATTTCTGTCCGGACTTTCAGTAATCAGGAACGCCCCGAACTGCCGGAAAGAGGCGTTGGAGTCCTCGATAGGGGTGGTCGATGGAGATTGAGTCCCCTTAGCTTTGGAGCGCCGGACGCCTCGCGGTCGCATTGGCTGCAGGATGCCGAAATCTCGCAGGCCGCGGGGCATCGAGGGAGCTTCTTACTCAGGTAATCGAGATAAGCCTATGGCGGCGAAGCAGAAAACCAGTCCCAAACAAGTCTCCAAACCCAAGGCCAAGGCCACGCGCGGACAAAGCCGGACCGCCGCCAGTTCCGAGCGACGAGAATCCGCCAGCTCCAAATCACTTGTGATCGTGGAATCGCCCGCTAAGGCCAAGACCATTAATAAATACCTTGGCAGAGGTTTCGTGGTGAAGGCTTCGGTGGGCCATGTCCGAGATCTCCCCGAACACGGGCTTGGGGTCGAGATCGAACGCGGTTTCGCGCCGACCTACGAGCTGGTGCCCGGTCGACGGAAGGTGGTCGGCGAACTGAAGAAGCTGGCCGAGAAGGCCCCGGCGGTCTACCTGGCGACAGACCTTGACCGCGAAGGAGAGGCCATCGCCTGGCACTTATCGCAGGCCCTGGATTTGGACGACTCGAAGATCAGGCGAGTTGTCTTTAACGAGATCACGCGGTCGGCGATCCAGGAGGCCTTCGATCGTCCCCGGCAGATTGATATGGACAAGGTGAACGCTCAGCAGGCGCGGCGGATCCTTGACCGGATTGTCGGGTACGAGTTGAGCCCGCTGTTGTGGAAGAAAGTGGCCAAGGGTTTGTCGGCCGGGCGGGTGCAGTCGGTCGCCGTTCGGCTGATCGTCGAGCGGGAGAAGGAAATCAAAGCCTTCATTCCAGGCGAGTATTGGGAAATCGTTGGCTGTTTCGCGCGAGACCCGGCCGAGGGCGAGCGCCTGGAACCCATGTGGCGGGAGTTCCTCGCCGGAGGTGAGAAGGAACGTACGCAGAAAGAAATGGGTGAATGGCTCGCGGCGCACGGCGCATTCGCGGCTGAACTGGTGGCATTGGGGGGCCGTTCGTTCCGCCCGGAGGGCTCATACAATGCCGCGGCGAGCCTGGACGAGGCGTTCGTCAGCGCGGTGGGGCAGGCCAGGGAGGCCGCCGAGGCCCTGGGCTTGCGGATCGAGCAGCAGAGCGAAGCCGCATGGCCGGAGTACGCCCATCGCGGGCTGCGAAAGGTGACGCTGACGGGCAGGCTCGATCGGGGACAAGTACCGGTCTTCTCGGTCGCCGACGTCCAGAAGCGTCGCACGCTGGCCAGGCCGAATGCGCCGTTCACGACGGCAACGCTTCAGCAGGCGGCGAGCAGCCACCTGCACCTCTCGGCGTCCAGGACGATGAGGTTGGCCCAGGAGCTCTATGAGGGAGTGGAGCTGGCCGGCGAGGATGGCCCGGTGGCCCTGATCACTTACATGCGGACGGATTCCACGAACCTGAGCGCCGAATCCGTGAAGGCTGCCCGGGACTGGATCACGGAGAACTGCGACAAGCGTTACCTGCCGGAAAAACCAAACGTTTACGCATCCGGTAAGCGGGCGCAGGAGGCCCACGAGGCCATTCGGCCGACGGATGTGACCCGGACGCCGGACTCACTGAAAGGGCATGTGAGCGCGCCGTTGCAGAAGCTGTATGAACTGATCTGGCGACGGTTTGTTGCCTGTCAGATGACGCCGGCGGAATGGGACTCGACGACGGTCCTGATCAGGGCGAAGACGCCGCCCGGGGAGGCCGAATTCAAGGCCACCGGGCGCACCCTGGCATTTGACGGATTCTACAAGATCACCGGAGTACCGCATTTGGCCGCGGAGCAGAGGCTTCCGGAATTGGCCCCGGGACAGGTCGTGGGTCCGATCGAGATCGAGCCTGCACAGCGATTTACGAGCCCGCCGCCTCGGTATACCGAGGCCTCACTCGTCAAGCGGATGGAGGCTGAGGGCATCGGCCGACCGAGCACGTACGCGGCTATTATCCAGACGATGCTTGATCGCGGCTACGTCGAAGAAATCGATCGGCGGCTTTTCGCAACCGACAAAGGCGCGATCGTCACGGACAAGCTCGTCGCTCATTTTCCAGACGTGATGGATGTGAAGTTCACATCCTTCATGGAGGACGAACTGGACAAGATCGAGGAAGCACATCTGGACTGGAACCAGGTTCTCCATGAGTTCTACGACCCGTTTCATACGGATCTGGTCAGGGCCCATGAGGAGATGGAGCCGGCCAAGGCCGAGCCCAGCCCGTACAAGTGTGACGCATGCGGCGGGGACATGGTGTATCGCTGGGGCCGCACGGGGCGATTCCTTTCATGCAGCAACTATCCCAAGTGCAAGGGAGCGTTCAATATCGACCGGGAGGGAAGGCCGATCAAGCCGCAGGTCGTCGCGACGAAGTGCGACAAGTGCGGCAAGGACATGATGCTGCGGCAGTCGCGGCATGGCTCGTTTCTGGGATGCAGCGGCTATCCCGAGTGCACGAACACGATCCCTTGCGATCAGACCGGCCAGCCATTGCGGCTGGTGAAGGAAACCGAGATCGAGGAGCCCTGCCCGGAGTGTGGCGTGGGCACGCTGAAGGTCCGCCGCAAGGGCATGAAGGCTTTCCTTGGGTGCGATCGGTATCCAGCGTGCAAGGCAATCAAACCGTTGCCCGAGGGTGTTCGCCTGGAAAGGAAAGTGCAGCCCAGGGTCGAGGCGGGAGTCGTCTGCGAACGCTGCGGCCGCCCGATGCTGATTCGCAAAGGCCGGCGAGGCGAGTTTATCGCATGCAGCGGCTTCCCGCGGTGCCGAAACACCAAGCCGATCGAAAAGCTTGACGAGCTGAAGGCCAAGGCAGGCACGACCACAGCCGGTCGGCAGGCGGCGGATTCGGCGTCGCCGCGCGATGCATCGTCGAAGCCAGGAAAGCGGACACGTGGCACGGAGCAGACGGAGGCCAAGGGTTCCAGGACCGCCGCCGGCGGCAAGGGCTCGCCGCCGCCGGGTTTCGCGTGGACGCGCACGGGCAAGCCGGTCGTCGAGACGTGGCCCGAAGGGCCGCTTCACTGCCCGGAATGCGGCGGTCAATTGCAGCTTAAGGCGGGCAGATTCGGCCCGTTTTTCAGTTGTACCAACTTCCCCCAATGCCGGTGCTCGGTCAATCTTCGCGGTGACGCCAAGAAGCGGGCGGAAATCGAGATGCCGCCCCCGCCCAGGCCCAAACCGGTCCTCACGGATATCCCGTGCGAGGAGTGCGGCGAGCCCATGATGATTCGTTCGGGCCGGTCAGGCAAGTTCCTCGGCTGCAGCACGTACCCCAAGTGCAAGAACACCAGGCCGGTGCCGGCAGACCTGCTGCTCGGCGCCAGGCCTTCGTGAGAGGGTTACCGTTTCGTCTCGTCAGGTTTCGTACGTTCCGAAGCGGCGAAGTCGCCGAGCGCCTGTTCGAGCTCGCGGATGCGAGCGTTGAGCCGTTTGATCTCCGCAATCAGGCAGGCTTGCGACCACTGCTCGTAATTGGGGATCTGATCGGCCGCCTGGGGAGTTCGAAATCTTTCTACGATGCGGCGCACGAATCCGAGCCCAAGTGCGGTGGCCGCCGCGGTCTGAAGCAGCTTCATGATAACGCCGCGAAGGGTGAACGCACGCGATACGCGGGCGACCTGCGCGGCCCGAACCACCCGCAGAGCACGGAGCGGACGCAGCAACGGCAAGGCGACGACCACAATGTCGAGCCAGTTCCTGATCGCGTACTTCCAGCGGGACTCCGCGATCATGATCTTGATGATGAATTCCACGAGAAAAGCAAGCCAGATGATCGCGCCGGTGACGCAGATCGCCATGCGGGCAACCGGATGCGCAGCGTTGAACCGCTCCCCGTACGACCATTCGATCAACAGGATGGGCAGAACAAGCAGCGCCAGAATCAACATCGGCGCGTGAAAGTAGTGTTCCACCCGAGCCCGATGGGTGTCATCAACGTCCAGCCAGCCATAGACAGGTATGAAGACCCTCCGGGCACCGGTGGGACAGGCATAAGGCGGGCGGGGATGACGGCACCACCAGCGCGCCGCAGGGCCGGGGCGGGTATCCGTTGTGAGACTCTGCGCATGTGCGGACGCCGGAGGCTGATTGTCCTTGGGCGCAGTCACGAGACGTTCAGGCGTCGTATCGGTCACCGTTGTCGTCTCCGGTCATGGCCTACCGCTCAACCGGTCGGAGAGCAGTCGCCCATCTCCGCAGGCGATCAGTCCCCAACAGTGACGAGGCGGCTCACGTAGCGGAGGTTGCCTCGTTCGTCCTCCACACGGATCGCGATCCGATGCTCACCCGCGTCCAGGTCGTCGACGGTGAAGGTGACGGTCTCACTGGGCGCGTCAAAGATGTTGTCGTCGGCTGCCAGGGGCGTCCATTTCTCTTCGCTGTCCAGGTTGTAGCTTGCCCCGGCGATCCGAGTGAGCGCGTCGTGACACACGAAGCTGATACGGACTGCTCTGCCGCCTTTCGGGGTGATGGAATCAACGGTCACGTCAGGAGGCGTGTTGTCCACCAGAATCATGTCGCTGATCCGGGCACCGCTCAGGTCTGTTCCGGGCGGGTTGGTCTTGCTGTCCTTGGCAACCACGCGAACCTCATACTTGCCGTCGGGGACGGTTCGAGTATCCCAGATGTACAAGGACTCGGAGAGTTCCTTGGCGATGCGAATCCAGCGACGGGCGTTCAGTTCACGGTAGAACACCTCGAAGATCAGCGGATCGTTATTGGGATCGTTAGCGCTCCACTTCACGACCCAGTTGTACTTCGGAGCACTCACCTCTTCGCCGCCGCTGAAACCGGAGAGGCCGGCCGCCATCTTCACCTTGGGCGAAGCAGTCGGCTTCTTGGCCTCGTCGAGGGCGGCGAGGACCTCAACACTGGTCACCAGCGGGGCGTGGTTGGGCTGGATGCGAACGATCTCCAGTGACCGCAGGATTGGGGTCGCATCCGGCACGGTGGTCTCGAAGGAGAGGCGATACTGAAGGAATCGCGCACTGGCCGAGGAGATGGATTGAGGATAGGTGGCGTCCATCTCGGACGACCACTCTTCCCATGCCTCGGATTCCTCGTCCTCCACGTTGCTGCTGCGCGTGGCGATGGTCAGCTTGGTGCCGGTCGGAACGGTGGCATTCCAGCGGACGCGGCCCCAGGTGCTCAGTTGCTCCGCATCAAGCACTTTGCTCGTGAGTGTTCCCTTGGCGGCATAACGGTCTGAGAGTTCGACCACGGTGGCAGCGTTGGCCGTGCCGATCAGCAGGCGATTGTCCGGGAGACGCAGCAGACAGGTTGCCTGGGCCGCCTCCAGCTTGGCCAACATGAGGGTGCGGTCAAGATTCGGTGTCAGGGCGTAGATTCGACCTTCGTTGCCGGTTGCGGCGTAGATGGTTCCGTTGGATTCGGCCATCCCGAGGATCATGACCGGCTCACGAAAGATCTCGGTCACAAAGCCGTCCTTGTCGATCCGGTAGATGGCGTTCCCGCCGGTCTTGGTGCCCGGAGGTCCACCGGCGGCCGGACGCCCCAATCGAGACAGCAAGCTCGCTTGTTGTGTCGCCGGGCTGGTGGCGGAGCTGCCATCTCCCGCCGCGTCTTCATCGTCGTCCGGCGTGCCGGCCGGGTGGCCGGGCCGCGAAGCCGGCGCGGTGCTCGACCCTTTGGCCGGCTGCGAGTCTGCTTGAGGCTTGGAGGCCTTGAAGAGTGAGAGAAGACCGCCGCCGGCCCGGCTTTCGGCTTTCTGAGTCTCAGGCTTGCCGCCGGGTTTGTCGGCGACGGCCCGGCCCGGCCGAGCGCCTTCGGCATCGGCGGTCGAGGCGTAGAGGTTGCCCTGAGCGTCGAACACGATGGCGCTGATCTCGGGCTCTTTGGCATCGTAAACGACGAAGACCTGCCCGTCGGTTGGATGGACTCGGTATACCAGGCCGTCCTCGTCCGTTCCGGCGTAGATGAACCCATCCGGCGCAAACGCCATGCAGATCACATTCTTCGGCTTCAGGTCGCACAGCACCCGGCTCTTCGAGCCGTCCGGCTCGATCCTGAAGATCTGGCCCTTGTTTCCCGTGGCCGCGTACACCTCTCCTTCCACGCCGCGAGCCATAGCCCAGATATAGGTTGCCTTGGGGGGCTCGTGAAAGACGCGAATCCTGCCGTTGCCGTCAATGAGGCAAATCCTGGCTTGCGGGCCGCCTCCCGTGCCGGCCAGCAGGTTACCGTCCTTGGTGAACAGCAGGGAGAGCACCGTGCCGCCGTCCGGCAGGGTCGCGAATTCCGTCACCTTGTCGCCGTCGACGCGATAGATGATGCCCTTGGGGCCGGTTCCAAGGTAGATCTTGCCATCCCCCGCTCTGGCCATGGCATTGACGATCTGGCCCTCTTCCTTCAGTTGGTGAAGGACCTGGGTCTGCCGGCCGAGAGTCACTTCACCGAGGGACGAGACGACGGTGCTGTCCAGCTTGCCCTCGTTGAAGTCCTTCGGTTGTTCGTGCATCCAGGTGGCAGGACGAACGCCAAACGTCGGGCAGGCGGCCGTCAGGCTGATGATCGCACACAGAATGGTCGGACGTGATCGCTGCATGTTCCACACTTTCTTGAATAAGATGCTGCGGCTCGAGCTAGCTTTCCTTCACCATGGCAGGTGGCTGCCGGCAATACTAGGGGTCGGGGTGCCTTCTCACCCGGATCGGCAGAGCGTGTCTGCCGACGACGACAAAATCGGTCCGGTGCTCCGCCACCAGGGCCTCAGTGTAGGGGCTCAGGTCGGAGGCAAGCTTCGTGTCTGACAGAATCTTGCGGCGAGATGCCGGCAAATCGGGCATTTCCAGCCGCTTGCAGGCGATGCCGCCCTGCTTGAGATTCAGCCTCATGTATAGAACGTCGCCGCCGAACCGGCCTATCAGGTTGAACGCCGCCAAGGCCTCCGACAGCGTCTCAGCCCTGAAGAGATGAGGTTTCTCCGACTTGAGGGATGCCAGGTGGCCCGAGCCCGAGCAGAGCACCAGTTCGTAATCACCGTCGGGAATGTCGTCCGGCAGTTTGAGCGAATACGATTCGTAGGTATAGAGGGGTTCTTTTCGGTAATGGCTCCAGCGCACGGTCGCCGTGACGGTCTCGCCGGGCCTGTAAACGGTTTTGGGCAACGATGCATGGTAGATCGTGGCCCGGCGGGCCTTGTCTTCAATGGTGATCTCGGCGCGGACTTTCCGAACGCGGGCTTTCTGAACCAGCGGCGGGTTGAGCAGCGTCTCAACCGGATACATCAGGTCGACGGCCGCCTCGCGAACGCCGCTTTGCGAGCTGACGTTGGAGGACGTGTAGGTGCCGAGATCGCCGAAATCGACCTCGACGGTGTGGCGTACGGTGTGGTCGATGGGCAAGTCGTGATGCGTGTAAATGCTTTCCATGAGGCACGCGGTGAGGAAAGCCCCCGTGGATTCGTTCTCGTGGACGACCTTGTACTGAAAGGCTTGCCGCCCTCGCAGATCGTTGACCACCACCTCCATCGGAACCAGGGTGGGCAATCTGCCCACGGTGCCGAATACGGCGGTGGCCTCATCTCCCCACAAGGTCCCGACGACTTCAAGTGTGCCTCCCAGCTTGTTCGATCGCATGACAGAGGGGATGACGGTATGAATGAAACCAGTGGCCAGGGGGTATTCGACGGGACCCGCGCCCATGAGCTGGTGGCCGAAGCCGAGTACCCGGTCGCCGATCACGGCCGTGCAGGTGCCCACGGCATCGATGAAAATGTCTCCGCTGACCAGCGCGACACAGAGGGAGGAGCCGGGTTCCAGCTGAACCTTCCCGGCGACGGCATCTTTCTTGGCGCTTGGGACTCCACCGGCGGCCAGCGGGGTCAGACCATGCCGCTTGAACCAGTTGCCGAGAAACGCCATGGACTCCTGGCTGAGCGATGACATCATGAGGGGAATCTCGAGGGGGCGGAGCCCTTCGGAGGTCACGGGAGGCACGGTTCCGGCAGGCGGGGGAGATTCAGAAGGGCTGTTGAGAATACTAAGTCGGCAATTGGCGGGAATCGGTTCGCCGGCAGATCTCCGAAGCCAGTCCTCCAATGGAATGCCGCCGCCGCGGGGCGCGCCTGAAGCCTGCGAGGCGGGCTGGCTGTCTCCGGACGGCCGGCTGTCCGGTTTCGGCTTCCGCACGTTCGCGACGTCGAGCATCTGGGCGATCGGCTGAACGCCGCAGATCGGGTCCTTGTTGAACGTCCATCCGTAGGCAATCGCGCCAATTAGTCGCTCGCGGCCCTGCTCGTCGCGAATGTAGCAGGGCGAACCGCTCATGCCGCCAATGATACCGCTGTATTCGAGGTTAAGCCCGGAACACCTGATGAGGATGATGTCCTGCTTCGCGTAGAACGCGTTGTGCATCACCGAGAGGACCTCCACGTTGAAGGTCTCGATGGTGGTGCCCGACATCACCGTTTTGCCGTAGCCCTTCATGCCGGGCTTCAGCTCGTCGGTCGTCATGTAGACTGATCGATCGACTTCGGCCAGGACAGGTCCCGCAAGGATCGAGACGACCAGGATGGTCACCGCTACAAGCCGATTCTTCCCGCCTATGGGGCTGTGTAACACATGCATCCGGCGTCTCCACGCAAGCAAGTTGAAAGCACGCAATTTATACATCCGTCGATCGGGCCGCAATGGACCGGCGAAGCGCCAGCGACCATGCCGGTGAAGATGCCCCGGACATCCCTTGTGGGGCGATCCTGACGAACAAGCGTCATTGCATCGACTTGACCAGAACGCCTGGCGGTTGTCCGACTCGGTCCAAATGCTTATACAGATTGAACTTAACAAGGTCGCACAGGTTTTTCCAGTTCCAATAGCTTACTCAATTTGACGCTGATCGGTGCCGAAGATACGATTGGTAGAATAGTTGAGTGCTTGTGGCCTGTCGCGAAGCCCACCCGGCGTGACCGTGCGGATTTCGCCACAAGCCTGGCATTCGGTCAGGTTGGAATCCGTGAGCGACTCTGAAGCCCTGCGCTCCTTGCAGGAAGCCATTGGCTATACCTTTCGGGATCAGAAGTTGCTGGTCTCTTCGCTGACCCATGCCTCAATTGCCAATACGCGGGTCAACAGTAATGAGCGACTCGAATTCCTGGGCGATGCCATTCTGGGCATGGCAGTCTGCGGTTACCTCTATAGACGGTTCCCCGACTACCTCGAAGGCGAGATGACCAAGGTCAAGTCGGCGGTAGTGTCCCGTCGGACGTGCGCGCAGATCGCCCGAGAACTGGGCCTGACGAAATGCCTTTACATGGGCAAGGGGATGACCAGCAGGGGGCAACTGCCCAGCTCGGTGGCTGCGGCGGTGTACGAGGCCTTGATCGCGGCCGTGTACATTGACAGCGGCAGTCTCGACCGCGCTTGCGAATTCGTCCTTGCGACGATTGAGAAGCAGCTTTTGCGAGCGACCGCGTCGGAGCATCAGCGGAATTTCAAATCGCAGCTTCAGCAACATGCCCAGCAAATCCTGGGGGCGACGCCGAATTACGAGCTGCTCGACGAGAAGGGTCCCGATCACAGCAAGTGCTTCGAGGTGGGCGTGGTGATCAAGGGGCGGCGTTACAGCAGTGCATGGGGTCCTTCCAAGAAAGAGGCCGAGCAGAAGGCCGCCTATCTGGCCCTGCGCGAACTCGATGCCGTGGAGTTCATGCCCGAGTTTGAGCCAGAGGGTTCCGAGCACTGATGTGTGGGGGCCGGTGCGGCGCGGGAGGCGTCTACTTTTCCGCCGCGATCTTGTCCGGATGGTCCTTGCTCAGGCGGAAATCCCGATCGGTCAGTTGCACATCTGTTCGGATGTCCACATAGCGATAGCGTGCACCCAGGTCGCCGTTTTTGAGCCAGAGGTCCGTTCCGGCCGGAAGCAGCGTTTCGGCATCGATGTAGAAATCCTGGCGGGTGTACGCGTAGCCGGGCGTCGGCGGGCGCTCGATCCGCAGATGGTGTGAAGGCCGGGCGGCCGGGTCGAGGTCGACCAGGCCTGCGTAGCGGATGGTCATTACCTTCGCTAACGCCGGATCCTCAAACGGCAAGAGGGTCCTTCGGGCAACACGGGCGAGGCCGAAGTCAGTGATTGAGTTTCGAGCCTTGCCGATTTTGGCCGGCAGGGCGGGATCGATGACACGGACTTGCGGCGGAAACGGAAAAACGCCCTTTCGTTCACGAATGACCAGCTTGTTGTCGTTCTGCCCTTCCGCGTAGACCGATTCGAAGTAGTCGGCATCAGGGGCATTCCAGACGAATTTCACGCTGAAGGGCGTTTTGCGGAAGAGTGCGTCGATCTGCTCCATCGGCGCAAGGGTCTGAACCAGCGCGCCGACCCGCTCCTGGCGATAGAAGGTGAGACGGTACTGCTCGAGCGCATCGCATTCCTGGTAGATGCGGCGCAGGTAAGCGACGGGATCGGCATGGATCCGTTCGCCTTCGGCGGCGTAGCGCGTGGTGGGCTGCTGCGTGGATTGGACCTTCTCCGCCACGACGGTCGCGCATCCGCCGGTGCCGGCGAGACCGCCGAACAGGCAGACCACAACCGCCGTCAGGCCGGTTTTTCGGAAGGCATGAGATTCGCACACGGTTGACGACAACCTCCTGTTTCGTTCCGGCTGATTATATCGTCCGAAAGCACGAAAAAGCTGTCCCCGACGCATGCCGGCGGGACGGGGGGCTCGGAAACGGTGTTTTCGGGGGTTCCGGCGGGGTCACAATTCTCTCCCCACGGCCTCGGCCACGGCACGGGTCTCCTTCATCGTTTGGGCGAACGCATCCGGCGAAAGCGATTGTGCTCCGTCGGTGAGGGCGTGCTCGGGGTCCTGGTGTACCTCGATCATCAGACCATCGGCCCCGGCGGCCACTGCCGCCCGGCACATGGACGGGACCATGTAAGCCCGGCCGGTGCCATGAGCGGGGTCGACGATGATCGGCAGGTGCGATTCGCGTTTGACCGCCGGGACGATCGCCAGCGCCAGCGTGTTCCGCACGTACTCCTCGTGGGTGCGGATGCCGCGTTCGCAGAGGATCACGTTCGGGTTTCCCGCCTGGATGATGTACTCGGCCGCCAGCATGAACTCGTTGAACGTCGAGCTCCAGCCCCGCTTGAGCAGCACCGGCTTGTTCGTCCGTCCGACGGCCACCAGCAGGTTGAAGTTGTGCATGTTGCGCGTGCCGATCTGCAAGACGTCGGCATAGCGAGCGACGAGCAGAACCTGGTCGACGCTCATGACCTCGGTGACGATGGCCAGGCCGGTCTGCTCGCGGGCCTCGGCCAGAATCTCCAGGCCCTTCTCGCCGAGCCCCTGAAACTCGTACGGGTTGGTTCGAGGCTTGAAGGCCCCGCCGCGCAGCACCGTGCCGCCGTGCTCCTTGATGGCATGGGCAAGCTCCAGGACCTGTGAGCGATCCTCGACGCTGCAGGGCCCGGCCATGACGCAGAGTCTCTTGCCGCCGCAGGTGGCTCCCATGCTCCCACCCAGCGGAATCACGCTCGGCTCGGGGTGCGTCTGCCGGCTGGCGATCTTGTACGGGGCCAGAATCGGCACCACCCGGTCCACGCCGGGGCAACTCTCCAGGACGCTGCGGTCCTTGAAACGATCATCGCCGATGACCGCGACGACCGTGCGTTCGGTTCCGACGATGACATGGTCCTTGAGCTTCATCTCGCGAACCAGCTTGACGACATGGCTGACCTGTTGCTTGGTACAGCCCTCCTGCATAACAACGATCATAAGGTTGTCTCCGTTTCGTACTGAGCGGGCGCATCGCCCGAGATAGTCTTCTCTTGTCAACCCCGACCAGGTCGCCGCCGGTCGATCAGCCGATTCGCTCCGGCGGCCGCGTAAAGCCGAAGCCGGTTCGACCGTGGCGGTCGTTTCGCGAGGCGGAAGACAGGCGAGTGATGCGTTGCACGGAATATCTCCCTTGCACGAAAAAATACCAACCATCGTCCTGCTGGCCGGACCCGGCCTCGCTCCGCTGATCGGCCAGGAAACCGCGCATCCGGTGTGCCCGGACGCGAACGCGCCCGGCCTGGTCGTGCGATTGCGCGGCCGCTTGCCTCGAATGGATCAGTTCAGGACCGGTTGGGGTATGACTCGTGTGTGACATGGGGCTCTCCTTCAGGCTCCTCCAATAATCTCGCGCCCGCCCATGTAGGGTCGCAGCGCCTCGGGTATTCGAATGCGTCCATCGGCCGTCTGATGGTTCTCGACCAGGGCGATCAGGATGCGCGGGCTGGCGATGACCGTGTTGTTCAGCGTGTGGCAGAACCGGGTATTCCTGTTCGCGTCGCGGTATCGCAGCTTCAGGCGGCGGGCCTGAAACTCGTAGAACCGCGAGGCCGAATGCGTCTCGCCGTAGCCGCCGCGCGAGGGCATCCACGTCTCGATGTCGAATTTCTGCACCTGGCCCTGGCCGAGGTCGCCGGTGCACACGTTGACCACGTGGTAGGGCAGTTCCAGGGCTGCCAGCACGTCCTCGGCGTTGTGCAGGATCTCGGCATGGTGTTTGCGGGAGACTTCCTCGTCATTTCGGCAGACGATGACCTGTTCGACCTTGTCGAACAGGTGAATCCGGTAGAGCCCATAGGTGTCTTTGCCGGCGGCCCCCGCCTCACGCCGGAAGCAGGTACTGCACGCGACGTATTTCTTCGGCAGTTCGTCCTCGGTGAGGATCTCGTCGCTGTGGTACGCCGTCAGCGGCACCTCGGCGGTCCCGACAAGGCTCATCGCGTCACGCTCGCAGCGGTAGGCCTGCTCCTCGCCTCCGGGAAAGTATCCGGTGCCCACCATCATCGCGTCGCGGACCAGCACCGGAACGGTCATCTGAACGAAGCCTCGCCGTACCATCATCTCCAGCGCCAGACGCAGGACCGCCTGGTGAAGGGCGCTGCCGTCGCCGCGGAGCACGTAGTTGCGTGTCCCGGCCAGCTTCACCCCGCGATCGACGTCCAGCATCCCCAGCCGGGTCATCAGCGTGACGTGGTCCTGGGGCTCGAAATCAAATTTCGGGATCTCGCCCACTCGCCGGATCTCCACGTTTTCCGTCTCATCCTTGCCGATGGGCACCTCGTCGGCCGCCGGCTGGGCGACCGTCAGCAGGGCGGCGTCAAGCTGCTCGCAGGTCTGGCGATGCTCCGATTCAAGCTGTTTGACCCGGGCCTTCATTTCAGAAACCTGCTGAACGAATTGGTCGGCCTCGGCCTTCAATTCGGCCTCGGTGCGTCCCGAGGCCAGGGCCTGCTGGAAGTACCGGCTCTTGGGATTGCGGTAATGGGCGATCTGGTCGCTGATTTCATTCTGGCGGTGCTTGATCTGGTCCATTTCGGTCTGGAGACTTCGTCGCTTGTCGTCCAGGGCGCAGACGGCGTCGATGTCGCAGTGGATGCGCTTGTTTCGAGCCGCGGTCTTGAAACGGTCCGGATTCTCGCGAATCGCCTTCATATCGATCATGTTCGTGTCCTGCCGTCTGTCCTGAAACAAGAAAAGCCCTGAGCCACCATTCCGGCGTCTCAGGGCTTGTGGCATCGTATTTTGACGTCAGCTCATGCCCCGCAGCGCCGGTAAGGGCTAAACGAATACCAGAAGTAGTAGCTGCTGAACAGAGTGCTGCCGGCAACGGGGGCTGAACCGTTGTGCGAGCGTCCCAGTGAATGGTTGCGGTCAATCGCCATAGTCAATCTCAGCCTCTGGCCCTATTGTTGCACCGGCCGCAGGCCATGTCAAGCCCGTTGTCGGCTCGACTTTGCGTAGGGGTCCGTGACAGCTTGGGCGGCTCTCTCAGAGCCCCGAGCGTAAGCCAGGGGCCTTGGCCGATTCTCACAAGCGGGTCAAGGGCAGGCCGGGACGGGTGGCCCACCCATTCGCGGCAGCGAATGGATGGGGTCTCGATGATGCCTTGTGAGCCACGCGGTTTCCTGGCTGGGCCTGGCAGAGCCCCTACGCTGAACTTGCCGAAGCCATCCCCATGGTCTTCTCGTTTGGCTAAGACCCAATCACTGGTTTTCCCATACCCGCGTCATCTGCGTCAATCCCATGATCTGCGGGTACACCCCCTTTCTTCTGTCCTCTCCCCCTCGCCAAGGGGCATGTCCCGAGGACATCGAGGACGAGCCGGAGAAACCGCACTCTCCCCCTTACCAAGGGGGAGCCGGAGGGGGTCAACCGCTGACCGCTGATCGCTGATAATCATCTAGCAAGCCTCCGAGAGGTATGCTGTTGGTTCGTGTTCAGGATCAACAGGTTACTCAAACAAGGAGGCTTGCAATGGCACTATATGCCGGAATCGACCTGCATTCAAACAACAACGTGATCGTGATCCAGGACGAGGAGGACAACGTGGTCGGGCGGAAGCGTCTGCCGAACGATTTGAAACGGGTGTGCCCATGGCTGGAGTCGTACCGGCAGGATCTGGCGGGGATCGTCGTGGAGGCGACGTACAACTGGTATTGGTTGGTGGACGGCTTGATGGAGCAGGGGTACTCGGTACATCTGGCGAACACGGTGGCGATCCAGCAGTACAACGGCCTGAAGTACCGCAATGACGACTCGGACGCCCGGTGGCTGGCGACCCTGCTGCGGCTGGGTCTTTTGCCGGAAGCGCATGTTTACCCCCGGACGGAACGGGCGATCCGCGATCTGCTTCGCAAGCGAAGCCGGTTCGTCCGGCAGGCAACGATGAATCTGCTGAGCATCGAAAATCTGTTCGCCCGCAACCACGGGCAGCGTCCCAGCGCCAACCAGATCCGGCGCCTGACGTTGGAGGGGGCGGACGCCATCTTCGAGGATTCGAACGTGGCCTTGGCGGTCAAGAGCACCCTGAGCGTATGGGATTGCCTGGCGGACCAGATCTACACGCTAGAGGCGGCCATCCGGGGCCAGGTGAGGTTGCGCCAGAGCTACAAGAAGCTGCGGACCGTTCCGGGCATCGGCGAGGTCCTGGCCTTGACCATCATGCTGGAGACCGGTGATATCGGCCGGTTTGACGACGTGGGCAACTACGTTTCGTATGCCCGGTTGGTCGGCAGCTCGCACCTGACCAACGGAAAGCGCAAAGGATCGGGCAACACCAAGAACGGCAATGCGTTTCTGTGCTGGGCGTTCATGGAGGCGGCGAACTTCGCGATCCGGTACGAGCCGAAGATCCGGGTCTATTACCAGCGCAAGGAGGCTAAGACCAAGCGGGTGATCGCCCTCAAGGCGGTCGCCCACAAGCTGGCCCGGGCCTGCTACCACATGATCAAGGAGAACGTCGCGTTCGATATCACGAGGGCCTTCGGATGAGAGGATGAGCCATCGAGGACGGGGGCGGTGAGCCCGGGCAGCACTCTGGCTTCGAGCCACTATCGCTGATTGGGACGCCGCTTCCGATCCTCCGTCATACTGGCCGTGCCTCATTGCCCGAGGGGTGGCTTTGGCTTTTCCCCTCCGGAAAGCGAGGGGCACGGCAGCGCCGAACGCGGCGCCGGCTTCGCAGGCGGGTACGCCTCGATCGTGAGCCAGGAAAGCGGTGGCGCGGTCTATACGGCCGCAAGCCAGGTTGCTGTACGACCGTCATCCCGATGAGGGACAACGGTCAATCAATTGGACACGATCGGGTACCAACGGTTTTCTGGGGCTCGAAAGAGCCAGGGGCCAGGAACGGTTCCTCCCGAACCGTCCCAACAGCCTTGATCCTGATGGGTGACTGGTGCGTGCCTGAAGTGCACGACAACCACGCGACCGAGAACCTGGGCGCGTATCACAGGCAATGACCGGCGGTATCGGCGATTTCAGGCGATCGATCTGACCAAGAAAGATTCGCCAAGGGAGTTTTTTCGCTTGACAAGGCGGGGGCTAATGGGTGAGTGCTGACCGCTTCCTCACAATTCCCCCTTGAAGGCCTTGTCGAGGATGGAGGGGAGGAGGGCGTCGAGTTCGCTCGCTGACACACGTCCGCTTCGTTCTTGCTCCATCTCTCTGAACCCCGATGAAACTCACACGACCGCCTTCGCCGGGTCCGAGGCTATCGCGTTGATGCATGCGAGCATCAGGTCAGCCCCAGAAACGGCTGCCGACTGAACATAAGCCGTTAGCTTCGCGTCGGCCTGGGGCACAGTCCATGTATAGCGCGCTGGCACCACGGGCTCCTGCCCTCTCCCGAATGCGGCTCGGCAAGTCTCGAGCACCTCCTCCACATCAGCATGCTGGCATCGCCCTCGCAGGTCACGCACGTATCGCAGCCAGTCCGTACGATTCCGATCAGACACAACTTGTCCCAGTGGCGAGCTATTGGGAATATGGTCAGCCACCGAGAATACCGTAGCTTGTCGCTCAGGGATTCCCAGCTGGTAGCAGCTGTTGGTCAACCTGGCAAAGGTGTCGGTAACGTTCACGATTCCTGCCACAAGTGCGTCAAAGGCCATGTAGACGTGATCTATGACGGCAGAGCGATGGTCGAGAACGAGCCTTGCGTCAGGCAGAGGTATATCCAGGCGGGTTGGGCTACCGTCCAGAGGGTCTTTGCGTCCTAGGCTGTCAAGGCGTGACCAGTCAATACCTGTCAGAATCCCATGGTGGATTATCAGCGAGGAGCACTTCCGCCGCATAGCGCAGACATACGGCTTGATGCGTTCTGCGGCGACGGCAGTTGTCGCTTGAGGCAAGGCGCCAACGACGCTTACCATCGCCGGATCGAGTTGATCGAGTGCTGGGAAGAGCCGTTTCATTCCATTTCCTCTTCCTCAAACTCAGCCATCTCACGTTCAATCATGTCCCCTGCATGTCCCCGGAGACTCTCGTAGAAACGGCGGACCGGAGCCCGGTCCGCGTATTTCTTCGCCAATTCCTCGGCCAGCGTCCGATCGGCAAGATGTCGTTGCGATGGTTGTCCCGGGGCCGCCACCCAGACCCCGCCGATCGCAGCCATGAAGAACTGTGCGGAGACGGCGTCGTAGCAACTTGTTGAAAGGCGTGCGGCATTGTCGAGCATGTCCGCGACAAGATCATTCAACACGCTTACGACCATATTTCCGTAGCCGCCCAGCAGCCTTGCAGCGGCGATGACCCTATCCGGGTCATTGCCGGTTGCCCAGTCTTGCAGGGTGGCCCTTGCAGAATCGACACTCACGACGGCACCAAACAGGTCGGCTGCATGATGCCTGACCATCGGGTCCGGACTGATCATCACGTCTCGAATTGAGCGATGAATCTCCAGGCGATCCGGCGCCGTCTCGATGCCAGGAAGCGAAAGATCGTGAGCGTTGATCGGAATCGGCCTGTATCTCTCTCCATGCTGACGTCCCGATCGTTGCGTGCATGCCTCGATCCGCCGTATGAGAAGTGAGACTGCCGCCGCCGGGCGCCTGGTCGACGCGAATGCAAGGAAATCAAGAATGTGCAAGGTCTGCGTCCCTAGATGGGGCAGGCTTTCCAGTTTGGACAGCAGTTGGTCCACTTGATCATCCCGGAGAAGGGCCGGATCGATACCGTAGTGCTTGCTAAACAGGCCGCAGAGCTCATCAGCGAGACCTACGTCAGCATCACATTCGATAGCCACCGCAGCCTCGATCGCCGCGTCAGGTTGGCACTGCACAAACTGCGCCAAGGGGCTGACGGCGGCCGTACGAACGCGCATACTCGGATCACCGTGAAAACGCCTCAGTAACTCCAAATCGACTGCTGTTGCTGTGTCGCGCTTCACCAAGAAGCGGAAGGCATCGGCTGTGTATGCTCGCAACATCTCGTGGGGTGAATGGCATACATCATCGACAACCTGAGCAAACCGTTCAAAACCCCGCTCCTGCTCGCGCAGGACCTGCAATGCGGCGGGGAGCAGGCGATGCGCGATGTCAGAGGGATTCGCCAGAATCGCGGCAATCCAGTCGTCTATTCGTGAGGGGGCGTTGCGCGCGAGTGCACAGGCCAACTCCGCCAAGTTCTGCCCATGGATCGGGCGGACCGCACCAACTGACTCGCCTGCCTCTACGACGCACGTAAGGAGCGCGGCAGGTTCTGCATACCCCTCCCACAGGGTCTTTGCCTGAGCGGCGGCGCATTCGCTTGCACGCGCTCTCTGCGCTCCCCAGTCGCCCCAATCTCCTTCTGACGGTATGCCCAGCAGCAGGTCATAGAACGCTTCCTGAGCATGGACGGTCTGCCCTTGAAGCAAAGTCTCGACTGCCTTTCCGACCTCTGGCCAGTCTTTCTTGCTGTACTGCCGGAGGTGACGGCGGGCAAGGTAGCCGATCGCAGCGTCGCCTGCCCTGGCGATGATCTCTGCGAATCTGTCAAGTGCCTGGAGAGACTCAGGCAACCACGCACTGACCTCTTCTTCGCTCACCTGCCTGCCGAAAAGTCCGTGCGGCCGGTCCAGCAGTGTGCGGAGTTCATCCAATGCGGCAACGGCCGCGGCGCGATCTGGCCCAAGGGCGAGCATGATGAGCGATTCGGTCGCGAGCCTGCGCAACTGGGCAATCTGCTCAATATGGGCGGCAAGGCCGTACGTTTGCATCGTAATCTGCCGCCGGTTGGCTAGATGGCTCTCCCCGCTCCGAGCCAATGCGGCGCCGAAGACACGAGCGGTCCAGTGCAGAGGTCCGGGCGCCGGCTTTCTCACAACATATTCCGAGACAACGTCGAGGGTGGTTCGCTGGCACTCAGTCGGCCGGTAGCGGTCGTAACTACAGAGCTCCTCAAGAACCCGACGAGGGTGTTCAGGATTCGGATTTGTCGGTCGGTCGTCAGTCTGCGCCAACTCACATAGCGGTCGAACACAGCGACGGGTGAAGTCCGGATGCGTTGCGATCAGCTTCAGCAACTCGCATATGCGGTCCTGGAGCAACTCAGGCCGGCTGGGCAAACCGAGCGCCTTCAGCTTCGGATCTTCGGGAGCCTGAGGGTTCTTCAGCAGCCACTCCAGCACGCCAAGGACCCGTTCCGGAGTGTAGACGGCGGCGCGATGCAGGGTCGATACCAAGTCGGTCCGACGCCGGGTCGGCATATCGGGCAGTTGTCGCATGATGTCCCGCCATATCCCGGCGAGTACTTCTACCCCCGCGTCCATGGCCGCCGATCGCCAGTCGAGCTCGGCCGCGTTTGCGAGAATGTTACTCAAGTGCGTCTCCCCGAAGGCTTGAAACACGTTGTCGATGAAGCCGGTTGGCTGGCCATTCGGGCCTATGGCTTTGAGGAAGAGTAAGTGGTCAGCCAGAACGTCCGGCGTCGCGCGAACGAGACGGCCACGGCGCAGCAGCAGGCCGTGCCGTTCGAGCTCGCCGATCATCTGTGCAACGTCGTGCGAACGCGCCTGAAGAAAAGCCCCGATTGCGGCAGCGCTCTTGGGATCCTCGACCGACACAGGACCTATCGCCGTGAGGATATCCAAGACGTCGCGACGCAATGCACCACGTGCTTCGGCGAAGAAATGGTCGTCCAACAAGTGGTCCAACGCAACTCGTCGGAATTCCTCAGGTGTTCTATCAAGAATCTCGGGAGCTATCTTATGTGTCGCAATACACCGACCACCCACAACGATAATCAGCGGGTTGCTGTCGGCGGCGTGCACCAGCCGATCCGCAAGATGCGATAACTCGTCCGGTAAGAGCGAGCCAGCAAGTTGGACTGCCTCGTTGTGACCCATCGGAGGCAGCGGGATGGTCTGAATGGGCGCGCCTGATGGCTCAATCGTGCGAAGATGATGTCGTACGCCGTCAACAAATGCCGGGCGGCATGCCAACAGAAACCGCGAGGAGTCGTTCTGCCTTAGACAACCTTCGATAAGCGTACCCAGGTCGTTCCGCCGATGAGCATCATCTACGACGACAATGACGGGCACAGGAGGCAAGTCGCTGATATCTTCGGCCGTCCAGCTTGCGTCGGGCACCACGAACCGAAATCGTGGTCGCGTACTGTCCTCTTCGACTCGACGGGCGAGTTCAAGCAATAACCGGCTCTTCCCGGCCCCGCCGGGAGCCGACACCACAAGAGCAGGCGCATCGGATGAGACAAAGTCCTCAAGACTACGCAGAACCCCCTCACGTCCGACCAGCGGGGACGTGTGGTTGAACAGTTGTTGTTGACCCAGTTGACGTTCGAAGAAGCGATCCCAGGGCTGAAAGAAGGTGAATCTCCTGCCCAACTCGCCGGCTTGAAGGCATTGGAGCAGCGTTGACCCAATATCGGCGCGCAGATCATCCCGAGTCGTTCGCTTATAGACGACCGAGCCGCCAACTTCCTGGTCAAATGCCTGCAGCCGTTCTCGTTCCTCAGCATCTGCCTCATCGGCTGGTGGTAGAACAAAGGCCAAGACGCACAGCCCCTTGCGGCACGCCTCACGGTATTCCTCATGCGTAAATGAGACATCCCCGGCCGGTGTGAGCGAACCGTATCGTGGACCCACAATCACCACGGCGGCGTCGCACTTTCTCAATTCCCGGAGGCAGACTTCCAGTGGCAAATCGGGGCGGGCACCGAAGACCTCCATGTTATGGACTTCAAAGCGCCCGGTTCTCAGGTCGTTGACAATCTGTTCTCGAAGGCTCTCCAGCCCACGCGAGACCGAACTGAGGAACACTTTGATCATCAGCCGCTATGCCTCTCCTGGTATGCCCGGGCTGGACTCAGCGATGCCATGTTCTGCCGCCCGAACCTGACGCCGTTCCAGTTCGTCACTGTCTCGTGTAGCCGATCGGCCGTCAGCGAGCCTTCCGCAGCCCTCTGGCATCGATTGGATGCGTATGTCGGCTTGGCCTCGACAACCGCAATAGGCATGTCCGGCCGGTAGCGGAGGATGCCGTCGGCCCGCTTCCCCGGACGGCGGCGGCTCTTCTGGCCGGTGACGACGATACGGCCATCGGTGAAGGTGACCTGCTCGTTGAGCCTGTGCGGCTCGGTGTCCCAGCCAGCGGCCTGAAGCCGGGGAACGACAAAACGTCGGCACGTGTCCGCTTCGTTCGACATGACCTGCTGCTCGGATCGCCGTCCGTGCGAGTGGAAGAGATTCGTTGCCACATTACGCCAAGCTTCGCGGAGCAAGGTCCGGCCCCGAACTGCACCCTGGCGAACCCCGCCCTGCGACCCTCATAAAGTACATCAAGACACCCTGAAGTGCCAGCGGGAGTCCCCCCACCCCTGCCCTTGCCCACCCGTGTGCTTCGTGGCCCCCACGGCGTCTTGCCACGCCGACTCGCCACGACGGCCGGCATCTGGTCACGGCGGATACCCGCGAGAGCGGCGCCTTTCATTCGTCATTCGTGCTTCGGATTTCACTGGTCATTCGGGTTTCGTCATTCGTCATTCCCGCCCCTGCCCATCCGTCGCTACCGCAGTGCCGAGTGCCAGAACTCCTGCCGCAGGCGGTGTCTCCGCGGTTCTACCGAGAGGCTGTTCGTCAAGCATTATGCGCGCCGAGCATCATGTGGTGAGCGGGGCATGCCCGCGCTGGTCAGAGATGTGATTACGCCCGGACGGACTCGAACCGCCAACCCTCTGGTCCGAAGCCAGATGCTCTGTCCAATTGAGCTACGGGCGCGGGTTGCGGACCCTCGGCACCGGCCGGAGATGGTCCGGGATCAGATTCCGACGTAGGGCAGCAAGGCCATGAAGCGGGCTCGCTTGACGGCCAGGCGGACGGCGCGCTGCTCGGTCGCACTGGTGCCGGCCCGTTTGCGCGACATCATCTTGCTGCTGGCGGTCAGGAATTTGCGGAGCAACTCGACTTCCTTGTAGTCGATAATCGGTCCTTTCCAGCCCTCGCCGCCACGGTCTGAAAACCGGCGTCTGTTTCTGTTGATGCGGTGCTTGCCGCCCTTTTCACCCTTTTCCGTTCGCATAGGTCTCCATTGCTCAGTGAGCCTGTTGCACCGTCTTGTTGAATTCGGCCTCGTCCACCACCTCGGATTCCTCGATGAGCATGATAGGCAGCCCATCGCGGACGGGGTAACGCCGCCGCGTGGCCGGATCGGTGCTGTACAGCCAGTCGCCCACCTGGATGAGCCGGGCATGGCTCTCCGGGCATACCATGATCTTCAGCAGTTCGGGATCAATCTGGTTGCTCATGCTCACCGTCCGCGTCCGGGACACCGTGTCCCTCTGGCAGATTCACCCCCCCAATCACGCAAGCCCTATAGAATAACCCGCGGCGTCTCACTTGGCAAGAGCTCTATCCTGTTGTCCACCAATGGTTTGCGCCAGGTTCCCAGGAACCGGTGGAAACTGGATGTCACCGATGCCGTCGGCTTCGTCGGCTTGTTCGCCGCAAGAACCGGTTGGGGCTCCGCGCCGACCGTCACCGACCTCCCGGACATGGACCCGGCAGGCGGGACCACGGTGCGAGCGCTTGTTCACGGCGACTGCGGCGGCTACCGGGACGGTGCAGGCAACGCCAGGCCGGCCCAGAGCCTGCTTTACCGCATGGTGAACGCGGCCACATCTGGCCCGGCGATCAGCCTGCCTGCGCGCGTACCCTGCCTGTGCAGCCCGCGCGGCGAGCACAGGTTTCGACTCATTTGTGTCGAAGGAAGGTGCTGAGGATGAAGAAGAACACGCTGGCAAGGACGATGACGGCCCCCGTTCCGACCCTGTCCAAGTGTTTTGAGAAAGAAGCCAGTGTCCCGCAGACACCGCTGAGCAGCCCAAAGGCAATGGCCCACCAGAACATCCCGCCGGCGCTTCGAGCGAGGTTGCGGGCGGTCGCGGCCGGGATGACCAGCAGGGCAGTGACCAGAAGGATCCCCGCGGTCCGGATGGATACGGTCACGACAAGGGCGAGCAGCAGGGTGAACAGGTAGTCGTACAGCCGCACACGGATACCCCGGCTGTGGGCCAACTCATCGTTCAGGCCGACGAGAATCAACCTGTTGAATCCCGCGACCATGAACACGATGACAGCGATGCCCAACAGAACGCTTAACCCGAGGTCCGCACTGTCGAGGTTCAGGATATCGCCGTAGAGATACCGCTGGAATTGCGTTGTCCGGGCGCCGCTTCGGGTGACGATGGCGATGCCGAGGGCCACCACGGCGCTGAAGAACACGCCGATAACCGTGTCGTTTGACAGATCGGTGGTCCGGCGTACATACGCGATTCCGAGGCCAACGATCAGCCCGAAGAGCACGAGGGTCATGCGCGGATCGGCCGCAGGAAAGGACTCGTGCAGCAGCAAGCCGATCGCCACGCCGGCAAACGCCGAGTGCGAAATTGCGTCGGAGAAGAACGCCATCCGGAAGTTGACCACTTTGACGCCCACGGCCGCACAGACCGGAGCCAGGAGCAGGCATTCCAGCAGGGCATATCGCATGAACTGATATTCGCCCCACTTGGCGGGCAGGATGCGCCGGAGAGCCTCGTCAATCGCCGGCAGGATGACGCCGCTCCAGAACTCCATGCTGGCCAGCAGCGCACTCATCTGTCGCCACTCCCTTCATGGTGGTGAGTATGGCCGTGGGAATGACCTTCGTGCTCGCCGGTATGAGCGTAGAGAGCGACCTCCTGCTCGTACAGGGCCGCCAGGTTATCAGCGGTGAGAGTCTCGACGGTTCGGCCGCAGCACTTGACGGTCTTGTTCAGGCACAGGACGTACTGGGCATGACGCGTGACGATGCTCAGGTCGTGGCTGACCAGCAACATGGTGTAGCGGGCATCTCGTTGAAGGGACGCCAGGAGATCGCAGAACAGCTCCTCGCCGGTGACGTCCACCCCGGACACGGGTTCATCGAGCAGCAGGATTTCCGGGTCGTCGGACAGGGCCATGGCCAGCAGCACGCGCTGCAATTCGCCGCCTGAAAGCCCTCCGAGCGGCTTGTCGTTCCAGTCCTTGCCACCGACGCGGTCCAGCCAGGTCTGGGCCAATTGACGAGCCTGCCTGCGCTGGCCGAGCCAGACGGGAGTCCGTTGAAGGCCGGCACACATGAAATCCATGACCGTCATGGGGATTCCGCGGTCGAAGTCCAGCCGTTGTGGAACGTAGCCCGCCCGCAAGGGCTTGCCGCTCTTGTTTGTGCCCCACTCGATACGACCGGTGTAGGGTACCAGGCCAAGAATGGCCCGCAGCAGCGTGGTCTTGCCCGCTCCATTGGGGCCGATGATCGCATTGATCTGTCCGACGGCCGGCTCGAAGGTGACATGCTCCAGGATCGGTCGCGCACCGAGCGTCACGCTGACATCCGTCAGGCGAAGTGCGAAGGCGGGCATTGCATTGTCCGGGACCGCGTTCAAGGTCATGACCCAAGCGCCTTTATCAATACGTCGAGGTTTGCTTCCATGACCTCTTCATAAGACCGTTCAGTGGGTTCGACGTCAAGGCTGTTGAAGGGGTTGAGCGGGAAGGCGGGCACGCCGGCGTCACGGCTGATGGTGCGGGCGACGGTATCGGAATAAGCGGGCTCGAAGAACACGGCCGCCGCACCGGTTTCGCGGATCGTGTTGATGACGTCCGCCATCTCCGCCGCAGAAGGGGGTCTGGACGGATCGAGTGTCAGCGTGGCAACAACCTCAAGATCGAGATCCCTGGCCAGGTAAGCAAAGGCATCGTGAAAAGTGACGATTCGACGGTTGGCAAAGCGGGCGGCAGCGTCCCGCATGCGCCGGTGGAGAACCTCGATGCGGCCAATGTATGCCTCGGCATTGGCCTGATAGCGAGCGGCGTATTCGGGGTCGGCTTCGGCCAACTGTCGCGCCAAACTGCGAATCTGTCGAGTCGCCTGAACCGGCGAGACCCAGACGTGAGGATTGGGCTCGCCGGTGGGGCGTTCGATTTCGTGATGATCATCAGCCTCCCGGGTTGGGGCTGGTTCGCCGCGGTGGTCATGCCCGTCGTGGCCGTCTGCGTCTTCGTGCTCGGTGGTTGCCGTCGAAGCCGGCGGTCCTGCCGCGTGGTGTTGGTGATCGTGCGACGTCCGGCTCGCAAGAACGTCACAATCACCGGAGATGGTGATCAGGCGAGCCTTGGAATTCGTTCTGTGCAGGGTATCCAGGAACGATTCGAGTCCCAGGCCGTTCGCCACAATCAAATCAGCCCTCGAAACGGCTTTCAGGTCGGCGGGCGTGACAACATAGCTGTGGGGGCATCCGACATCGGCGGAGACGAGCAGGCGGACATCCACGTCCGGCGCGTCGCCAACGACGTTCCGGGTGAACACGTAATTGGGCAGGAACGTGCAGACGATGTTCAGCCTGGCGGTTTTCCTGGCGTCGCGTCTGCTGGGCAGGAAGACCACAGTGACCAGTATCGCCAGGATCACTATGATCAGCAGGATAACTCGGCGGCGTGTTCCCGATGGTGAGTCCATTTCTGTTTCCCTTATAGCATCGTCCCCGGCCAGCAAAGCACGCGCTGGGCGTTGCCGCCAAACGCGACCCGCGAGCCTTGGCCATTCATATCATAGCGTTGCGTATTACGTTGTCAACGGCTTTCTGGGAAAGGAGTTATCACGTTGTCACCTTTCATGGGCTGAACAGGTTTCCGGTGCGCCAGCGGGAACAGGATCCTGGAGATGATCAGTGAAGGTGGTCGTGCTGCTCGCAATGCGGGCAGATGAACTCCTGGCCCCCGGCCTGGGTCTGGGCCATCTCTGCCGGGTAGACAAAATGGCAACAGGTGCACTCAACAGTCTCAAAATCGGGCGTCCGGGCCTTCAGCCACTCGGCGAGGACTTGGGGAAGCACGCCTCGGCCCCGGCAGAACGGGCAGACGGTGTGGAACCGTTGAAGAATGGCGTCACGGATAAACGTTGACTTATCGGGTATCTCGTTCAGAATCTCGGCCAGATGTTGATCGACGCGGAAGGAAACGACGGTTTGTTTCGGTTGGTCAGCCATATCAGTCACATCCTCGCCGTTGCTGGCGTTGCGGGGGTCATTTTGCGTTATGATAGCAGAAGCGGTCGGACGATGCCCGCGCGGCAACGTTGACGGGGCACGGCGGCCGCGGAGCAGGACAGCACGATGACACAGACCCCCGACCTGTTCGAGATGTACCGCTGGGTGCTGATGATCATCTGCAGCGTGTATACGCTGGCCTGCCTGGGGCAGACGTTGTTCGGCTGGCTCGACTACTTCAGCCAATCGAGGCGAACACAGGTTCTCGGCCATTACGCAATGGTGTTGCTGCTGAGGGCCAGGACGCGACGATTTGCCCGTGACCTTTGGCAGATCGCGCTGCTGCTGGTGGTCTTCGCCGTGGTTGTCTATGCTCATCGCGGCTTGCAGGGGCCTACGTGAGGTAAGCGACAGCAATGGGCCAACCATCAGACAAATCGGCTGCGATCGGCGATTTGCCGGTCGATGAACTGGTCGCCTACGGCCGGACGCTGGGACTGTACCTGGACAACAGGGCCGACCGGGGTGAACTGCTGCGCCTGGTGCGAGAGCGGCAGGCCCTCCTGGCCGAACTGGAGCACGAGGCCCTGCTGGATATCGTCATCTGGGCGCGCAGGCCGGTCCGCAAATCGGCCGGCAAAGAGGAACTCGCCAAAGAAATCGCGTCTGTCAAGCGAGTCGATTTTGAGGGGCTCAGCGACCGAGGCCTGCTGGCGCTGGCCAGATTGCGGGGGGTGGTCGTCTCGCCCAAGGAGCGCCGAGAGGAGATCGAGAAAGCCATTCGCGACAGCGAGCGTTTCTGGGACAAGGTCACGCGCAAGCGACGGCGGTTGATCGGCTCACTGATCAGTCACATGCTTGACGAGCCGGAAGCCGACTCGAAGGAAGCTTATCGGTTTCTTCCTGAAGAGGGGGGTCATACGTCGCTCAAGGAGCGGATTGCCGAGCAAGGGGTCGTGAGCGGCCTGGCTCGGACGATTCGCGGCGTGGCGGACGATTATGTCCGCCAGAAGATGGACGAGATCGAAGCCAGGATCGATCACAAGCTCGATGAGATCGACCGGCGGCTTGCGGAATGGCGGGACCGCGAGATCGCCAACCGGTTGAAGATCATCAAGATCACGCTGGTGGCATCGATTCTTGTGGCGGTGATGAGCTACGGCTATACTCTGCTCAAGTCGAACGTCAAAGCTGTTCCCGCCGGCGTTGAGAGAGTGCCTGTCACCGCGCCTGCGGGAGATACTTCAACACGACCGGCTGAGATGGATTGATTGATATGTACGAGCGGCTGAACAAAGGGCTCGAGCGAGTCATCAAAGTCGCCCACGAGATCGCGCGGGAGTATGAGCAGGAATACGTGGGCACGGAGCACTTGCTTCTGGCGATCGCCCGAGAGGGCGAAGGGCTTTCGGGCCAGGTGCTGGCGGAGGTCGGGGCCAGCGAGGAGAAAGTCAGGGCCGCCGTCGACAGGCTGATCAAGAATAGCCTCGAGGATACCTGGGTGTTCGGGCGTCTGCCCGGCACCCCCCATTTCTGCAACGTCATGGCCAAGGCCATTCAGGAGACCCGCAATCTGGGGAGCAAAGAGGTCTGCACCGAGCACCTGTTGATTGGCTTGCTCCTGGAGAGAGGCTCCGTCGGCTACGAGGCTCTGAAGTCCCTGGGGCTGACGCCCAAGTTGATACGGGACAAGGTCAGGACCCTCATGGCTGACGGCGCCATGGGCTGATCTCGCCGACCGGCGCCCCGTTTCACCCACAAAACGTCACAACAGTCTCACCAGCCCGACGTCCACAGGTCCAGGTCGAGCCCGCTGGGGGCAGGATGAGAGGATTTGGCCAGGACACCTCTGCCGTGCGTCCCGCCTCGCCCTGACGCCGCGGCCGCCGGACGGACCGGGCTGGGATGTAAGCTATGGTCCGGCTTCGACGGCCGACCTATAAGGGTTTGAGCGCGGGTATGCGCTGATGGTGGCTGACAGTAGATGTCGGGGAGGTCATTGATGTCACCCCTGGTTGATCTGAAGTGTGAGGCCTGCCGCAACGACGAGCCGTGCGTCACCGGGGCGGAAAGCCTCGATTTACTGAAGGAAATCCCGGATTGGCGGATCGTCCAACGTGAAGGCGTGCAGCGGCTGGAACGCGTCTACACCTTTCCTGATTTCGCTCAGGCGATTCGTTTCACCGACCAGGTGGCGTTCCTGGCGGAGGAAATCGGCCATCACCCCGCGATTCTGACGGAATGGGGCCGGGTGACGGTGCACTGGTGGACCCACAAGATCAAGGGCCTGCACCCCAACGATTTCATCATGGCGGCGAAAACCGACGGCATCTATGAGATCCGCACCGATGGATCGTGAGACCGCCGACCATCGCTCGCCCGTTTCCGAGGAACTGTCCCGGGCGGTCAGACAGGCATCGCATCGAAGCACAGGGATTCCTGTGCTTGTTGGCGGTTTACCAGCCGAATGACCAGCAGCAACACACCGGCCAGCGCCGCTGCGTGCAACAGGGGACCGGCGATGCCGAGATCCAGCGCCTTCGGCAGGAAACGCACAGCCAGAAGGGCCACGCCGGCAAGCAGCGGAAGAAGCGGTGTTCGTTTCGCCAGGTTCGCAGAAACGTTGATCTCACGCGGTGTGAAGGCTGCTGTGGCCGCTGCTTGCGAGCATGCCTCATGAAGCAGGCGGAGACGATCAAACTCGGCCCGCAACTCGGGATTCTGCTCGATCGCCGCCGTCACCTCGCGAGCCCGGCTTGGACTCAATTCGCCATCGATCAACGCCGAGATTTCCATGGGATCGATCGGTGTCATCATTCCTCCACTGTTATCTGCGCGGCGAGCGCCTTTCGGGCATGGTAGAGCCGGGACATGATCGTCCCTTCGGGGATGTGCAGGGCCCCGGCCAATTCCCTGTAACTCAGCCCACCGAAGTATCGGAGCCGGAGAATCTCGCGGTGATCGGGTGAGAGCCGCTCCATGGCCTCTGCCAGCGCCTCCCAGCGCCCGCTTGCGGCGGTAGAATCCGACTGCGGAACGGCTTCAGTCGACGGTGCCGTTTGATGCCTCCCGGCAAGGCGACTCGCGTCGATGCAACAGTTACGCAGAATCGCGAACCACCATCCCTTGAAGCTGCGAGTTGCGTCGAATGTTCCGATTCGCTTGAGCCCCTTGAGGGCTGCCTGCTGGACGGCGTCTTCGGCGTCGGCCCGGTTCCAAAGGATGGACCGGGCGTAGCCGGCCGCCTGGCGAAGGAGCGGTGTCAGCAGTTGACCGTAACGATCCGCGTCGAGATGTTCGCGTTCGGTGTCGGACATGTGCCCGCTCCCGGTCATCCAAGCTGCTGAAGCAGACCCATCAGTTCTCCAAGCTGCTCGTGGAAGACGGCCACAATTACAGCAAATGTGACAAGATACACGATCGTCACCACGATCGCAGCGATGCCCCAGCGCCGAGCTTGCGAGCGCGCAGGCATGCCTCGGATGGCGAGCGTGGCGAGAACGCATGCCAGGATCGCTTTTTCGAGTCCGAGCAGACTGACAAAAGCGACGGCACTCGTGGCCAGCGCCGCAATAGCCAGGCCAGTCCGACATCCAGCCTCGTAGGCCGCCTGCGTGGGTTCTTCGGTTCGGGTTTGATTGTCAGCGATCGACATGACTGAGATCCTCCTCGTTGCTTCAGAAACCTCTCGGTTCACTGTCGCAGCCCTATCGATGCGTGGCCAGCCTGGAAGCACAGATCTACGGAGTATTTCGGAGCGGATGCCATCAGGCGGCCTCGCTCGGGCTCATATCAGATACGACGAGCCCCGCCGGTTTATTCAAAGTCGCTTGAGCGACTTTGCTTCACCAGCGGCGGGTCAACGGAACAGACGACGCCCCCGGTCAGGAAGCGGCTTCGAGGAATGGACTGATGCGCCGTGATCCGGCCGATGCGGGCTTGCCTGTGCTGGCGTGCATGAAGCATCGATTGTGATCGACGTCCGCCCCAGCCGCCACGCAGAATCGGTCGCGGGCTACGGGGCGACCTTGACAATCACCTTCCGTACAGGCTCGGGCTTCTCCACCGCCAGCCCCGGCATGTGAATGTCCTGCAGGGTGAAGACGGCGAACATGCCCTCCTGAACGTCGAAGAAGTTACCCCGCGTGTTGAAGAAGACCAGATCGGTTTCGGGGTTGTAGGGTTCCTTGATCGAAGCGCCGTTCATTCGGGCATAGCCCATTCGTTCACGGCCCCGCACCATATACTGGACGTCCCAGAATTTGTGGTGAGCCTCCCACTTGCCCTGGTCTGCCGGCTTGGTCTGGTTATCGCAGACAAAGGCGAAGAGCTTTTCGCCGTCAATCGGGTAGCGGCCGGCCGGCAACGTCGCTAGATCAGGGCGACGAAGGAAGTCGATCGCCTTGGGCAGCAAGGGATGAATGGTTTTATACAGATCGGCGTTCTTGAGGGAATCAACAATCATGATCGTGTGCCTCTTGTCAGAGTATAACGTGGGGCGATTCTACCCTATTCTCATCCGCTTGTGAACTGCCGTCCGACCACCTGGTTGAAATCGGCTGTCAGTCGGGCTTCATCGCTCCGAACCAGGTGCCCATCTTGAGCCACCGTCTGGCCCGTGATGATGACCTGCCTGGGCCGGGGGGGATGGCAGAGAATGAGGGCTCCCAGAGGATCTTGAGCCACCGCGCCGGCCAGTGCGACGTCGTTGACATCGTAGAGAACCAGGTCAGCGGCGCAGCCCGGCTCAATCCGACCCAGTTTTGGGCGTCCGAGGACCGCCGCCCCGCCAAGGGTTGCCAGTCGAAAGGCATCCGCCGGGCTCATGGCGGCCGCTCCGTTGGCCACGCGCTGAAGGAGGAGGGCCTGCCTGGCCTCGGCCAGCAGGTTGCCGGCGTCATTGCTGCTGCTGCCGTCCACGGCCAGTCCGATCTTGATACCGGCATCCAGCATTTTGCGAACGGGGGCGATGCCGCTGCCAAGACGCATGTTGGAACACGGGCAATGGGCCACACCGGTGGAGGTCTCCGCCAGGAGGCGTATCTCGGCGTCGTTCAGATGAACGCAGTGGGCGAGGTAGACGTTCGGCCCCAGCCACCGGTGCTGCCGCAGGTACTCCACCGGCCGAACGCCGAACCGCTCCAGGCAATACCGCTCCTCATCTCGTGTCTCGGCGATGTGGGTGTGAAGCAGAACGCCTCGTTCGGTCGCCAGATCGCGGGTCTGATCGAGTAGCTCGGGGGTGATGTTGAACGGCGCACATGGGGCGAGGTTGATCTGCCGCATGGCCAGCGGAGATGGGTCGTGGAACCGGTCGATGACCCGGACAGAATCCGCAAGCACCCGCTCGTCAGTCTCGACGCACTCATCGGGCGGCAGGCCCCCCGCTGAACGTCCCAGCGTCATGCTGCCACGGCAGAAGTGGATGCGGATTCCCAGCGCCTCGGCGGCCTCCAGCACGGCCTCGGCCGCGACGTCGCCGACGGGCGGAAACAGGTACATATGGTCGCTGGTTGTCGTGCAGCCGTTGAGAAGCAGCTCGGCGATGCTCACCATCGCCGCCTGGCGCAGGGCGTCATAGGTCAGATGCTGCCATCGCGGGTACAGCCCGACGAGCCAGTCGAACAGGCAGGCATTCTGCACGTGCGGTGCGCAGCGTGTCAGCGACTGGAACAGGTGGTGGTGAGTGTTGATCAGCCCCGGAATGACCAGGCAATCACGGCCGTCGATGATGGCCAGATCGTCGGAGGGGACCGCATCGGTCCGCGGGGCACGGCCGGACTGTATCGCCAGCGCATGCTCGACATCGGCCTCACGGACATGGCCCAGGTGGACCAGTTCCTGGCCGATGACGCCGTGGCTTTGTTTCTGGCTCTCCAGGGCCTGCTGGATCTGCGCCTGGCTGACTTTGCCCAGAGCCAGCAGGATGGCCCCTAGCGGACGCCCTTTGAGCTGTGCGAACGGCCGGGCCGGCGGCGGGGCACTTGACTCGGCCGCGGGTCCGGCCCGCCCCGCCTCCGTGATGACCCCGCCGCTGAACTCGACAAAGTGATCGCGCAGGACCACTGGGTCATTGCCGCGGCAAGTGATGACTGTTGCATGATCGATTCGCGTACGCATCGGCTGACAGTGTAGACCGAGACGGCGATTTCACAAGCCCGACCGATGGGCATCGAGACGGTAGGGCGGGCTCTGCCCGCCGAGCGAATGGCTGACAGCTAAAAGCTGAGAGCTACAAGCTTCCTTGGAGAAGCAGCCGGTAGGGCGGGCTTCGTCCGCCAATCACGACGAACGACCGGAACGTGTGCGGCGACCATTGCCGTTTTGCGGCTCGACGGTCGAAATGTGCAGAAGGTTGATGATCATCCAATCCCGAGCAACGGCGTCGGCAGAACGGGGGGTGGCCATCGGCTGCGAGGACTCGATTCGGGCCAGGCCGACGAGAAGATGCCGCTCGGCGACAACGACCTGGTCTGGATGGCGCACGAGGACGCAGCGTCCATCTGCCAGGCCGATCCGCAGAGGTTCAAACGGTTCCCTCTTCAGAAGCTTGGTGATGTCCGAGGCTCGCATGACACCGTATTGTATGAGTGTTTTTCTCTGGGAGCAAGCCCGGCAAGGCGGGTTCTGCTCGCCAATGACGATTCGGCGAGTGTCACCGGCGGGACGAGGAGGCGTTCAACCCCGCGCGTCGCGGTGTTCGGAATACCCGGGCCGGTTTCCGTCTCACTCTGATCCCGGAAAACGCCAAAATGATTCCAATGAACAGGCAGCAGAACAGTGCGGCCTTAAGGCCAAGGCCGGCATCTGTGCCGGGGTTGTTGCGTTCGGCTGCGTAGGCAATCCCGGCCATCCCGGCGGCGATGAACAGGATCCATCGGCGCGTCATCGACCGCCGTTCGGCGTGCCAAGGAGCCTGGTATTGCGAGGGAATGGCCTTCATCACAAACTGCCCCCACAACCGCGCCTCGGCCGGAATGGGGGGAAGCACCGCGTCAACGAAACCCCTCGCACGGATCCGGATCGGACCATAACCTTGGCGAACCTTCTCGATGTCCGCCCAGGGGATTGAGACGCAGGTTCCATCGGCAAGAATCGCCCGAATGCCGGACCGGTCAAAGGCTGCCTGGCTCACCGTTGGACGATTGCCTGGCCGTGGAACTGTGCCCCAACCGAGGTCCAGCAGAAAGGCCGCCATCAATGCGGGGAAAATGAGAACTGCCAGGCTGGTGATGGTGTTGCCTTCAGATGTTGGGTCGGGCAGAGGACTCCAGGCGAAGACGAGTGTGGCGAGTGAGAATACATCCTAGAATAGTTTAGGTTTCACCTCGCCGCCGGCGAAGGGCAGTATGAGCCGCCCATACCGGTCCGACCATCCCTAGACAGTGATCGATTGAGCAAGGATGATCGGCCTGAAGGCGTGGGGCGACCGATGATGTAAGGACCGATAACCTATGATCCCCATCTTTTTGGACGGGAAAATCTATCGCGTTTGCGACAAGCGCCCCATATTCAGGACACAAGGGCCCTGCGGCCCGACCTGATGGCAGGAAGACTGCGTCCGGACCGGTGTGTGCGAAAAAAACAAACGCTGGAGCCGTACCCACGCCGGTTCTGGCATCAGCCGCTGACAATCCCGTGCCGGATGGCAAACTTGGTCAGGTCGGAGTTGTTCCGCAGCTCGAGCTTGCTGAGGATGTTGAGACGGTGCGCGTCAACCGTCTTGACGCTCAGCCCCAGATCTGCGGCGATCTCCCGGTTCGTCTGACCGGATGCCAGAAGACGCAACACCTGAAACTCACGGTCGGTGATGGCATCGACGGGATCGGCGGCCTGCCCGTCGACATATCGCATGGCCAAGGCTTCGCGCAGCGACGACGAGATGAACCGCTTTCCCTCATGCACGCTGCGGATGGCGTCGACGAGTTCGGCGGGGGCGGCATCTTTAACGACGTAGCCGCTCGCTCCGCTGCGCAGCAAGCGGGCCGCAAAATGCTCATCGGCATACATGGTGAGGACCAGAACGCGCACCTTCGACTTGCGGTTCTTCGTCAACTGCTTGGTCGCCTCGATCCCGTCGGCTCCGGGCATGGCCACGTCCATCAGTACCACGTCCGCTTGCGTCTCGCGTGCCTTGGCGACTGTTTCCTTTCCATCGGCCGCCTCGCCGACAACCTTGAAATCGGGCTGCTCCTCCAGCATTCTTTTGATGCCTTTGCGAACCAGCGTGTGATCATCGGCAATCAGGATCTTGATCATCTTCCGTCCTCTGCGTTAGAAAACTTGCGAAACCCAGTTACGATGTAACCTCCGCCCCTGCTGGAAGAAACTCGGCGAGCTCGTCCCGCGACGTTTATATGATAACGCCTGAAAAGCGGAGTTCAACTGCGCGAGTATCGAAAACCCGCCTTCTGATGCAACGCAGCACTCGTGAGCATAAGACTCCCGGTTTCTTTGCGTGGCCGCCCTCCCATTCAAAGGGTGGAGGGAGAGCATGCGCCTGCAACCGAGTCCGTGTCGCGAGTGTGTGTCGGCTCGATGCGCTGTCATGCTCCGCCGGTGTGGCGCGTAACCGACACGAGGCGACCACCTTTGATGCGATAAGAATTCGACTTATATGTGTTTAGGCATCGTGAAAACCAGCAGTTCTGCAGGGTCATCGGGTGGTTCTGAAGCGGTCGAGGGTGGTGGACCACTGCAACGGCGCGGTATCTACCCGCGACAGGTGGTCCGGCGGTGACCTGCGACAGCCGACTGCGGCGACCAGGCATCATCGAGGGAATGCGGGTCGGCGGACGTGCCGATGGCGGCTATGGAAATGGCGAAAAAAGCGGGGCGACACGGGCGGTTATGTCTCTCCTGGGGAGGTGGGCACGAGGGTGCGGAGAGGCAGCAGCCGCAGCCCCGGGCGACACTCTGCTGTGTCTGCCGGGCGTGGGTGGTAGTGTCGCGGCCTCCCGTGGGAATGACTGGCGGCCGCAGAACACGGAGAGTACTCCAGGCCCGCCAGGCGCCACTTGCGGAGGCAAGGGACAAGGTGCTTCGGTAAGGCAGGACGAACGAGCCCGCGGCCGATCCGTTGTGTGTCAGTTCACGCAGTCGGCATCCGGCGGGGTGTTCTCTCCGCTGTAGCACCGCTGGAAGAGGCTGAAGTCAGTCTGGTCGATGTCTCCGTCGGCGTCCGCGTCCATGGTGCTGCATCCCGTGCCGTAGAGCACGCCCGGTCCCGAACTGCATGCAGCGAACAGGTCGTAGTCGGCCTGATCGACGTCGCAGTCCTGATCGAAGTCTGCGGCTACGATCGGCTTCAGTGACAAGGCGGCCTCGCTTGACGTCGCGCTGCCGGCGATGTTTGTTACGACGCACCGGTAGTTCGCCACATCGGCGGCGTCGGCGCTCGATACGGTGAGGGTTGCGGTCGTCACGCCCGAGTAGTGTCCACCGTTGCTCAAGTTGGCGCCGTTTTTCTGCCACCGGTATGCGAACGTGCCGCCACCCGAAGCCGCGACGATGAAGGTGGCCGTGGCGCCCGGACAGGCGCTCTGAACGGCCGGATGTTGACTGATCACCGGCGGGCTTGCCACGTAGACCCATTTCACCGCATCGGCGTACATGCTGCCGCTAGCATCAATATTCAGGTTGTTGACGTCCACGCTGCCAACGTTGCTGCCGGCGCTGAACGCATAGACACCGAGCGAAACCCATGTGTTCGCGCTGGCGGCCTGATCGACGTTGACGTCGGTGGTGCCGCCTCCGTGCGCGATCCGGTGGAGGATGGGAGTCCGGCGATTGGCGTTGGCCCCCCAGGTGACCGAAACCTCGTAGGTGCCGGCGGCGGGCAGGTCGGCGCTGAAGATGGCGTGCTTCTCGCCGGCGACGGAACGGTAGGTGCTGCCGTATCGGGAACCGATGCCCGCCGTGACGCCTACCGCGGTGCTCTTGCCGCCGCTGTCAGCCCACCCGCCGGTCTCGGAGTACTTGGCGTAGTTCTGGCCGCCCGCGCGACTCTCGACCATGAACACTGGAGCGGTAACCGTCAAGCTGGCCGTGTTCGAGGTGGCACTACCATGATCATTGGTCACGACGCAGCGGTAAGCGCCCTGATCGGGAACGTCGACGCCGGTGATCTGAAGCGTCGCCGAGTTGGCCCCGGAGATTGTGCCGCCGTCACTGAGGTCGACGGTGTCCTTCTGCCACTGGTAGCTCAGCGGAGCGTCGCCCGTCGCCTGCACGGTGAAGGTTGCGATGCTGCCGAGGGGCACGGTTTGATTTGACGGATGCTGGACGATACTAGGCGGTTGGGGCCCGACGTCGCCCACCTCGACCTGCTTGCTGCATGTGGCCCCGAACCAGGCGACACCGTCGCGCACCATTCGCCAGTCGGTGGTATAGGTCCCGACGGTGGCCGGGGCGGTCATGGTGAAGCTGAACGCGTAGGTCTGGCCGGGTCCGACTTCCCCGGAGATGTTCACGCGGTTCAAGGCGGTGAACGGGTCGCTGTCGCCGACCGCGCCGAGGCGGATGGCGCGGGATTCGGTCCACAGGACACCGCGGTTGCGGAAGGTGATACTCACGGGGTAGCTCTGACCGGGCTGCATGGTGGTGGGGATGGTGTCGCTGACGTACTCATCGGAATAGAAATCCCAGGTCGGCGCCGTACCGAAGTAGCTGCAGATTCCCTTGTACATGCCCCACATCGCCGCCGAGCGGAAGAAGTTGTTGTTGAGATGGTTGGCGTCACCGTCCCGGTCGCATGTGTCGTGGAAGCCGAGTTCGGTTAGTGTAGCCGCGCGATCAGGGATGCGGATCTCGCCATAGTTGCCGTTGGAGTTCTTCACACAGGTGCCGTGGCACGTCCATGAGGAATCAACGTTGGCTGTGATGGCACTCATAATGGCCGAGTTGATGTTGTTGGCCAACGTCTGGCTGACCGCTCCCCAGGCCGCGTGCTCCTCGCTGGCATCGTAGTACGTCTCGGTGCCCGTCGGGCATGAGCCGGTGCAGTCGCCCTGGTAACCGTTGGTGTGGAGAGAAACGTAAATGTCTGAGTTATCGTAGTCGGAGGCGAGCGGCCGGGAGCGGATGTCGTCGCTGCTCTCGGAGGCGCCGCTGCCGAGGTTGCAGTCGCCGGTATAGCTGGCGTATATGGTGCACGGATAGCCGATGTTCTTGAGCCAGACGTAAGCGGCCATCTGCCACCACGGATGGCCGGAGCTGTGGTTGCCCTGGCTCTTGTTCGTGCATCGTACCAGGCGCACCGTCGCGCCGTCCGCGACGAGATAGGTCTCAAGGTACTGGCACATCTCCAGGTTGTGGAAATCCTCCTGATTCAGTGGCGAGCAGTACACCGGTCTCTGCGTCGTCCACACGCTGCCGTTCCACATGTACCCGTGCCCCGGAGAGATGGTAACGCTGCGCCCGGACAGTGAATCCAGAGCGTACTGTCCCTGGGGCGTCACACGAGCTGGCGCGGGCTTGATGACCGGAGGAAGGTAGCTGGACAGTGGCAGGTCGTCGACCGTGAGCTTGACGTTCTGGTCAAGGTCAAACTGCCGCAACGTCCAGGAGGCTTGTACGTAAACGGCCTGGACAAAAACCTCGCTGATTTCGACCGAAAGGAGGTCCTCGGAGAAATCAATCGTCACGGAATCCGTGGAGACAACAAGGTCATTGAGGCTCACGCCCTGGGGTATGGCCGAAAAGATGCCTTCAGCCTGCTCTTCGGCGGTCGGACCGGCGATCAGTGCCGCGACGGCGATGTGAACCGGGTCACCGCCGGCCGGTACGGTTCGCTGGACGACTCTCAGCTTGCCATCCGCCCGAAAGAAAACGTCCACGGTATCCGCTGCTGTCACCGTTGCGCTGGCCATCAGGCATGCCATCACGCCTGCGAATAGTATCCGTGTGGAAGGGAGCTTCTTTGCCATCACGTAAGCCTCCGGTCGATTTGAAACCCGTTGAAATCACGAATGAACGGTCCGCGACTCCATCGATGATTTTAACGGAACTGCGATGAGCAGTCCAGCTTGCGAAGTCGTTGCTGCGATCCGGCTGAGCAGGAAAGGGACTCTTCCAGAAGATGACGCAGACGATGCATCTGTCCGGCCACGTGATACGGCCTGCTTCGAAAACGGTCCGCTAGACCGTCGGTCAGCCGGACCCCGGTTGGCCGTGTTTGCTGCAATCATTTCAGTTTCTCGCGAGGATCCGTGTCTTCAATCAGGACTGGTTCCACGACGGCCGCGGCAGAAAGAAGATCGTTCGCCTTCCGGCGATTCTGGACCACAATATCGCAGC
>JAUCQB010000073.1 GCA_030372985.1 Phycisphaerae bacterium
GTCTGGGGGATCCTGCTGTGCGCGTGGCTGGCCGGTGTTGCGGGCGGGGCTTGGGTCGGTGGCCGACTAGCCCGCCGGGCTGAACGGGCGGAGCGTCGCCTGACGATGTCGCTGCTGTTCCTGGGCATCCTGGCTTGCGCGAGCATCTGGGGTTTCCGCGAGGCCCGAACGGTGTGTGACCTCGGGCCAGGTGAATTGCTTTCACTTGGGACGATGGTGATCGTCGCGGTCGTGCTGGTATGGCCCTGCGGCCTCATGGTCGGGATGGCCTTCCCGCTGGCCAGTGCGATCGGCGACAGGGACAGGACTACCGGCGGCATGTCCGTCAATCGTGTCTACGCCCTCGAATCCGCCGGCAGCCTGCTCGGAGGGGCGCTGTTCACCTTCTGGGCCGTCGAGCATCTGACTCCGATTCAAACGGTGCTGATCTGCATCGCGGTCACCGGTGTGGCACTGGCCATGCTGCTGGTTCGCGACGGCTCGCGACGGATTGGCATTGCCGCTGTGCTGATGATTGCGGCCGCGGCGGCGCTCACGGCGTGTCTGGCCGGCCCTGCAATGAATCGGTTTCTCGTGGAACGTCGATGGCGAAGCCTGTCGCCGAAATGCGAACGGGTTGCCGAGGCGGAGTCTCGCTATCAGAACCTGGCCGTCGGCCGGATGGCCGAGCAGTACACGCTGTATTGCGACGGCCAGATTGCCGCCAGTTTCCCTGACCCGTTCACTTTCGTGCCGCTGGCGCACTTCTGGATGTGCCAGCATCCGAATCCGCGGCGGGTATTGCTGCTGGGCGGGGCAGCGGAGGGACTGCTGGCCGAGATCCTGAAGCATCCGGTCGAGGCGGTCGATTGTGTCGAGCCCGACCCGAAACAGATCGATATGATCCTGCCACTGCTGCCGGAGCAGGACCGGACGGCATTGCAGGATCCACGAGTGACCGTGCACCACGTCGACGGTCGACTGTTCGTGAAAACGCAGCGACACCGCTTTGATCTGGTCATTGCCCGCTTGCCGGAGCCGACTTCCGCGTTGCGGGCTCGGTTCTACACCCGTGAGTTCTTCGATGAGCTCAGGCAGAGCATGGGCGACCAGTCGGTTCTGTGTCTGACGGCCGCCGCCAGTCAGGCGCGGCTTTCGTCCGAGTCGGCCCGTTATCTGGCCGGCGTGCGGAACACGATCGCGACGGGCTTTCCCGAAGTGACTGTCGGCTGGGGCGATCCGGCACACATCCTCGCGGCCACACAAGGCGGGTTGATTGCGGCCAACCCAGAACAACTGACCGAGCGTTATCAACAGCGGCACATCGAGTCCGACGGGTTCGATCCAGTGTGGTTGAGCGGCGCGGTCGACTGGTTTGCCGCCGAGAAGGTCGCCCAGCGAGCGGCGGAACTTGATGCGGCCGTCGGGGCTGCGGTGAGCACCGACCTGCGCCCGGTCATCTACATGAACCGGCTGGCGCTCTGGGAAAAAATGACCGCCGCCCATTCGCGCCGGTTCATCGAGCCGCTGCTCGGTCTGAGGTGGTGGCAAGTCGCTGCGGTGCTGGCCGGGGCGGCGCTGGCAACCCTGATCTTGTGTAGAGCTCTCGGCCGGTCAATCAGTGAAGGCGTGGTCATCTTCTCGGTCGGCAGCACCGGCTTTGCCACCATGTCGCTGAGCATTGTCTGGCTGTTCGCGTTCCAGAACCTCTATGGGTACGTGTACCAGTGGATCGGCTGGATCGTCGCGGTATTCATGGGCGGGCTGGTGATCGGCTGCGTGTGGGCCGGGCGGGTGACACCGGCAGCTTTCGTCCCGAGCGCTGGTCGAGGGGCTTGCCCGCCAGTGCCAGAGCGTCGGCGACTGATTATCGTTGACCTGCTGCTCGCAATCCTGGCCGTACTCGCACCCCTACTGCTGCCGGTCCTGGGCCAGATGCAGACCTCACCGGCCTCGTTGGCTCTGGTTCAGGTTTCCATTCTGACCCTCGTCCTGCTGACCGGGATACTGGGCGGTGCCGCCTTTGCCCTGGGCAGCGGCCTTCATCAGGCGGTCTCCGGTCGTCCTGCCGCCACGGCCAGCGCCATCGTCGGCGCCGACCACGCGGGCGCCTGCCTCGGTGCCCTCATCACCGGCATCCTCCTGGCGCCCGTCCTCGGCATTGTGACCACTGCGCTTCTGCTGGCCGGTACAAAGTGCGTATCGGCATGCCTATTGATGTTTGCCCGCAAATGCGCGACATAGAGAGCGGTCACTTTCGCCGCCTGCCTTTCTCAAGAACCTGACAGCTCAACAAGCTGGCAGCCGTTTCTACGCTGGTTTGGTCTGCTGCTTCGGCTTGAAGGCCAGGGCCTGGGTTTGCGACCAGACGCCGGGGATGGCCGTGCCGCACTTGGGGCACTTGCCGTCCTCGACCTGGTTGGAGGCGATTCGGAAGCCCACGCGGCGGATCAGCTCGGCCTGGCACTTGTGGCAGTAGGTGTTCTCGCCCTTGTGCATGGGGACGTTGCCGGCGTAGACGTAATGCACGCCGGCGTCGAGGGCGACCTGGCGACAGCGTTCAAGCGTCGAAACCGGCGTTGGTGGCAGGTTGGTCACGCGGTAGGTGGGGTGGAATCGCGTAAAGTGCATCGGCACGTCGGGGCCGAGTTGCCGGACGACCCAGCGGCTCATCTCCTTGATCTCATCCGGCGAGTCGTTAAGCGTCGGGACAATCAGGATGACCAGCTCGAACCAGATGCCCGTGTCCTTGAGCACTTCGAGCGCCTTGAGGACCGGGGCCAGCCGCCCGGCGCACTGCTCGCTGTAAAACTTCTCGGTGAACGCCTTCAGGTCGATCTTCACGCCGGTCAGTTGGGTGCACAGCTCGCGAAGGGGCTTTTCCTGGATGAACCCGTTGGAGATGATCACGCTGCCGATGCCGGCCTTGCGGGCCTGCTCCGCCGAGTCGTAGACGTACTCGTAAAAGACCACCGGCTCGGAATAGGTGTACGCGATGGTCGGACTCGACCGGGCCTTGCACACGGCCACGAGCTTGCCGGGCGGGACGTCGACGCTCTCGACCTGCTCGGGGCGGAACTGGCTGATCTGCCAGTTCTGGCAGAACTTGCACTCGATGTTGCACCCGGCCGTGGCCACCGAGAAGGCGGTCGTCCCCGGCAGATAGTGAAACAGTGGTTTCTTCTCGATCGGGTCGAGGTTGGCCGAGCACAGGGTCCCGTAGACCAGCGTCTGATACTGTCCGCCCTGGTTCTCGCGAACGCCGCAGTAGCCTCGCTCGACGTCGGCCACCTCGCACTCCCGCGGGCACAGCACGCACTTGACCTTGTTGCCCTCCAGTCTCTCCCAGTGCCGGGCCGGATGGCGGATGACACCCTTGAGTCTCGGGCCTTCCAGTTCGCTCTTGGCGGCCGCATCCTGGGCCGCGCAAGGCCGCGGGCCGCATACGCACACCGCCCCGCAGGCCGCGCCCCATTTCAGAAGATCGCGACGGTTCGGATGCCGGAATACGTTCTCGAGGTTGTCCATGTCACACCTCGATCCGCTCGATCCTCGCCAGGTCGGCGGTGCGCAATTACGCTGGCCCCAGAACTTTCTGGGGCCCCCTGGTCAGAGGATTCCTATCCTCATTATTTTGCCAAAAGTGCCACTCGCCTGCGAGCCGTTTCTTTCGTGGTATCCTCAGTTTCGGTTTCGCTGTCGCGGCCTGACCCGCTCAGCGTCAACGACGCCGGGCCGTGGTTTCGGTTCGGGCATGGCCCCGAGAATCTGAGCGAATCTCTCCCTCGCGGCCTTGGTCTCTGCGCTGTCGAGTTGCGTCACGTGCTTGTATGCGCTGCCGTCGCGGCATTGACCGCAGTCGAAGAATCGCTCCGGCTTGCCTTGGCCGGGAATCTCCAACAGCCAGCGGTCACTGCGCAAGATCCGCCCGTCATCCAGGAAGCTGTAGATCCAGTCGCGGTGGCGGGCGGCTTTGCCTTTCAGCAGCGGTACCATGCTCTTGCCGTCGAATACCCTGTCATTGGGCAACTCCGCTCCCGACAGACCGGCGAGCGTGGGCATGATGTCGGTCAGATCGCCCAAGGCCGCTACCGCTTCCTTGACCGGGCGGATCTGCCCCGGCCCCCAGACGATGAACGGAACTCGGACGCCTGACTCGGTTACCGTGCCCTTGCCCCGGTTACCCGTTCCGTTGTCCCCCACAAAAATGACCACCGTGCTCTCGACCAGTTTCATGTCCTCAAGACCTTTTCGCAGCCGTCCCATCAGATGGTCGAGGTATTCCAGGTTGGACTTGAAGCCTGAAGGCCACCGTTTCCCCGGATGCCCAGGATCGGGCGTCTCCTCATGAGGGGCGTGGGTCAGTACGGACGTATGGTAGACGAAGAACGGCCCCTCCTTGTGGCGGCGGGCGAAATCCAGGATGAAATCCATGAACAGATCGGGGCCGTAGTCGTCCGGCCTGGTGGGCAGGTACTTGCCGTTTTCGACAATGCATGGGTTCCAGTAGCGCTCTGGTTTTCCGCCAACTTTGCCGCCTTCCCAGCCGCCGGTGTGCTCCACGCCTTCAGGCAGATTCTCCTTGTAGGCCCACATCCGGTATTCATCGAAGCCACAGTCATGGATGAGCGTCGGAAGCTTGCCGGGCAATTGCCACTTGCCGACAAGGGCCGTCGCGTACCTGGCGGACTTCATCAGGTCGCCGATGGTGAAATGATTGCCGATCTCGCGCTGCGGCGAGTCCTTGGGCGGCTTGAACGCCTCTTTGCCCATGCCAAGATAACCATTGCGGAAACCGTACTGCCCGGTCATTGTGCAAACCCGCGTCGGCGTACACAGGGGTGTGGAGTAGAAGGTGTCCAGTCGTAATCCCTCGGCGGCCATACGGTCGAGATTGGGAGTCTTATGCTCGCGGTTGCCGTAGCAGCCCAGTTCGGCTGCGCCCAGATCGTCAGCCAGAATCAGGATGACGTTCGGCTGGGAGACAGCAGGGGCCCCTCCAGCGGCCACGCCTGCCAACAGAGAGACAAAGAGCACAGAAGATCCGCAGGAGAAGCATGGTTGATTTCGCATGCAGACATTATGCGGCCCAATCGCCAGGCCCGCCAGACCCTGGCTCCGTTCCCGCCGTCCTGGCTGGGCCTGAGCAGCAGGCGGGTCGGTCGGGGGCCGCAGCCTTATGATCGCGGCCGTCGAGGCTTTTCTTTCGGCTGGGGGATCCTCACAATAGGGACTTCCCACAACCGAGAGCGACGGTTCCTGCGAACGTCGCAGGCATCAGAGAAGGCCCGCACAAGTTCAATGTCCAGATGCGGGAACAAGCGTTCGATTGGCTGAGCCGACAGCTCCGCCTGGAAGCAGCCAACGAACCGGGGAACCGTACTGGTGGATCCTGATCTGACCCGACACTTTGCCCAGCGTGCCGCGACCTACGACCTGGCCCCGTGGGTTCGCGACCCGCGCATCCTGGCCACGACGATCGCTTTCATTGATCCTCGCCCCGGGCAGAGAATCATCGACCTTGGAGCAGGAACAGGAGCCGTGCTGGAGGCGGTACTGGCCGCGTGTCCGGATGTCGGGTTATGTGTGGCGGTGGATATCTCGCCCGACATGCTGGCTCGGGTCCGAGATTCTCGAATCCGTGCGTGCAGGGGCGACGCCCAGGAACTGCCTGGCGCCGACTCGGCTTTCGATGTCGCGGTGTGCCGGCAGACGCTGCACTATGTTGACGATCTGCATCGTTGCCTGCGCGAGGTCCGGCGAGTGCTGCGTCCTGACGGTGCGCTGGTGGTCGGCCAGATGACCCCCTTTGGAGCTGAGGATGAAACCTACTGGGAGGCCATCGTCCGGCTCCGCCAGCCGTTGCGCCGCCACGACCTGACCCCTGCCGAGTTGACCCACCTTGTCCGAAGCAGCGGCTTCCGCGTGATCCGGACCACCCAGGTGCGGGCCCGCGAGTCGCTCAACTCATGGCTGGCCCGCTACGAGGATACCGATCGTCAGCTTGCCGAACTCCGCCGCCTGCACTTGGAGGCACCCGAGGCCTACCGGAGGATCCACAACTTCGAGCAGCGAGGCGATGACATTCTGCTGGATAACTGCTGGACCTTCCTTCGGGCGATCGTGGACCCCGGACCTGAAGCCTCTGGCACCCGGTGACGCGCTCTCCTGAGTCCAGGGCGGGTCCGTGGGGTACCCCGGCGTTTCTGTTCCTGCCAGATCGGCGCGCGAAAAAACCCGCTGCCTTTCGGCGGGCGGGTTTCCGCTAGAAAACACAAATGTCGGCAGTCACCTACTCTCGCCTCGTGAGACTACCATCGGCCGTCTGAGCTTCACTACCGTGTTCGGAATGGGAACGGGTGTTTCCCCAGGCGCATCAGCCACCGACAAGCGATATCTTACCCATCCGGCCGGATCTGTCAAGGGCGGCCGAGCCAACCACTCCACGGAAGCGTCAATGACAGCCGCCGGGAAGACCAATCTGGCGTAACTCATTTACACAAAGCGACTTGCAGACCAAGACGAAGCCGCGAACGGTCCTCATCGCCCGGCATCATCCCGCCAGAAAGCTGCGGGCCGGGCCATGAAAACGGGCAGAAACGCATGCACGAATCGGGTTGCCGACATCTCGAAACCTGGTCCGTGCGGCACCCCCAGGCATGCCGTTGGGGAGGCTTCCTTGACCCCATGCCCGGCAGCGGACATAATATGGGGCTCGGTAGTGGGATGACTGCGTGAAACGGCATGGTTCGGCCGACGGGCCTGTCTGTTTCCACTGTGAATGACCCTCGTGCTGGAGTTGGACAGGTGTACGCGATTATCGAAGACGGCGGCCGGCAGTATAAGGTCTCTCAGGGCGACAAGATCTACGTGGACCTGCGGGACTTGCCTGAGGGCCAGGAGACGATCGAGTTCGGCAATGTCCTGGCGCTCGGCGACGGGGCCAACGCCCGGATCGGCCAGCCTTTCGTCGATGGGGCCAAGGTCGTGGCCAAGGTCAACGGCGAGGTGAAAGCCCGAAAGGTTACCACCATCCATTTCCGACGCCGCAAGAACTATCGCAAGAAGATCGGCCATCGCCAGCAGCACTTGGCGGTCACCATCAGCGATATTGTCGGCTGATCGTTATCCCTGCAGGAAAACCAAGCGGGTAGCGTGTGGGGCTCTCGGTACGCTCGGCCGGCGAGCATCCTCCACTGATCCCTGATACCCCGGTGTGGGAAGATTGGACTCATCACTCATTACTCATCACTTGCCCTGATACCCCGGGTGTGGGGAGATTGGGCCAGTTACACCCCCGCCGGGCGGCTGGTAAGCACGGTCTTCTGGCCGGAGCGGATTTCGATCGCCAAGTCGCCCGCCAATCGCACCGACTCGACAACGGGGCCCGACATGATCTCGATTGTCGCCCCACCGTTCTCCTCTCGCCATGCAACGGACGACACCGAACGCTTCTCGCCACCGGTGACCGGCTCGATGACCGCCACGAACCGTGTGCCACGACCGGTCCGACGAATCATGGCCAGCGGCACCCGATCCAGGATCGACGAGCCGGGGCCGTCGCCGATCACCACCTGCGTCGGCCCGTCGGCGACCACGGTCAGATGGGTGGTCACGGGACCGTCGAGAAATGCGATCCGGACCGGCCCATCGCTCGCGCCCTGTTTGGTGTTCTGGATGTACTGGTACCCGGAAGGCTCAGCCGAAAGGTCGGCTTGTTTGCGAGCCGCGTCGCATCGCGCCTCGCTGCCGCGGTTGTGGTAGAGCCAGTCAAACTGGTGCTCCTTGTCCGGCGAATCCAGCCGGTCGAACACCAACAGATACGTCGGGGTCATCACCAGCAGCCGCCGGTGCGCGACGCCCTTGTACGCCGTGTCGCAGTCGGCCACGACGGCGGCATGTTGGTCGTTGCCGGCGAACAGCCGCAGCGCCCCCGCCACCGGGTCCTGGGACTGCCCGTCGATCACGACGGTGTTGTGGCTGATGGTGGCCTTGTACCAGTGCTTATGAATCGGGAGGCGATAGGCCTGGCTGGCGGCACGGCCGGGATCCACCGCCAGTTCACGCTGGTAGCCGAACAGCACAAAGCTCAGCTTGTCGTAATGCCCGTGGCCTCCGCCGTATGGGCTGAAGGTGAATGCGGCCGTCAGGCCGGCGGGGCCCGCTGTCCGCAGAATCGCGTGGCCGGCGCTGGGCATGACTTCACTTGCGGACGGTTTGTGCTCAGGCGCCTGGCTCTCGATCGTGCGGCCCAGCATGATGTTCTCAAGAGTGGGTGTTTTTGACAGATAGGGGACCAGCAGCGGCTCGCGATAGACCAGGTAGGCTGGTTCACCGAGTGAGCCGATCCTTTGTGTGGAGGCGTTGACATCGTCCCCGAATCGTGGGAGCGAACCGTTGGCCATGGCGTAGCGGATCGGCAGGAAGAACATCTTCTTGAGATTCGGATGGCCCCAGAGGTCAATTCCCAACCGACGGGCACCCTCGCACGTTTCCACCAGCGCATCCAGCGTGTAGAAGTGATAGCCCCAACTGTTCTCGTACCACATGCCTTCCTCGGACAGACACGCCCCCATCTGAAAAGCGAAGCCCTGGCCCGGCTGCTCGATGGCCTTGCGGATCCAGGCTTCGTCGCCGATCACCGCCCCGCCCCAGAGCATGGCCGCGTTGTGCCACGTCTGCCAGTTGCTCTTGCCGGCCTTGTGCTTGTCGAGGTTTTTCAGCATCGGCAGGATGAGCTGCTCCTCGATGGCTTTGCGATCGGCGTCGGACAAGGCCGCCGAATCATGGATCAGGTCGTAGGCCGGAGCGATCTGCCGGGACAGGGCGGTTGCCTCGCCCAAGGTCTGTTCGTCGATGTGGCCGCCGGACAGCCCCTTGGGCTGCGTTGCCGCACTGTTGGTGTGATACGGGTATTTGAGATAGCGGTCGGCATAGCCGAGCAGGATCTTCGCGGCATAGTCGGCGTACTTGCGATCGCCGGTGATGGCATAGGCCCAGGCCGCCTGGCGCATCTGGCTGAGGTTGCGGCTGTGATGCCGCTTGAAGACCACGTCATCGTAGGGCTCTCCGGTGTAGATCTTGCCGCATTTGGGACACCGGTGCTGCGTGTCGCTAACCGTTTCCAGGCCCAGTTCGCACTTGTCGCACTGGTACCACTGGTTGTGCTGCCCGCCGCGGGGAGGGAAGGTGACCGGCTCTTTCAGGAACTTGTCGACCGCCGCAACGACATCGGCGGCGACGCGATGGGCAGGCCCGGCGCCTTTGTAAGCGGCGCGGAGTCGGGCCAACTCCTCGAGCGTGCAGGCGATCGCCGGGTGCCGCTCGACAGCCGGAAGCCGCACCGTCGGCGCCGTCCAGCCTTCTGCGCCGAGCGTCATCCCGGCAAACATGCACTGGGCCAGTAGCCAAGACGCCGCAAACAATCGTTCTCTCATCGGTCCTCCCATCCTCGTCGCCGTGTAATCTGGAATCAGCCTCGTCCCAGAGCCCTCCGCTCATCGGTGCAATCTATCGTCACAACGGGCAAATGGGAAATAACACCACGATCCCCGATCGATTGGCAGGTACGCCCAGCTCTTTGCAGTTCTTTCAGAACCGCGACTGTAAAGGAGCGGCCTCCGTGTGGTGCGGCCGCGTTGAGGCCTGGCCCCTCGCTTGCGCTCGGGATTCTGAAGGAACCGCCCAGACTGTCGCAGACCCTTCAGCACCGGGCGGCGGGGCGTTTTCTTGTCCGGGCGGGGAGAGCACCATACGATAGCGACACATTGCCTGGCGGCGCTGACCGACAAGGCTGTCTGGGGACCCGGCTTTGAGTAGGGAACGCAAACAGCGATGCCCATGGGCTCGCAACGAGTTGTCGATCCCGTACCATGACGAGGAATGGGGCGTGCCGCAGCACGATGATCGGAAGCTGTTCGAGTTTCTTGTTCTGGAAGGCGCCCAGGCCGGACTCAGTTGGAACACCATCCTGGCCAAGCGCGAGCGTTACCGCGAGGTGTTCGACGACTTCGATCCGGCCCGCGTGGCACGCTACGGCAGCCGCAAAGTCGCGAGTCTCCTGGCCGACGCCGGCATCGTTCGCAACCGGCTGAAGATTGCCTCGGCCATCGACAATGCGAAGGCGTTCCTGGCGGTGCAAGCCGAGTTCGGCACGTTCGACGCCTACATCTGGTCGTTCGTGGGCGGCACACCGAAGGTCAACCGCTGGAAGCGCATGTCCGACGTCCCCGCACGTACGGCCGAGTCCGACGCCATGAGCAAGGACCTGAAAAAACGCGGCTTTCGATTCGTCGGCTCGACCATCTGCTACGCCTTCATGCAGGCCGTGGGGATGGTCAACGATCATTTGGCGACCTGTTTCCGGTATCGGGGCTGAGACAGCGAGGCACGCCTGTGCTCACTCACGAGCAAGCCGCCAGTGCCAGCCGTTCCCAGCGATACGCTGACAGGCAGCCCTTGAAACAGTTCTGGACTAACCGCGAGTCCGGTGGCACAATGATCGTGTGGATCATGAGGTGTCGCCGTGAGCGAGTTCTCCAAGATCGAGTGGACCGATGCAACGTGGAATCCGGTTCGCGGCTGCGCCAAGATCAGCCCCGGTTGCGCGCACTGTTACGCCGAGACCTTTGCCGAGCGATTTCGCGGTGTTCTTGGCCATCCGTACGAACAAGGCTTCGATCTCAGGCTGGTACCCGAGAAGCTGACGGAGCCATTGCTTTGGACACAACCTAAACGGGTTTTTGTCAACTCGATGAGCGACCTGTTTCATGAGCAGGTGCCCGACGAGTTCATCGCTTCCGTCGTCCGAGTCATGGAGTCAGCGAACTGGCATATCTTTCAGGTTCTGACGAAGCGATCCGAACGAATGCGGGACCTGCTGAGCAGCCGCTTTCGCACAGCGGCGACCGCCTCTCATATCTGGTGGGGTGTCAGTGTCGAAAACCGCAGGGACGGTCTGCCCCGTGTGGAGCACCTCCGTTCCGCACCAGCGGCGGTGAGGTTTCTTTCTGTCGAGCCCCTGCTCGAAGACCTCGGGAAGCTTTCGCTGGACGGCATCAACTGGGTCATCGTCGGCGGCGAAAGCGGCGCGGGGGCGCGTCCTGTCAAACCGGAATGGGTCCGTAAGCTTCGAGATCAGTGCAAAGAATCCCGCGTGCCCTTCTTTTTCAAGCAATGGGGCGGAGTCCGCAAGAGCGCCGCCGGGCGCCTGCTGGACGGCAAGGAGTACATGCAATCGCCGCCTGCACCGCGGCAGAGCATTCCACCAGTCCGGGTTCGGCAGGCAACGATCACGGCTCTTCAACAGGTTGCTTTCGTGGAGGCAACGCTGTGAACAAAGACAGCGGCGACCTCTATGTCAACCGTGAGCAAACGCTGGTCAAGCATGTCATCCTGAAGGGCTACCTCGAGCGATTTGCCCATATCATCGGAAGCGCATGGGACACCATTACTTATGTGGACGGCTTCTCGGGACCGTGGAATTCCCGATCCGATACCCTTGAAGACAGCTCGTTCAGCATCGCTCTGGCCGAACTGCGAAAGGCTCGCGACACCCTTGCCCAGCGCGGCAAGAAAGTCCACATCCGATGCCTGTTCCTGGAAAAGGCCAAGGAGGCATACCAGAGGCTCAGGGCATTCGCCGAGGGCGTTCGTGACGCAGAAGTCGTGACGCTCAATGCCGACTTCGAGGAATCGATCAGTCAGATCGTCGCGTTCGTTCAGAGTGGCGGCGTCCGATCGTTCCCCTTCGTCTTCGTCGATCCGACGGGTTGGACCGGTTTCGCGATGGATCGGATCGGGCCTCTGCTTCGGTTGCGGCCCGGCGAAGTCCTCATCAACTTCATGACGGGACACATACTGCGTTTCATCGAATCGCCGCAGGGACAGACGCAGGAAAGCTTCGAGGCGCTCTTTGCCACAGACGCCTACCGCAATCGGATCGCCGGGTTGAAAGGACAGGACCGGGAGGACACGGTTGTGCGGGCGTATATGGACGCAGTGCAGTGCGAAGGCGATTTCCGACACGTCTGTCCTGCCATTGTTCTACGTTCCGAGAAAGATCGAACGCACTTTCACCTGATATACGCAACCCGAAGTCTGAGGGGCGTCGAAGTCTTCAAGGCGGCGGAAAAGACGGCGATGAAGGTCATGGAGCAGGCCCGCGCGAAGGCTCAGCAACGCAGCCGCGTGCAGAAGTCCGGTCAGCAGGAGCTCTTCCGGAGCGAGGATATGCATGATCCCAGCTACTACGAGGGTTTGCGTAACCGCTATCTCACCCAAGCTTGTCACCTGATCGAGGACGTCTTTCGCCAGAGTCCCCGTGCTTTGTACGACACTCTATGGAGCCAGGTAATGGCCCTGCCGCTCGTATGGGAGAGTGATCTGAAGAAGTGGATTGGTGATTGGCAGAAGTCAGGCGCGGTGGAGATCGAGGGGCTTGAACCGCCAGAGAAAACCCCGAAGCGAGATTCAAAGCACTGGCTCATCTGGCGAGGGCAGTAGCCTATCTGACCGATCTCCGATCATTCAGCAAGGTGGAGGGAGATGCGCTTCACGTTTCGAGTCGACACTCACAACTGATCACCTGCGGCCCATGTTGCCGCTGCCCCGCGTCTCCAGTAGCATCGCCATACGTCGACCACGTTAAGGAGCACATCATGACAGCATCGATCAATCGGCGGACGTGTCTGAAGGAGCTGGCCTGCGGGGCGGCATCGGCCGCACTGGCCGGCGGTTCGCGGGCGCGCCTGTGGGCGGCGGAGAGCGCGGGGTCGCGGGCGACGCTCGATGTCCTACTCGACGAGCAGATCCGCGAGCCCGATGGCAAGCCGGCCGTGATCAGTCCGATGCTTCACGGCCATTTCACCGAGCACATCGGCGGGGTTATCTACGACGGCATCTGGGTAGGGCCTGGCTCGAAAGTGCCCAACGTGGACGGCATCCGCAAGGCGCTGGTCGAGAGCTTCAAGAAGATCGCCCCGCCGGTGGTCCGTTGGCCCGGCGGGTGCTTCGCGGATCGCTATCATTGGCGTGACGGCATCGGCCCGGCCGACGGTCGCCCGCGGCGGTTCAATCGCTGGAGCGAGCGCGTCGAGCCCAACGCCTTTGGCACACACGAATTCATCAAGTTTTGCCGGCTGGTCGGTGCTGAGCCGTACCTGGCGGCCAATGTCGGCGCGGGAACAGTTGAAGAGTTTCAGCAGTGGGTGGAATACTGCAACGCCCCGGCGGGCAGCACCACGCTGGCCGATGAGCGTGCGGCCAACGGCGCCGCCGATCCGTTCAAGGTCCGCTTCTGGGGCGTGGGCAACGAGAACTGGGGCTGCGGCGGGGCCTACACGCCCGAGGACTACTGCACCGAGTACCGCAAGTTCACCACCTGGGTGCCGAAGTACGGCGTGCCGCTCTATCTGGTCGCCTGCGGGCCCAACGGCGGCGATGTGTCGTGGACGCGGCGATTCCTCAAGAAGTGGCGTGACGCCGCGACTGCCCCGATTAGCGGATTCGCCGGTCACTACTACTGCGGCAGTTCGGGCACCGCGACTCAGTTCAGCACCGCCCAGTGGTACGACTTGCTCGACCGGGCCAATTACATGGAGACGTTCATCAACGAGCACTGGACGGCCATGGGCGAGTTCGACCCGAAGCACGAGGTCAAGTTCATCGTTGACGAATGGGGCTGCTGGCACCCCACGGGAACCGAAATCAGAAAGGAGTTCGACTTCTGTCAGATCAGCACGCTGCGAGACGCGATGGTCGCCGGTCTGACACTCGACACCTTCCACCGCCACGCCGACAAGCTCTCGCTGTGTGCCGTCGCCCAGCTCGTGAACAACCTTCATTCGCTCTACCTGGCGACGGACGACAAGTTCGTCGAGACGACCAACTATCACGTATTCAGCATGTACCGCGACCACCAGAACGGGGCCGCCGTTCCGATCCGTGTCGCCGCCGAACCTGTCACGTTCTCGCTCGACGGCAAGGAACGCAAGGTCCTTCGCGTGGCCGGCTCGGCGTCACGGGGCGACAAACAACTGACACTCACACTCACCCACACACACGCATCCGAGCCGATCGAAGTGGCGATCAAGCTGGCCGGTGGGGCCAAGCCTGCCGATCTTGCCTGCACGGTGCTCACCCACAACAAGCTCAACGCCGCGGACACGTTCGAGACGCCGGCCGAGGTCATCCCACGAGATCTGCCGGTCGACAAGCCAAGGCCGGACGGTTCGCTGATGGTCACACTACCTCCGGCGTCGGTGACGCGGCTGCAGATGACGCTGGCGTAGGCGAGAGACGGGGGGTGAGGGACGTGGGGCGGGGGAGGGAACTGACGCAATCATCATGTGCCGCCAACCGCCTTGATGGTTGCACGTCCGGCGGCGTCGAAGCCCACCGCATACACAACATCGATGCCTCTGAACCAGAACAGGTAATAGCTGGAGCCGCTTTCAGCAGCGATCGCGTACTCCTTCTCGAAGCCCTTACGCTGCCCCAGCCTGAACTCCGCAGATCTCTCGTCGGGTGTGCCCAAGGCGGCCACAACCTGCGTCTCCGACATCCCCGGTTGAATCTTCTTGAACGAACCGTGGAAGGTGACTCCATATCCCATCACAACACGCAACCCGACGAAGCCGGCCGCAACACAAACGACAACAACTGCGGCCGCCAGCAGGCGCGTGGTCCATGATTTCGCGGTTTTCATCGTGCACCTCGCTGTCTCCGGTGTTCGTTACTCGCATGCGCATGCTGTTGGCGTCGTCCGATGATCCGCCGGGGCGGACCCTGCGTGGGTGATTGCTGATACACACCGCCAGGATGAACCTGGCAGCTTGCCGCAATACCGCCGGCACAAGCCTGGCGGCTCGCTACGACAGCGGCCACTTGCGGACGGCGTCAGCGATGGCGGTCAGTTGCGGAGCGAGCTGTTTCTTGTCACCCGCGACCTCGATGCAGTAGACCGTGCGGCCCTTGACCACCACGGTGATCACGTAGGCATAGTCGATGCCGTCGCGCTGATAGTCAAAGGTCAACTGGACGCCGGGCGTCTCGCCGTGCTTGATCTCCTTGCGATCGGCGAGCTTGTACCCGCGGAACTCCACCAGGCGGGCCATGATGGCCTTCTCCCAGAAGGCCAGGTCGCCGTTCTCGGGATTGGTCTCAGCCCGCATTGTGATCGCCGCCCCATCGGCCGACACCGCCCGGACGCGTGTATCCCAGCTCGGATCAACCTTCACGAAACCCGGCGGCATCGGATACTGGCAGCCGGTCACCATCCCGATCAGCAGAACCGCAAGTGCATATCGCATGATTCGCGTCATTGTCGTCTCTCCTGCTCTTTCCTCGCCAAGCCGCACTCCACGGCCGAATCAGCCTCGGATATCCAACACGCTCTCGACGCCCAGTCGATCCAACCAGGGGAAGGGTGTCTCCGGCCGTCGGGTCTTGGCCGGCTGGTCCTGGGCCTGGGTGAATGCCACCTCGATCGTGCTGTAGGCAATCAGCTTGTCGAGTTGGGCCAGGCGCCCCTTGATCCGCTCGATCTCCTCGCGCACGCGGTTGAGTTCGCGCTCGACCTCCAGCGTGTCCTTCACGTTGGACGCCTTCTCCAGGATGGCCACCAGCCGGTCGCGCAGAACCTCGGCGTTCTTCAGCCGCAGTTGCAGGTCAACGTACTCGTCGGTGACGTCCTGGGCGCTCACATTCTTCGAGAGGGTCTGGCCCAGCGCCTTAAGCCGCTCGAGCACCGGGAAGAACTGCTTGGCCGGCACGCGGATGGTGATCGTGTTGGCGGTCATCGTCAGCATGTAGCCGCCGACCTCATCGGCCAGCCTCTGGGTCGCCTGGACGGAGGATTCCACGTTGGCCACCGCCATCCCCAACTGGCCGGTGTAGATCAGCATCCGCTGGGCGGCCGGCACAGCCTGATTCGCGCCCTTGTCCGCGGCGAGTTGGGCGGACGGCTGTTCTTCGGCTTTCCTGGGGGGCTCAGAGCGTGCCGCCGCTGCGGCAGGGACAAACCCCAACTGGGTTCGTTCGCGCGCTGACGAGACGCCAAGGCTCGTCCCCGCCACGAAATCGGGTGAAGCGACCGCACTGTCCGCTTCCCTGGCTCTGGAACTGTCCATGTACATCGCATACTTGGGTGAAGCACACCCCCAGAGAACAGGCCCGACAATCAAGGACACCGATACGAATGAAGTGAAGATGTGACGTCGCAACCGCATGAGACACCTCCCATGAGTACTCGACAACGCCGTTAGACCCGCGCCACCGGTCCGTATCCTACCCCCGCCCATGTTCGAACGACAGAGTGTTCTACCCATCCATGTAGCCACCGGCGGCACGGTTTGGTTCCCTGCTCTCCAACTTTTTCGATTGTTGTGTCCCACCTTTTTGCCGCGGCGGGGATGGCTCGACCCTGCCAAGAGTGCCGACGAAGGGTACGTGTTTAGCGTGCAAGACAGCGGGTCAGGCACTTTTTGCCGTCTTCTTGTCGCCGACGAGTCCCGCCGGACTGAGCCAACCTCTCCAAATTGCACCGCGAACCGCATTTGGGCAAAAAGAGCCAGACCCCAGCACGCTAAACACATACGACGAGGGCGTCGGCACCACTGTAGGGCCGGCGCCCTCGTCGGCCCATCTTCTGATGAAGAGCGTCCCGGGTCGCTCAGCCTTCGCGATAGCGAAGAATGGGGCGCGATGACCGGACACCAGAAGCCAGAATAGACAGGCAACGCCTGTTGCAGCCCATCGCGAACCGTCAGCGGCTTTGGGCTCGTGATGCGGTGCGCCCGAACAGAAGAAACCGCGTCCGTCATTCAAACATCGTGCCCCACCCATCTGGCTCTGCTCGCATCGCTGGGCCAACGTGCTTCGCTGATGGCCGGAGCCGGCAGGTCGCTGTTGGGCCAGAATTCCCTCGCAGCAAGTCGGCGTGCATGCCCCATTCGTTCCTATAGGGTTTTAGATAAATGACTTAAGGAAAAACAACTTGGGACTTGCTTTGCCCGATTAGGCGTGATACACTGTATTAGGTTACCAACACAGTGGGACGGCTTTTCAGGAGCTGATCCAACATGCCGGTTGATCCGCACAGTCACGTACCTCTCTACGAGCAGATCGTGGAGCACATTCGCGGGTCGGTGGCCGCGGGTGTCCATCGACCCGGTGAGCCGCTTCCGTCGATTCGTGCACTGGCCCTTGATCTGGTCGTCAACCCCAACACCGTCCAGCGAGCCTACCAGGAACTCGAACGGCAAGGTCTGGTGTACACGCGCAAGGGGCTCGGGGTCTTCGTCACCGAGAACGGCGAAGAATCAGCGCAGAATCGGTCAGAGGCGGTGGTCCATTCCAGATTCTCTCAGGGCATTGACATCGCTCGGGCCGCGAGCATCTCGCGTGACCGGGTGCAGGCCATTTTTCAGCAGGCGTTGGAGTCGCCGAACGACGGGTCGAGCACGACGCAGGATGTTAGGAAAGGTTCTCGTCGGGAAGCGAGGGAGGAGTCATGACCACAAGCGGGGCCTCGGAGATGGCCATCGAGTTGGCCGGTTTGACGAAATGCTTCGGCCGGCAGGCCGCCGTGAACGACCTGTCTCTGAAGATACGCAAGGGCTCCGCGTTCGGGTTCCTCGGGCCCAACGGGGCGGGTAAGACCACCACCATCAAAATGCTGATGGGGCTGCTGAGGAGGGACTCGGGTCAGGTGAGCGTGCTGGGGGTCGATCCGGCCGTGGACGGGCTGGCGGTCAAGCAACGCGTCGGCTACGTACCCGAGCAGCAGTTCATCTATCGCTGGATGCGCGCGGGCGAGGCCATCTCGTTCTGCCGCTCATTTTATGCCGCGTGGAACGATGGAGTGTCGGCCAGGCTGATGAAGCTGTTCAACCTCGACCCGGACAAGAAGGTCAAGCACCTGTCGAAAGGGATGCTGACCAAGCTGTCGCTGCTGTTGGCAATGTCGCACGAGCCGGAATTGCTCATCCTCGACGAGCCGGTGGCCGGTCTGGACCCCTTGGTTCGCGAGGAACTGCTCGATGGCGTGCTGCAGACCGTGTGCGATCGCGAGCAGACGGTGGTCTTTTCGAGCCACACGTTGGGGGACGTTCAGCGTCTGGCCGACGTAGTCGGGATCATCAACGAAGGACAACTGCTGGTCCATTGTGAGGTCGATGACCTCCTGAACCGCACGAAGAGAATCCGGGCCGTATTGCAGGATGGGTCGGCCCCGAGCCGGCCGCCGGACGGCATGATCTGGCAGCGGGTGCAGAACCGCGAATGGCTGCTGACAGTGAAGGACTTCTCGGCAGAGACGGTGGGGCAATTGAAGGCGGCGAATTCCCTGGAGACAGTCGAAGTGATTGATCTGGCGTTAGAGGACATCTTCAAGGACTACGTCCGCGGATGGAGGGCCTCGGCATGAGAACCCTGCTCTGGAAAGACTATCGTGAGAATCGCAAAATCCTGATGGCGATCGCGGTCTTCATCCTGACCCCTTACGTCGGCTCCATCGTTATGGGGATTGCCGAACTATCGGTCAATCGCGTGCCGGGGTGGGTGCAGCTCTTGCGGGCGGGCAGCGCTATCGCCCTGTTCCTATCGGCGGGGGTCACCAGTTTCATTGCGGGCAACGCCATCGCGGGGGAGCGTGCGAACCGTTCCGCTGAGTTTGCAGCATATCTCCCGATCCCGCGGCAGTCCGCCATCATGAGCAAGGCAATCGTGGCGATCAGCATTTGCCTTTGTATGCTGGTAGTTAACTTTGGGATTAACCAACTGGCCAGTTGGGTGGAGCCTAATCGCATCCACGACCTGCGCGTGCAAGACGTCGTCCTCCGTGGCCTTCCAGCGGTCGTTCTGATGTTCGGCGTTGCGTGGCTGTTTTCTTCATTCTCGCGCAGCCCGGTCATTGCAGCCGCGTCGGGGTTGGCGGCGTTCTTGGTTCAGATGGGGGCCCTCATATACAGCACGAGCGACACCGGGGGGATTACAGATACGTGGCTCCACTGGTACTGGTCCACGTCTCTCCTTGCAGGAGGGGGAGGTTTCGCGGTCGGCGTGGTTTGCCACCTTCGCCGAGTTGAGCCGTAGTCGGTTCGGCGGAATCAGCCCATCGGTTTGTCCCCGCGAGTTTTGTGCCCAAGTTCCAGATTGCGGGTATGTTCACGGACAATCAGACCATTGGCGTCTGAGCCGACCACAAGAACGTCACATTCGGCATCTATCCAGCCGCCTTCGCTTCTGGCTTCATGTGCGACCTCGCCGATCAGGATCTTGCCTGTCGGACGAAGAGCAGTCATCGTCCGTCCGGTTGAGTTCCGTGGCACTGTGTCCCACCCACGGCTTGGCGCGACGTATGCAGATGTCGGTTTAGAGACGAACGGGCGAAGAGTTATCCATTCCCACCAGAACAGGAAACCGAGTCCGCCGTCGGGCACGATGATAGACAACGGCACCACAATGAACAGCGGAATGGCGGTCAGCCAGCGAGCCGCACACCAGACAGGGCCCAGCTCGCGCGCTCGGTCGATCAATCTGTCCTTTGGATCCACTTCCGTGTCCACTCCACGGTTTCCAGTTCGAGATCGCAGACGTTGCTGGCCAGGAAGATCATCCCTTCGATCCGACCATCCTCCAGCCACTTGCGGCCGAGCTCGCACTGCTTTTTCATCAGGTCCAGGGGCATGGGTTTGTTCGTGCCGAAATCCCACAGATAGCAGCCCAGCAGCTTGCCGTGCTTCGGGGCGAGTCTCTCCAGGCGGTCAAATGAGGTTTCGAGTTGGACGAGGTCCTTGGCCTCCCAGGTCCAGAAAGTGATCTTGTCGCAGTGCTCCAGATGTGCGCTGACCGGCATTTCGAGCTGGTGCTGGTATAGCACGACGTAGAGATCGCGCCTCTTGCCTCCAATGACCAGACGGTCTCGGAGGGCCTTGAGCTGTTCGACCGACAGCGACCCGCTGCCGTCCTTCTGGAAGAAATCGTCCATGATGAAGCCGGTGATGTTGGGAAAACGGCCGGCCAGATCCACGACGTGGTCTCGTTCTTTGGTGTTGCTCTGCCCGCCGGCCCCGACCAGCGACCACACTACGCGCTTCATCGGCCGGAAGGCGATCGCGTACTGATCGAAGGGCATTTCCGGCTTGTCCTCATAGCGGATAAAGAGCAGATTGGGCACGCCGAGGTACACGGCTCCTTCGACCGGCGTCATTCGCGACGTGCGCGGCAGACCCCACTCCTGTTTGTACGCTCCTTCGGCGTGCGTCCAGATCCAGAGACGGTCATGGAAGGCCTGCAACTTGGTATTGCCCGGTTCTGCGGCCGCCGCAACGCAACGGCCGGCACCGGTCGTCATCGCCGTGGCAGCGGCAAGTCTGAACACGTCGCGTCGGGTGGTCGTCGCATTGAAAGTTTGCTGTGTCATGGCCACGGTATAGCTCCGCTCCCTTTGCGGTGCAAGCACGACGTCATGATCAAAGGCGGTTTGAGCGACCACTGAGCGTCGTTGAGCCGGTGCGACTGCCGGGCGCCGGTGTGAGGTCGTTCATCGCGGTGACTGACTGCGCAGCTCGACCAGCCGCTGGCGGGTGTACCATTCGGGTCGTTCGAGGAAACGCTGGTAACTTTCCCTGGTAAAGAAAGCTCTCCGGGGCGGCAGGTCGTTGTCCTCATCGAAGAACTTGAGGGCTTCGTCGAGGCACTGGGCGGCTTCGACGCGCATCCGCCGAACAGTCGCCCGTTTGCCGAGGCTTGTGGACTTGAGGCTTTCCGCCCGGGCGGCCTCGGTCAGCATGTTATACAGCAATACCCAGCCGGCCACGTCGATGATACGGGATGGGCGGCGCGTCGGATTGATGACCTGGGCGGCAGGCTGCCGGGAGACGTCCCGCAGCTCGCCGAGCATGCTCAGAACCGGGCCGCGGCGTTCGATCTCCTCTACACGAAAGGTGATGCCTGCCGGGTGGCCGCACTCGCCACAGACGACCGTCAGGGTCAGCTTGTGACCGGGCGCATCATAGATGGGTGTATCCGGCGAGACGTCCAGCGGGCCATCGCCGCAAGACCGGCACGTCTGCATTCTCACATACAGCCGCGCCTCGGTCAGACTGTGGGGGATCAGAACCGGACCGGCGTCGCTCATACGCCGGTGATGGTAACCGCCGGATGGGCCGGGGCAAGTCAGGCGCTCTCAAGTTGTGTCGGGTCGGCGGTGATCACCAGCATGCAACCGCTCGGATCTCTGAGCCGCACCTTGATGCGGCCGAGCCGGCGCAGCTTCTCGCGCTCCGACTCCTTGGCGATGTAGACAACCTCGGCCGTGATCTTGCCATTGCCCTTGAAGAACATCGTTTGAAGGCGTTTCTTGATTTGTGACGAAATGCGGCCGTGGTCATCGTCCCACGTCGACCAGTCGGGCACCTCCATCGATTCGGCTATCCTGACCTTGGAACCTACCGCGAGGTATTTGTTTCCGTCGAACGCCATCTCAGTATCTCCACGATCCCCACCAGCGATCAGAAGGGCGTACGCCGCTCTGACCCCGTCACAGGCAATGCTCTTTGTCGTGCCGGCCGGTCACCGGCGGACTGGAAACAGGCGAATCCGGCTTACCCCTGAGCGGGGCTCGCATGGTGACGGCCCAGAGTTGCATGCTCGGCACCGCCAAAGACGCCTGCTATTGGTTATGTTAGCAAGCACATGTGGCTTGAACAAGCCATTTTCCGCTTTTCTTCAACCGATCTTCGCTGTTCCCCGCCGTCCAGGGGACCCGGTCCTGCCGGCTGATTGACGGCGACACCCCATGGCTTTAGAACACGGTTGACTGCTGCCCAAGGTGACTTCTTCCGAACAAGGGCCGTTCACCGACCGGCAATCCGGAAGGCCGGCAAGCGGCCGGTCAGAGAGGATGATATGACCCTTCCTCGCGATCAGATTCGCGGTTCTTTGGAACGCTATCTGGAGACTGACCAGCTCCTGGGCATCGACACCGTACCCCTGTCCACCCGTTCGCCGACGCATGCGCAGCCCGCATCCTCCGGTTCAGGTAAACGCCCCCCTGCTGCGGCCCCGCAGGCCGGCGGCAGGCCCGTTCTGACCTTACAGCCGATCTCCTCGGAGGAATTGGCTCGACGACAGGAGGCTCTGAGAAGTCTGGACGAAGGACAGGTCAGAGGCTGCATGAAGTGCCGCTTGTCCCAGACTCGGACCCAGACTGTCTTCGGGCAGGGAAGCGCGGCCGCCCGGCTGGTCTTCGTGGGGGAAGGCCCGGGGGCTGATGAAG
>JAUCQB010000074.1 GCA_030372985.1 Phycisphaerae bacterium
GTGACGCCGATCAAGGCGGGGTATGCCTTCACCCCGGCCAGCCGCACATACAGCAACGTTACCAGCAACCAGATATCGCAGGACTACAGCGGTTCGACCCAGACGGTCACCATCTCCGGCCGAGTAACCGCCAGCATCTCGAGTCTGCCGGGAGTGACGCTGTCCGGTCTGCCGGGCGATCCGGTGACCGATGCGACGGGTAACTACACGGCCACGGTGTCGTCCGGCTGGAGCGGGACGGTGACGCCGACCAAGGCTGGGTATGCCTTCACCCCGGCCAGCCGCACATACAGCAACGTCACCAGCAACCAGACGTCGCAAGACTACGCCGGGACGGCCGCGGCCTGCTCCACCTGGTACCGTGATTCGGATGGCGATAGCTACGGGAACGCCGCCGATAGCCTCGAGTCTTGTACAGAGCCGCCCAGCGGATACGTGAGCGACAGCACCGATTGCGACGATCAGGACGCTACGGTTCATCCCGGGGCGGTCGAGGTCTGTGGGAACGGGGTCGATGATGACTGCCTCGACGGGGATGCGCCCTGCAGCGGCACCTGGTATCGGGATGCGGACAACGACCAGTATGGCGATCCCGCCGACAGCACGACATCCGAGCTGCAACCCGAGGGGTACGTGTCGGACTACACGGACTGCGATGACGGCCGCTCGGACGTGCATCCGGGTGCGACTGAAGTGTGTGGGGATAGCTTGGATAACAACTGTAGCGGCGAAGCGGAAGAAAGCTGCACCGACCCACCCCCATCTGGCAGCGACACAGACCAGGATGGGGTCACGGACGAGGCGGACGTTTGTCCGGACACCGCTGCCGGCGCCGCGGTTGATGCCGACGGCTGCGCCGCCGGGCAGCGCGACAGCGACGGTGACGGGTTGACCGACGATCTGGATCAGTGTCCTGAGACGCCGCCGGGCACGGTTGTGGACAAGGAGGGTTGCTCCCAGCGTACTCCCGACGAAAACGCACCTAAGGGCTCCGCCATGCTCTGTGGGTCGGGTGCGGTCCCGGGAATGATCGGTATCATGGCTGGCCTGACGCTCATGCAGCGCCGGCGGCCGCGCCGGGCATGACGCCGGTGACGCGGTCAGCAAGGCCGGGGCCTCATGAGTCGGGAACACTTCGCGACGCTCGGTCATCGGCATCACTCTATGCGGACGATGCCCACAACGACCTTCGCCTCGCGATTGGTCGTATGTCGGGCGGGGGCAGCACGCACCGGCCGTTGTTCCTCACTTACGCAAGCAGTCAGCCAGATGGCTGCGTTCGTGAGACTCATTTCCCGCATCGCGCATGAAGAAGTTCATGCCGGAGCACGAACACGCCGCTATCGCACGGCAAATCGAGATTATCAGACCCATCTGGATACTTCGCCCGGAGAATACTCGGAGCCATCGGCACGACGGCGGCTGATGCTGACCCTTCCCGGCATGAGCGAGGCAACCGCCTGGTAACCTGGCGCTCGGCACGGCCCGGGCCAGGCGGCGGAAAATCGCGGACACGATGTGGATCTGCCGGAAGAATGCCGGCATCTCGATTTATGTATCCTAACCCGCTGCCGGTCAATGGCTTACCTGAGACCAATGGGCAGTCTTCTGGAGGTTCGGCAAGGGCTCAGCAGGTCCATGTGGCCCATGCGACGTACGCAGCGAGGTACCGGCGCTGTATAATGCTAAGGTAGGCTCCGGCAGGGTAGTCGGGCAGGGACGCATGCGCAATCTCGGAGACTCCGGATGCATCGATGGAGCCCCCGTCGGGGGACAGGAATTGCCGTCGGATGTGCGTGCACCTGGCTGCTGGCCTGCGGCCAGGGACACGCCGGAGCTGCTGTCGGTCTGAGCGACCTGACCGGGCCATGGCTGCTTCTCGTAGATGACCACGCTGTGGCGTCCAGGGTAGACGTCACGCGCACGTATCACCCATTTCAGAAGTATGCGGGCAACCCGGTCATCGTCGCGGACAAGCCATGGGAGGGCGCCAACATCTACATCTACGGCACCGTCCTGCCGAATGAATCCGGCCCGGGCTATCGGATGTGGTATCACTCCCTGAACTTCGACCTCCCGAGCGCCGACCGGGTTAACGCCAATTATGCCACCAGCGTTGACGGCATCACCTGGACCAAGCCCGAGCTCGGAATCATTTCTTTCAACGGCTCGAAGGCCAACAACATCTTTATCGATCCGGGGAACTGTCCGTCCGTGATGCACACACCCTGGGACGCAGGCATTCAGCGACCCTACAAGCTCATGCGTGGCGGCCCCTGGAGTGTTTTCTCCGGCGCGTATTCGATGGATGGAATTCATTGGACCGAGGATTCTCTCGCACGTTGCCCGGCCGCCAGCGACCATTGCACGTTCGCTTGGGACCCGCACCGGCAGAAGTACATGGGCTTTCCCAAAGTGTTTGCCACAGTCAACGGTGTGTCGCGCCGCTCGACAGGAGTCTGGGCGACGAGCAACTTCGACGACTGGCCGTCGGGCACGAACCTGATTCTTGCTCCGGACTCCTGGGACGACCGCTGGGTGCCCTCCGGCGCGGCCCCCCACACACAGTTCTACGGAATGTGCGGGTTTGCCTATGAATCGATGTACATAGGTTTTCTGTGGGTCTTCCGGGTGACCGGGCAGATCAGCGGCGCGGACGACGGCCCCATCTTCGTCGAGATCGTCACGAGCCATGATGGCACGCACTGGCGGCGACAGGAAGGGGACCGCCCGCCGATCCTGCCGCTCGGGCCGAGCGGGGCCTGGGATGACGGGATGGTGTTCACCGCGATCCAGCCGCTGGTCGAGGGCGACACCCTGCGTTTGTATTACGGCGGGTTCAACGGGACGCACGCCGAGGAATCGGCTTGGCAAGCGGCCATCGGCATGGCCACGCTGCGCAAGGACGGCTTCGCCTCGCTGGATGCCGGCGCGACGCCCGGCACGATCACGACGAAGCGAATCAACGGCGCCTCCGGCCCACTCCGCGTGAACTGCTCGGTGGCCACCGGCGGATCGTTCAACGTGGAGGTGTTGAACGCGAGTGGAGCCGTGGTGCCCGGCTACAGCGCCGCCGACTGTGATGCCATCCAGGGCGACCACGTCGACCAGGTGGTGACATGGGGTGCTCAAACATCGCTGCCCACCACGGTCAATCCGATGCGCCTGCGGTTCATCATGCAGGATGCCTCGCTCTATTCGTTCAATGCGGGCGACGCCGCGCAGTTGTGGGCTGAGGCGGCGCCTCCCACGTTGACTATGCTCTACGATTTCGAGGGCGATACCGGCCAGACAGCCCACGACAAATCCGTCGCTGACGGTGCCCAGAATCCGACCTTCCAGGGCGACGTGAACATCAGTACTGATCCAGCCTTCGCGGGCTTCGGGAGTCATGCCGCCGCGTTTGGTTATGGCACGTCGACGTCAAACATGCTGACGGTTCCGGGAACCTCGAACCTGGGTGTGAACTTCACGCTTGCGGCGATGGTGAACTCCGCGACCGGCGAATACGCCCGGATCTTCAGCAGCCCAAGCGCAGTCTGGGGCACCACGGTGGCGTCGCCTCTTGCCTTGGACTTCGACCCGGGCGGTACGGTGATTCCCCGCCTGCGCCTGACCTGCAAAGGAATGCAGATCTTGTCCAGCTCTACGAGCATGGGCTCCGGGCCGTACCACCATGTGGCCGTCACCTACAACGACGGCAGGGTGTATCTGTACCTGGACGGTATGTCGGTTGGCAATGGATACGTGTCGCGCGGCGACCCCGTTCTTCTGCCGGGTGATCTTCGCCTCGGTGGAGATGCCTCCTCCTCCTCCGACGCACGGTTCATCGGCTATATGGACGACATCGTGGTCGTCGGTCGGACATTGTCGAGCGCGGAGATCACTTTGCTGGCTCAAGGTGGAGCGGCCGCATTCTTCGGCGTGGCCAGGGCCCCTTGCGACTTCGACGGCGACGGGGACGTGGATCTGGACGACTTCGCGGCGTTTGAAGCCTGTTACAGCGGGCCGAGCATACCGCCGGCATGCGCGGGTACGGCCGGAGCCCAGCCGTCCGCCACCCCGCTCGCCTGGCTTGACCTGCAACAGGCTGCGGCAACAACTTCGGTCGTCTCCATCAACTTCCTTGAGAACTGGGACAGCTATGCCGCCGGGTACACGGATCCCGCCTACGTCGCCCGCTGGCCTGCGGTGTTGGGGACCGCCCGATATCGCATCAATTCCGCCTGCCCGTCATCTCCGCCCAACAACCTGCGGGCCGGGAGCGGCGACTCATGCGCGATTTCTCACGACCTGACCCCCGATCTTCAGGCGGTATTGGCGGGAGCCGTGGAGGTGGACGGCACCGACGCCGCTCCTCTCTCGCTGGCGTACAACGCCTGTCTGCAAGGGAGTCTTCAGTACGCCGACGTGATTGTCGAGTTGTCGAAAGGCGAGGTCCACGCTCCTGGCACGAACAGCACGGTTGTTCTGCCAGTGCTGGCATTCGGGATGGCAGCCGCAATCCATGCCCCCAGCGCGCAGCCATGGTTCTTCGACGGGCAGAACTGGCAGGCAACGAGCGTGCTCGATACCACGAAAGACCCGAACGTTCTGACCATGCAGGTACGCGGAAACACGGTTCGGTTGTCGGGTGGAGCCGGATCGGTCGTGCAGCCCAGAGCGTACCGGGGTGGCTTCGACCGGATCACGATTCGCTCGCAGTTGAACAGTGTGATCGGTCGCCTCCTTGACGATATCAAGCTGACGGGAGGCCAGGTGATCGGGCCCTGCATCAACCCGCCGGTCGTGAACTCCATCACGCCCACGACGGCGCGCAGCGACCAACGGATCAGTCTGCAGCTCGATGGTTCGGGTTTCCCCGTTGGCCTCACCCAGGTCAAGCTGGTGAGACAGGGCCAGCCGGATATGGTGGCGAGCCAGGTGAGTGTGGCGGCCGACGGACAGAGCCTCACGTGCGTGCTGGCTCTGGACCTTTACGCGCCGCAGGCCGGCGCCTGGAATGTGGTGGTGATGACACCGAGTTGTGCAGACGTGGTGGCATCGGGGGCGTTCACGGTCACGCCGTCCACGCCGTACGTGGCGGCAGATCTCGACCACGATGGCGACGTCGACCAGTCCGACTTCGGTATCCTCCAGCGATGCTTCAGCGGCGAGGACGTCCCCGCCGATGCGAATTGCGGGAATTGAAGACGGCGGACGAACCCAATGTTCTTGGCCGCTCCCACGTGCCCGACTGGCATCGACACTCATGGGAATAATCCCGGACCCAATCATGGACGCCATCCACCTTGCCGAATCCATCATGGCGAGGGAGAAGAACGACCGCGTCGGCAGCACCGCTGACACCGTTTTAACCCATGAAGCTCCTCTTTTGACACGGCCAGAACGAAGTCCTGGATCTCATGGACGTTCCACCTCTCAATGGTCAGCGCGCTGAGACGCCATATTCTTCACGGCAGCCGCTTCAGACTCATGCAGATCGCCCACCCTGTTCACCTCGTCCAGGAATGGCTGGAGAGACGACCAAGTGAAGATCGCCACGACCTGCATCCCGACACGACTCGCGATCTCCAGGTGGGTCTTGGTCTCCTCCGCCTGAGCGACTTGTCCGTGGCTGGTCCTGACGCCGAGCGCGAAGGTCAACCGGTTACCGGGCCTCGATTGCCCCATCACCCTCACGACATTCACCCATCTCTGTTCGAAGACCTTCAAGTAATCCTTGCCGTAAGTCTTCGCGTATCAGTGAAACGAGACGTTGACCATATCGAGGCAGCCTACCCCTACTGAGACCGCCCTGGGACCGTGTTCTCGCCGCATTCCGGGGAGATGCCGCTCACGTTGCCGGTGATGTTGCAGCCACACTTCCGGGAGTGGCCCGGCAGGATGCGACGGGACGGTGCCGACCAAGGTCGGGTATGTCTTCACGCCCACCAGTCGCACCTGCACCAACGTCACCAGCAACCCGACATCGCAGAACTACGCCGGGACGACCGGCCACCTTTTTCCCCTTAGGAATCGTGAGAATCAGCGCTCGCAGTCGATCTTTCCGGCGGCGGCTTGGGGGTTGGACTTGAGCCAGGCGCGGTAGAGCTCGAAGTAGGTCGGGGCGTCGAGCAGTTCGATCTTCGGATTGGCGGCGCGGGTTCGGCTGTACACCTCGCTGTACCAGTCCGGCGACTTGAGGATGGCCCGGAACCAGTGGAACGGCACGCTTCGCCTCCCGACACGTTCGACGATGACTCTCGCGGCCTGCTCGGCGTTGTCGCCCAGATCATAGCTGGCTCTCAGAACCGGCATGTCGCCGTGCAGCAGGGTGGCGGGGACCTTCTGGGGGACGATGCCGTTGGGGCTGAACCTCGCGTAACAATCGAGGCCGTCCTTATTCAAGCCGGGGGCATAGCCGTCGATGATGAAGCCGGTGATGGTGACGCCCCAGCGGGCGTAGATCGGCTGGCAGTGTTCAGCCCAGACATCCAGGCCGCTCGGAAGGCCAGAGAACTCTCGCGGCTCCTGGAGCATGCCCGGATTGAGGTAGCCGGCCCCGTTGTCGGCGGCGGCGAAGTAGTCGTTCGGCGTGGCGGTGCGGCGGAGATAGTCCATGACCACGCCCGCACGGCTTTCAAGCACCGGGCTGATGCACCACATGAGCGGAATCCTGCCCCGGGCCGGATGGTCCCAAGCGGAAGGCGTGAACTGGTACAGCCACGCGGCCGAGTCGTAGTCACCAACGTAGAAGATCATGAACTGACGGCCGTCGAAGCTCACCTGCCCGTCCGGCTTGAGCAGGCCGCGGCTGATAAGTTGCTGCTTTGTGACCCATTGTTGTGGGTACTCTTTCTTCAGGGGGAAATGAGCATAGAAGGACGCGTTGGCCATTGCCGCCAGGCCGATGGCGTCAGCGTCGATGAAGGCGTTGTAGGCTCCGATGAGCTTGGCAGTCTCCCATTCCGTGGGAACGGGCTCGTGCTTGCCGCCGGCCTTGCCAGCGTTGGTGTATTTGAAGGCCCAAGGGGTGAAGCCGCCGATGTGGAGCATTTGCCGCCCGTTGGTGCGTTCATAGGCACTGCGCACAAGAGCCTTGAAGGTCTCGAGGTCTGTGCCGGGTTTCTGGCCACGGTCATCGATCGGTGTCTCGTCGGCCCAGACGCTGAGATCGAAGAAAAACGCCTTCTTCGCGACGAAGAAATCGTGATTGGTGAGGGTGTGCTGGTTTGGGCCAGCGACCGTCGGGCATGTCTGCCAGAACGAGTCGATGTAGTACCCGGCATAACCTGGCTCCACCTTGCCGGTGTCGATGTAGTGGTGCTTGAGCCACAGGTAGGCGTCGCACTTGGCGCTGCCGGTGGACGGCCGGTCGGTGCCGGGGATTGTGCCCTGGCCGGTGAACATGCGTGAGCCGTCCTCGTTGACCAATCGTTTCACGACCGGAAGGCGCGGACCCGAGGCGATGATCTGGTTGTACAGGCTGCCGGGCGAAGGGTCGTAGCGGACGGCGATGAGGTTCTCGACGCCGGCGATGGTCGAGGCGAGGTTGCTGGTCGCCGGGACCGCGGGGTCGTAGACGACCGCCCCTTTGATGGACTTCTTATACCGGTCGATCAGCGCCGCGAGGTTCGGGACCATCGCCCGCTTGCGTCCGGCAAGCCACTGGCCGGGTTCGGACATGCGCCCCAGCCAGTATTGATCCACGCACCGGCCGCCTGACTCCACAAAGAGGACATACAGGCTGGCCTCCTGGCGATTGACGATGCCCTGTAGCGTGGCAACTGCGTGGACGTGGTCCCAGGCGGCGGCCACCTCTTGCGGATTCTGTGCGTTGAATCTCAACGCATACCGAAGATCGTACATCGTGATCGGTCCGGCGGCATATCCGAGCATGCCTGCCGTCATCAGTACCGCGTGTGATAGCATCATTTCGTTTCTCCCGCCGGGCATTTGTGTCACGGACGGTCACAAAGGTAGGCGAGGACGATGATCATGGCAACCGGCGCATGCGCGGGATAGAATATAGCCTCTTTACCGGCTCGGATCGCTTGAGCCTTCGAGGTGGCGCGTCCGGAAGCGGGAATCGAGCATGGAAAACCGTCGTAGCGGGTTCCGGGCGAGCGGGGGTTGCCTGGATTCTGGAATGCCTCTGACTTATGACTGCTGAAGATCTCGAATCTCGATTTGCCCAGGATGCCGAGCGAAACGGCCTCGTGCCCCGCGGAACGATGGTTGTGGCGGGGGTATCCGGCGGAGCCGACTCGGTGGCGATGCTTCATCTCCTGTGTTCGCTGAACCGGCGAGAGTGGGGACTGAAGATTCACGTTGCCCACCTCAACCATCAGCTTCGCGGCATCGAGGCGGACAAGGATGCGAAATTCGTACGCGAGCTGGCCGAGGGTCTGCTTCTGGACTGCACGGTCGGAACTGCTGATGTTCGGGGGCGGGCCTCGCAGGACGGGGTCTCCATCGAGCAGGCCGCTCGACGATGCCGTTTCGAGTTCCTCGAGCGGGTCTGCCTCAAGTCGGGGGTCAGGCTCGTGGTGCTGGCACACCATGCCGACGACAACGCCGAGACGATCCTGCATCGGATCGTTCGGGGCACCGGGCTGCGCGGATTGGGCGGGATCCGGGCATCGCGGCCGATCCGGCCGGGCAGCGACGTTCAAGTGGTCCGGCCGATGCTGTCGTTTCGCCGAAGCGAGATCGAGGAGTACGTTCGCGACCGCGGTCTGTCTTTCCGCCATGATGCGACCAACGATGCCGACAGTTACACGCGAAACCGCATCCGTAAGGACATACTGCCGCTGTTGCGGGACTCCATCAATCCACAGGTTGCCGAGGCTCTTGTTCGCCTGGGCGAGCAGGCCCGCGACGTGGACGAATACCTCACGGAAACAGCCGGGCGGATGCTGGAGTCCATCATTGTCGAGCGCGATGACCGGCAGATTGTGTTGCTGAGCACCTCGCTGGCTCGAAAACCACGCCTCATGAAAACGCAGTTGATTCGTGAGGCGATGCTGCTTCTGGGCGTCAGTGAAGCGGAAATCGGATATTCGCACCTGATCGCCGTCGCCGCGATGACCGACGAGACCGAGGGCAGCAAAGCGATGGACCTGCCCGGCGGCTTGCGTGTTGTCAGGAAGTACGATCGGCTGGCACTGCAACTGGTGGCCGAGCCCGTGGGGGAAACGGCGGCTCCCGCCGAGATGCGAGTGGCTGCTGAGGGCAAGACCCTCCTGCTGTCGTTCGGCATCGAGCTGAGCGTCGAGACCATTTCCGCCGACCAGGGCGTGATTGCCGAGCACATCCGAACGGCCGCCTCACGCGGGCAGGTGTCCTGGGAGGAGTGGATCGACGCCGACCAGGTACATTTTCCGCTGATCGCCCGCCTGCGCCGTCCAGGTGACCGGTTTCTGCCGCTTGGGATGAGCGAGCTCAAGAAGTTGTCGGATTTCTTCATTGATGAGAAGATTGACGCCGACGTGCGAGAGCGAACGGTGTTATTGTGCGATCGGCTGGGTCCGATCTGGGTGGTGCCGCTGCGGATCGACGATCGCGTTCGCCTGACTGAAGCAACGCGGCGCGTGATGCGTCTGTCGGCTCGGCAGTTGTCCACTCCGCGTGATTGAGCGAGTCCCAGGACGGGCTACCGTGATGAATAATACAGCCTGCGGCTCACGAATGCGGCGATGGGGCTGGTTGATCGTGCTGTTCGTGATCGCCGGCGGTCTGCGCGCCGGGTGGGTCTGTTTCCGGTGCGGCGGTGAGGATTCGCCCGGACACGAATACCCCGACGAGGAGGCTTATTGGGATGTCGCCAGGTCGCTGGCCGCCGGCGAGGGTCTGGTTGACGAGTTTGGCTACCGAGCCACGTACATGCCGGGCTATCCGGCTTTCTTGGCTCTCTTTGCGGATCGGGCAGATGTTTCGTTGCACAGGCGGCTGTATTGGGCTCGACTGATCCAGGCGGTTCTGGGGGCTTTGGTCGCCCCGGGCGTGTACCTCCTGGCCGTTCGGTGGCTGTCGTTGGCAGGCTCAGAATCGGAGCGAGCCGTTTCGGGTGCGACGGTACCGGTGCTTGCCGGCCTGGCGGCGGCGTTTGATCCGTTCCTTGTGTTCTTTTCGGGTTTGTTGCTCACCGAGACGCTGTTTACGGTTGCCCTGGTACTGGCATGGGCGTGCGTGTTACCGCTGTGCCAACGCAACCGCCGGGCTGGTGCCGGTTGGGTGATTGGGGTTGCCCTGATGCTGTGGTTGTGCCTGATGCTGCGCCCCTCGTCGGTGATTCTGGTTCCTCTGGCTTGTGTTGCGATTGTGCTGGCCCGGCGATTGGACCGGCAAGGGCTGGTGGCAGGGGTGGTCGTGCTCATCCTGGTCGCAGCCGGTTTGAGCCCCTGGGCAGCCAGGAACCGTCGAGTGATCGGCGAGTGGCGATGGTTGACGACGAGGGGTGGTATTTCCCTCTATGATGGATTTCAGCCCGGAGCGACGGGGGCCAGCGATCTGGCTCACACCAAGACGATGCCGCAGGTGCGGGGCTTGAGCGAGGTTGAGTGGGACCGTTTCTTCCGCAATCAAGCATGGTCGGCAATCCGGCAGGACCCCGGCCGGGCGATTCGGCTGGCATGGGCCAAGTTCCGCCGAACCTGGAGTCCTTGGCCCAATGTTGAGAACTATCGCGGCAGTGCTGCGGGATTGGTCGGTGCCGCGTGGACGATCTCGATTCTCGTGCTGGCCGTCCTGGGATGGTGGGCCCAGCGTCGAGCCTTGGCGGCATGGGCGGTTCTGCTGCTGCCGGTGGCGGCGTTCACGTTGCTCCACATGGTCTATGTCGGGAGCGTCAGGTACCGCCTGCCGGTCATGCCGCTTGTCGTGGTCCTGGCAGCGGCGGGCCTTGCTGAATCCCTTGCCGCACTTCGCGGTCGCCGAACTCGGTCGTGATTCGCGTCCACCTCCTTGGGTGACAGCCCCATGCTTTCCGGCAAGAGTCACTGTCGAACGGATGATCCCGGCTCTGTGCTGTGTGCGACCTCTGCGGTGAGGACGTGAGTCTCAGGCATGACGTGCTGCGACAACACGTGCCTGACGAAGTCCGCCTGCACGGTGCTGACGTGCGTGCCGGTCCAGCCGTAGGCCTCGAATCGGTGGTTCCAGGGAATGTTGCGAATCTTCGAAGACGAACACTGGAGGCCGACCAGTCCGGCAGCTTGCGAGCCTAATGTGCCGTCGATGGTGCCCAGCAGTCGGACGGGTCCGCCGAGTATGCCGTCGTGGGGGGAGTAATAGACAAACACGGTTCCGCGGATGTTGGCCAGCGCCTTGCTCATGTCATAGTCGGATGAGAGGCTCGAACTGAGCAGGATCACATTGCCGACTTTGGCGGGTGGGTTCAGGTGCTCGCACGCCCAGACGGCCACGCCCGTCCCGGCAGACTGTCCGATGATATGAACCTCGTTGTTCGGATACTCATCCAGATAGTGCTCGATCTCCTTTGCCAGTCTCTTGCCCTGGGACTTGGCCACGCCCCGGCAGACGGTCTGGTCGAGCAGCGGGTTGAGCGTCACCGACCACCGATAGGACGCGATTCTGCCTTGATATCCGGCATCGCGCAGGCCCTCCGGCACGGCCAGTCGACCGAAACCCCAGTTGCCGGCACCTTCAATATAGTAGGTCCTGCCGAATTGATCCTCCGGGCGGAAATCCCGGCCTGAATTAGAGCAGCCTGCGGCCATGGCCAGCACCGCCAAGGCCAGCGCGTATCCTTGTCCCCTCTGCCTGAGCAGTAGGGAATACCTGTACGTATCCCTCATGGCTTCTTTCCCCTGAATGCTGCTGTTTTTATGCCTCCGCCTGCCGGGAGGTCAAGGACCGAGAAGAGGTTGTGATGCCTCGGAGGAGACGACGGTTGGAGTGTGTTCGATCAGAAACCTGGCAGCAGGTGTAAACTCGCCGTTATGAGACCGGCGGGGAAAGGGTCGCCAACGACAAGGTCGATAATCCCCCGGCGTGCCCGATGTTTCGGGTGCCCGGCTGCAGTCTGTCTTCGGCCGACACGGTTGCCTCCGGATGGAGGTTGTCCGGTGGCGTGGAGCCTACCTCCGGATCATTGGCCGGCGGTGGTTCTGTTGACGGCGTTTGGGCTCGGGATTCGAGAGCACCTTGAGAGCCTTGCGGGTGTCGGCCAGCTTGAACACCGCCCGTGCCTTGCCGCCGGTACCTCCGGTCGTGCAGTACGCGTAGCTGATGTTGACGTGTGCGTGGGCAAAACGCATGCAGATGTCGGCCAAGGCGCCGGGGCGATTGGGCATCTCAACCATCAGCACCTCGGTCTCCGTCGTGGGCAGATTCAGCTTGCGGAGGGCCGCTCTTGCTTTCTCGACGTCGGTGGTCACCAGCCGCAGGACACCGTGCTCGCTGGAGTCCATGACTGTCATCGCCAGAACGTTGATCTTGGCCTCGGCAAGCCGTTGCGCCACCTGGGCCAGAACGCCCGGCTTGTTGACCATGAACACGGAGAACTGTGTTACCAGTTCCATCGCACACCTCCTGTTGTCATCTGGGCACGTTACACATCTCACCCGCCCTCAACTGTTCACTGCCGCCATTCTCACGCCCCGCAGTTTGACCGATGGCTCAACACCGACCGGCAGGCCGGTTGTGATACTGCGCCGTGGTCGTGCGCACAACGTACCCTCCCGGTTGACCGGGGGCTTTGCCGGGAAGGATCAACCGCCCCCCAAGACGGTGCTCGAATCGACGGATCAACCGCAAGCATGCCCATTGATCACCGGGTTCGCAGGGACTCGCGGCTTTGAAACGATTTGACTTGCTCACGTATCTATTATAGCTCAGTGTGCCCTTGAGGCCAGTGAAAAAGCACCCTGCGGATGACCTGTCGGCCGGCCAGGCGGGCGTGCTATGAAGGGCTTGTGGCGGCCGGTTCTACGCCTCATCAGAGGAGGTGCCAGGCAAGCTGGCCATCAGTTCGCGTTTCAGGATTTTTCCGCTCGGCGCCCGGGGCAGATTGTCACGGAAGAGGATTGTCCGGGGCACCTTAAAGCCGGCCAGGTGGTCCCGACAGAAGGCTCTCAAGTCGGCTTCCGTGACTTCGGCACCCTCGTTGAGGATGACGAAGCCGACAACCACCTCGCCCCGCATGCTGTCGATCTGGCCAACGACCGCGGATTCCTGGACGGCGGGATGCTGCTCGAGGACCGCCTCGATCTCGCGCGGGTAGACGTTTTCGCCGCCGACGATGATGATGTCCTTGCTGCGGCCGGTGATGGTGATGTGGCCGTCGTCGGCGATTTGGACGATGTCTCCGGTTCGCAACCACCCGTCCTTGTCGAGGACCGCTGTCGTCTCCTCCGGCCGGTTGTGGTACCCTTTCATCACCGAGGGGCCGCGAACATACAGCTCGCCCGTCTGGCTGTTCGGCAATGCCTGCCCGTTCTCGTTGCGGACCTGGACCTCGACACCTGGCAGGGGCAAACCAACGGTGCCCGCGCGATGAACGGACGGGAGATCGCAGGAAATGACCGGAGACGCCTCGGTCATACCGTAGCCTTCCATGAGTCGGATGCCGGTTTTCTCAAGCATCAGGTCGTAGATCTTGCGGGGCAGGGGTTCGCCGCCGCTGACCGCGATTCTGACCCCGCGCCACCGGGAGGCGTCGATCGACTTGAGCCGCGAGATGGCGGCGTACATGCTCGGTACCGCCAGCAGCAGAGATATGCCGGGATCCGCCGCAATGGTTTCATAGACAGCCTGGGCGGAGAACCGCGGGATGAATGTTACTGTCGCCCCGAGCAGGATGGGCACGAGATTGAGTATCGTCAGGCCGAAAACGTGGAAGGGCGGAAGCACGCCCAAGAGGTGGTGTTCGGG
>JAUCQB010000075.1 GCA_030372985.1 Phycisphaerae bacterium
CCGCCTCCGGTAGGTAATGAGCGGGTCGGATGCACGGAAGGCGTCCGAGAGGCAGCCGAAAGCATCCGGCCCGGGCGCGCCCTCCAATAGACCTTACTGAACGGAATGGAGGCATCAAACATGAACCGAGAACTTTACCGATACAACTTCGACTCCAAGGTCCCGATCCGGGACGTCGAGGAGTCCCTGCTCCTGGCGGTGCTCGCCGCCGAGAGCCTTCACGGCCGATCGCTCGTGCGGCTGGACGCGTCCTTCTGCCTGGACTCGCACAAGCGCTCCTGCATCGTGGATGCGGCGACCGAAGTCGGGCGCGCCATCGCCCGCATCTTCACCGGTTTTCTCACCCGAGAGTTCGGCGAAGAGGCCTTCAAGGTCGAACGAGTGGGCGGTCCTCCGCCCGTCGGCCCCGAACTCAAAGCCACGGGGGCCGCGTGATGGAAACGAAAACGACCACCACCTATTCGATGTGGAGCCTGTTCCGCAACTGCCGCAAGGCCTGCGAGTGGCGCTACATCCAGGAACTGGTTCCCCTGGAACGGGACCACAACCTGGCCTTCGGCACGGTGATCCACAAGTGCCTGGAGATCTGGCACGGCTGCAGGGACCTGGGACTCGTCCTCGATTTCATCGACCGGACCTACCCCAACCGCGCACAAGAGGAGGACCAGAAGCGGGAATGGCATCTGGCCGCGGCGATGATGAAAGGCTACGCGGCCTGCTATGCGAGCGAGGAGTTCGATGTCGTCTCCCTCGAAAAGACCTTCAAGGGGGGCATCGTCAACCCGGCCACCGGCGCTTCATCCAGAAGCTTCGTGCTGGCCGGAAAGGTGGACGGCGTCGTCCGAATCGGCGACGAGCATTTCCTGCTCGAGCACAAAACCGCCTCGCAGGTGGATGCGGACTACCTGGAGCGGCTCTGGACCGACTTCCAGATCGTCCTCTACTCCCGCTACGTGGAACAGACGCTCGGCATCCGCATCGCGGGCGTTCTCTACAACATCCTGGTCAAGGCCCGTCTGCAACAGGGACGCGGTGAAACCGAAGCCGAGTTCGAGGCGCGGCGGGCCGATCTGATCGCAAAGTCCAAGACCGGCAAGAGCAGCGCCAAACGCAGACTGCCGGAAAGCGACGACGAGTTTCAGGAGCGGTTGGCCGCCAAGTACACCGAGCCCGGCATGTTCCACCGGGAGATGCTTTATCTCTCCCGCGACCGGTTCGAGACGCTGCAGTCCGAACTCTGGGAACTGACCCAAGCCTTTCTCGACGCTCGCCGGCGCGGCGTCTTCTACCAGAACACCGCCTTCTGTTTCCACTACCGCCGGTCCTGCGCCTATTTCCCGCTCTGCCGCGCCGACGGCAGCACCAACGTCATCGAGAACTTTTACCGCAAAGTCCCCCCGC